>JAJZRK010000017.1 GCA_021802745.1 bacterium
TCCGATCTCCACCGTCGCCAGCTCCCGCGCCCACCCCGCCGCCAGTTGCTGCTCGCGCATCGCCACGCTCCGGTCGTCGTTACCAGAGCGACGCGTGAACCGTCATGGGTGCAACTGTAGTACTAGGAAGGTGGTGAGTCGTCCGTGAAGCATGAATGCCAACTTCTTCGAGGTCCCGGAGCGGTTGTGGCAGCAGATTGCCCCGCTCCTTCCCGCCGAGCGGCCCAAGCCCCGCGGCGGCCGCCCGCGCATCGCGGACCGCGTGGTCCTGGCCGGCATCATTTATCGGCTCCGGACCGGGTGTCAGTGGAAGGCCTTGCCCCGGCAGTTCGGGTCGGGCTCGATCTGTCACCTCCGCATGCAGGAATGGCGGCGGCGGGGCGTATTTCGCCGCATCCACACGACGCTCGTCCAGTACTACCGGACGAAGCGCGGCCTGTAGCTGCGGTGGAGTTCCCTCGACAGTGCCATGGTGAAGGCGCCGAAAGGGGGGCGACACGGGGCCCAATCCGACGGACCGCGGGAAGCTCGGCGTGAAGCGGCATATCCTCACGGAGGGGCGCGGGGTACCGCTCGCGGTGGTGACGACCGGGGCGAACGTGCACGACAAGTGGCTGGTCGGGCGGGTGCTCGATGCGATCGTCGTCCGTGCGCCCCGTGGCCCCCGCCGCCCCGTGCACCTCTGCCTCGACAAGGGCTATGACTATGCGGACACCGAAGCGGAGGTGCGGCGGCGCCGGATTGTGCCGCACATCCGGCGGCGCGGCGAGTCACCGCTCCTCGGCGTCGTCCACGGTCGGCCGCGCCGCTGGGTGGTCGAGCGCACCACGAGCTGGCACAATCGCTTTCGCGGGCTCCTTGTGCGCTGGGAACGCCGCGCCGACAACTATCTGGCGATGGTGCAGTTGGTCTGCGGCATCATCGCGTTCCAACAGGCCCACGGGTTCTAGGACGTGCTCATAACCCTCATCAAGTGCTTGGCGAATTCTATCGATGTCGGTGGGTTCCGGCCCGCGCGGGAAGCGAGCCTGTCAAGATGGCGTGCGATAATTGCAACTTTGATTAGCGCAGAGAGCCTGAAGAAACGACGAAAGACATCCCAATCCCAATTGCAACTATGGTTAGCGTTCAGGGACAACAGAGAGACAACAGAGGGGCCGGCGGGTGCGCCGGCCCTTTCTGTCGCCGCGCATGGCTGATTGGCACCACTTGCAGCGCACACTCGATCGCAAGCGGCATATATTGGAGAGAGTTGTGCATGCCGAGCGGGCAAATCGCTCGCGGCTCTCAGTTGCCATGCATCAGCATCACAGTGGAGCGTCGAGATGAAGTGGTCGCGAATCTCGACCGTGCCATTCAGCGTCACCTTGGCGTTCCTGTCCATGGCGGTCGTCGGCCGTGCGCAGGCACAGCCGACCACCGGCCGCTGGACCGTGGAGACCGGGGTGACGTGGGCGCCGGTCGGTGCATCCGACATGGTCCTGCTCGCTGGCGCAACCAGGCGCATGGCGACCACAGGTGTGCTGGAGTGGGGCGCGGGGGCCGCCGTGCACGGAATCGCGACACTGCACCGAGGCGCGGTGGCGTCGATTCTTCCCTACTGCCCAGATGCTCCACGCGGCTGCCCCGGCGTGAACGACCATTCTCAAATGCAGCTGCCAGTGACCGCTGGGGTCACCGTGCGATTGGTCGGGCTGCCGTGGGTGTTCAGCCGCATCATCCCGGAGTTCGGGATGGGCGGCTACTATGCCAAGTGGAAGAACCTCCCGTACTGGGATTCCGACCGGCCACCCGTGGTGACGGGCTACCGATCCTTCGTGGTGGGCCTGCGGCTCACTCGGCGGATGGGCGTGTCCATTGGCGGCACACAATTCCGCAATGTCCGCAACCGCAATGACCGGTTGGCCGGGCAGCTCGCCGTTGCCGTGCGTTGGCCATGAAAGCGGCGCGCGCGCGGCGCTTGGCCCGAACAGCGCACTGGGTCTTGAGTCTGGTGTTCCTCCTGGGCGCCGCGGCACCTCTCCGGGCGCGGGTCTTCGCCGAGTACGGGGCCGGCGGGGCGTATCTCCCGCACACTGACTCGCTCGGCAGACTCACGTTTGATGCCCGCCTCGACCGTACCGGTGATCGTCGGCATCCGTTTCTGACGTCGAACGGGCACTCGTGCGACCGGTGACAGGTCGTCGAGTCGCTTCCTGGCTCGCGAACCGCGTTCTCGCTACCGCGTCCAGATCACGACCGACCCACACCCAGTGGACGACGACCGATCGTACTGCGCCGGGGTTTCGCCGGGGGAATCGTAGATCTCGACGCCCTTGATGGTGTGCGCGGGTGCCATCGCGTTCAGGTCGCTGAAGGCGCGTCCGAGCGCCGTGAACTTCGCATCACGTTGTCCCGACATGACGGACGGTTGGTTCGTCATGTCAAACTCCATGTTGTCAATGAAGAACGTCGGAGCACAGTAGCTCCCGCTCGTGCCTCGCAGGTAGACCACCGGCTGGCCTCCCGTGCCGTATTCGAGCTTCACGGCGGGCGTGCTATGGAGGACTTCGGCGAGTGACGAGAACTGGTTCTTCTTCAGGAACTCGGGCGTGAGGAAGGTGCCGAACCCAAGCCGTCGCCGATCCTCAAAGCCGTGGAGCGCCATGGGCGACATGGAACGAGCCCGCTCCGAAACGACCACGGCCCGCAGTGGCTGCGCCTGGCCGTGAATGCTCCCGCCGGCGCCGCCTGGGTCGGGCATCACCGACGCGTCCTCCTCTGCGCGACGCAAGAGCCTGGCGCAGGCTCCCGGGATTCTCAGGTACGCCACCACGTCCGAGGCTTGCGACGCCTGCGCGAGCCGCACCGCGCACCCGGCTTCGAACGCCGTCTGCGCACTGGGCGTCGCGAGCGTCACGAACGTCTCGCGGTTGCTGGCGACATCAACAGCCACCGCGGGGACGGAAAGGTCGAACGAATCCAGCACCGGGTGCAGCAGCGCCAGCGAGTACCGGCCCGCCGGCACGCTGTCAAACCGAAAGCGGCCGAGCGTGTCGGTGGCGGCGTACCGCGCGCGCTCGATGAGGACGACCGTGGCGTGGCGCATCGGGCCGCGCGCGCCAAGGGAGTCGTACACCACACCCAAAAGCGTGGATTGACCGTTCGCTGATGCGGCCGTCGTGACGAACAGGCCGATCAGGGCAGTATGGACGCGAAATCGAGTCGCCACCACCCGAAGCTTCGTTGCGCGGCGACGCCGGTCAAGCGCGTCGTCTGCGACGGGCCTAACGCGTCGTGGCGGTCTCGCCCACGACGGGCGGTGTGGCTTCCCACCCCGTCCGCGCAAGCACAAAGCGGACGATATGCTCCAGTGCCAGCACCGACTCCGGCAGGAACGACACGATCTGGAACACGTGCGGCGTCTCCGGCCACAGTTCGAGCTCGACATCCACGCCCGCGGCCCGCGCCTTCTGCGCCGCGCGCACGGCCTCGTCGCGCAGCAGCTCCGAGCTGCCCACCTGCAGCAGCAGCGGCGGCAGCCCCGCGAACTCCCCGAACAGCGGCGACACATCGGGATGCGTGACCTGGGTGGGGTTCGTCACGTAATGGTTGCGCAGGACGAGCAGGTTGTTCAACCGCAGCATCGGATCGCGATCGGCGTTGTCCACCATGCTGCGGCTGCTCAGCGTGCAGTCCACGCCCGGGGAGAGCAGCACGGCGCAGGCGGGGAGTGGTGCGCGCGCCCGCAGCGCCCGGAGCAGGGTGACCAGCGCCAGGTTGCCGCCCGCCGAGTCGCCGACAAAGACCACGTGGCTCGGCGCCACGCCACTCGCCAGCAGCCAGCGATAGGCCGCCTCGCAGTCATCGGGAGCGGCGGGAAACGGATGCTCGGGGGAGAGCCGGTAGTCCGGCATGAGCGCCCGGGCCTCGAGCCGCCGGCAGAGCCGGGCCGCGAACGCGGCGTGCGAGTTGGGAAACCGGTACGCGAACGACCCGCCGTGCAGGTAGAAGATCACGCGCTCCGGGCGTGTCTCGGGCACGCGCACCCAGTGCGAGGGCACGCCGTCGCACAGGACGGGTTCGCGTGTCACGCGTTCGTCGAGCGGGAAGTGACGCGCGTCGAGTTCCTCGTAGCGCCGCCGCAGGGCGGCGATGTCGGCGTCATGCCGCAGCGGGCTGCGGAGCATGATCCGGAGCAGCGCGTTCACGGCGCGGCCCTGAAAGCTGCTCGGGCCTTCGATGACGCGGCCAATCGGCGTCTCATCGTGCATGCGCGCCTCCCTTCAGGCAACAATAGCACCAAAACGCGTGCTTGGGCGTTCCCGGCCTCGCGTGCACGCGGCCCCGCGACGGGGGTGCTTGCGCCCTGCGCGCTTGTCACGTCAAGTTACCGTGCTCGGCGCCCGGAGTGTGACCCGTCAAGCCGATGTGTGCGCGACGGGAGCGTCGGAGGGCCTTCAACGTGGAAACAGTTCTCGTCGTAGACGACACGGACACCAATCGGGAGCTCCTGCGCACCTTGCTCGAAGACGAGTACGTGGTGCTCGAAGCGGCCGAGGGCGAGACGGCCCTGCGTCTCGCCCGCGCGCACCCCGTGGACCTCGTCCTGCTCGACGTCATGATGCCCGGCCTGAACGGGTACGACGTCGCCCGTGCGCTGCGGGAGACCTTTCGCGACGAGCTGCTCCCCATCTTGCTGCTCACATCCCTGTCGGCGTCCGACGAGCGGCTGCGGGGCTTCGAAGCCGGCGCCGACGACTTCATCAGCAAGCCGGTGGACGTGCACGAGCTGCGCATGCGGGTGCGCGCCTTCCTCCGTGCACGTCGCTTGTACCGCGAGCGCGAAGCGCTGCTCGTGGAGGCGCAGCAGCTCCACCTGATGAAGGACGACTTCGTGGCGCTGCTGGTGCACGACCTGCGCAACCCGCTGGCTGCCCTTCTCGCCTGGCTGGAGTTGCTCCAGCTGCAAGGCGTGAAGCCGGAGGCGCACGATGCCCTTGACGGCGCGAGCACGGCCGCCCGGCGGCTGCGCGAGCTGGTTGATGACCTCCTGCAGGCCCGGCTGCTGGAGGACGGCGCGCTGCAGGCGGCGCTCTCGCCCGAGCCCATCGCGGACGTCGCGCGGGCGGCCGCGGCGACGGTGCACGGCTTGGCCGCCGAGAAAGGAATCTCGGTTCATCTCGAGCTGCCCGACGAGCCGCTCATCGTCCCCTGCGATCGCGCGCTGCTGCAGCGGGCCCTCGAGAACGTGCTCGTCAACGCCATCCGACACACGCCGCCCGAGGCCAACGTGGCGCTGCACGTCGCCAGCGACCCCGACTGCGTGACGCTCGAAGTCTCCGATGAAGGACCGGGAATTCCCGACGAAGAGCGCCCCCTGCTGTTCTCGAAGTACGGATCACTCTCGTTGCGCCGGTCCGGTGCGCGGCGCGGTCACGGACTCGGCCTGTTTCTCGTCGGGCTCGTCATGCAGGCGCATCACGGCGTTGTGCGCGCGTCGGCCGGCACCCAGCGCGGCACGCGCGTGGTCATGTCGCTCCCACTGAGACAATCGGTCGCCTGACCCCCATGCCGCGCCCCGACGTCCCTCCCCCCGACTGCCGACTGCTCTTCGAGTCGGCCCCCGACATGTACCTGGCGCTCACGCCGGACCTGGTGATCTCCGCCGTCAGCGACCGCTACCTGCGCGCCACGAAGACCGTGCGCGACGCCATCGTGGGTCGGCATATCTTCGACGTCTTTCCGGACAATCCCGACGACCCGGGCGCCGACGCCACGCGCAACCTGAGGACCTCGCTGGAACGCGTGCGCGACCTGCGCATCCAGGACTCGATGTCGGTGCAGAAGTACGACATCCCGCGCCCGGCCGCGGAGGGCGGCGGGTTCGAAGCGCGCTTCTGGAGCCCGGTCAACACTCCTGTGCTCGGGCCTGATGGCACCCTGCTCGGCATCATCCATCGCGTCGAGGATGTCACAGAGTTCGTGCGCCTCAAGCGCGAACAGGAGGCGGAGCGCGAGTCGTCCGCGCAGTTGCGTTCGCATGCGGAAGCCGTGGAGGCGGAAGTGTACCGGCGGACGCTCGAGGTGGCGGCGGCCAGCCGGCAGATCAAGGAGGGTGAACGCAGCCTGCGCGAGGCCAAGGAAGCCGCGGAGCGCGCCAACCAGGCCAAGTCCGACTTCCTCGCCAAGATGAGCCATGAACTGCGCACGCCGCTCAACTCGATCATCGGCTTCTCGGACGTCCTTCTCGAGGAAACCGCGGGGCCGCTCACGGCCAAGCAGCGACGGTTCGTGGATAACGTGCTGACGAGCGGCCGGCAGCTGCTCACGCTCATCAACGACATTCTCGACCTGTCGAAGGTCGAGGCGGGGCGAATGGAGCTGTCCATCACGCGCGTGAATCCCGCCGGCGCCGTGGAGGAGGTGCTCTCGAGCCTGCATCCGCTGGCGTCCCGCAAGGGACACACGCTGCGCAGCGAGGTGCCCGCCGACCTGCCGCTCGTGCGCGCCGACGCCGCCCGCCTGAAACAGATCCTGGTGAACCTGGTCAGCAACGCCATCAAGTACACACCTGACGGCGGATCCATCATCGTGCGTGGCGCCGAGCGCACGGAAGGCGCACGCGCCGTGGTGCGCCTCGAGGTCGTGGACACCGGCATCGGCATCGCGGTGTCCGACCTCGAACGCGTGTTCGACGAGTTCGAGCAAGTCGGCGGCGAGTATGGCCGGTCGCAGGAAGGCACCGGCTTGGGCCTCGCGCTGGCCCGCCGGCTCGTGATGCTGCACAGCGGCACACTCGGCGTGCAAAGCACGCCCGGCGCCGGGAGCACCTTTCACTTCACCCTGCCAACGGCCGGCGAGACGCCCGCCGACGGCGGTCCGCGCGTCGCGAGCCCCACGCCAGAGACGGCAGACGCCGCGCCGCTCGTGCTGATCGTGGAGGACGACCTGAACGCCGACACGCTGCTCACCGACTACCTCGAGGGTGCCGGCTACCGCGTCGCTCACGCCGGGACCGGCACCGATGCGCTGCAGCACGCCAGCGCCATGCGCCCGGCCGCCATTACGCTCGACGTCATCCTGCCCGATCGGCCCGGCGGCATTGACGTGCTGACCGTGCTCAAGCGGCAGCCGGAGACGCGCGACATCCCGGTGCTCGTCGTCTCCATTACGGACGAACGCGAACTGGCGTTCTCACTCGGCGCCGCCGCCTGGTTTGTGAAGCCGGTCACGCGACAGCCGTTTCTCGCCGCCATCGCCGACGCGATTCGAGGGTCCGCAACCGCCAGGCCGGACGCGCCGTGAAACTCCGCGTGCTCGTGATCGAGGACACGCCGCTCAATCTCGAGTTGATCACCGAAGTGCTCGAGCACGCCGGCCACACGGTCCTTGCGGCGACGAGCGCGCCCGCGGGGCTCACGCTCGCGAAGACCGCGGCGCCCGACGTCGTGCTGATGGACATCCGGCTGCCTGACGTGGACGGCTACGAAGCGACGCGGCGCATCCGGCACGACCCGGCGCTCCGCGGCATCACGGTGATCGCGCTCACCGCGCAGGCGATGCGCGGCGACGAGGAGGCGGCCCTCGCCGCCGGCTGCGATGCCTACATCAGCAAGCCGATCAACGTGCGGACCATCACCGCCGAGATCGAACGCATCGTGAAGCGCAAGCTTCCCCCCGCCGCTACGCGCTCTCCTTGATGAACGTCCCGTTGCGCAGGTCGGTGATGGCCTGTGTCAGCTCGGCCTTGGTGTTCATCACGATCGGCCCGTACCACGCCACCGGCTCCTCGAGCGGCTTGCCGCTCACCAGCAGGAAGCGAGTTCCCTCGTCGCCGGCCTGCACCACGATCTCGTCGCCGCCGCCAAAGACCACCAGCGACCGGTTGCCGGTGCGCTCGCGCACGATGCTGTCATCGGCCTTCTCCGTCAGCACGCCAAACGGCTCCGACGCGTCGCGGAACGTGCCGCTGCCGGCGAATACATACGCGAACGCGTTGCGTCGCGTGTCCACCTTCAACCGCTTCTTCGTGCCGGGCGGCACCGAGACGTCCACGTAGCTGGGGTCGGCCGCCACCCCCTCCACGGGCCCCGTCTTCCCCCAGAAATCGCCGACGATCACGCGCACCGCGGTGCCGTCGTCGTCGAGCACCGTCGGGATGTCCTTGGCCAGGATGTCCTGGTACCGCGGCTTCGTCATCTTGAGCTGCGACGGCAGGTTCGCCCAGAGCTGGAAGCCGTGCATGCGCCCCACGGGGTCGCCCTGCGGCATCTCGTGGTGCATGATCCCCGACCCGGCCGTCATCCACTGCACGTCGCCGGCGCCGAGCAGGCCCTTGTTGCCCAGCGAATCGGCATGCTCCACGGTGCCGGCGAGCACATAGGTGATGGTCTCGATGCCGCGGTGCGGATGCCACGGAAAGCCGGCCTCATAATCGGACGGCGTGTCGCCGCGGAAATCGTCGAACAGCAGGAACGGATCGAACTCGCCCGTCTCGCCAAAGCCGAAGGCGCGGTGCAGGCGGACGCCGGCCCCTTCCATCGTGGGCTTGGCGGTGATGATGCGGTGGACGGGACGCAGCGACATGGGGGCTCCGGCGAGATGGTCTGGCGGCGCACTGGCGCCGTTTATATCTTAGTACTAAGATAATACGACGAGCGCGGCGCGCAAGGGCCCGGCGGCACAGGGGAACTTCGCGCCCCAGCCCCGCTTATACTGAATACACCCCCTCTTTGACGCCCCATGACGAACGCGCCCTCCCCCCGCTTTCAGGCCTTTGCCGACGACCTCAAGGCCCGCCGCGACTCGGCGACCTTCGGCTTCCAACTCAAGCAGAGCGCCCAGCAGTTCACCGACGACCTGCTCGCGGTCCTCTTTCCGCACTTCTGCCGGGAACCGTATTTCACGGCTGGCGAGATTGAGGCAAAGCTCGCCCTCCTCGAACGCGACCTCAAGCGGATGATCGGCCCGCTGCTGAAGGCCGGCGCCCCGTCCGTGGACGCGGTCGCCCACGCCTTCACCGAGGCGCTGCCCGGCATCCACGAACGCCTGCTGCTCGACGCCGAGGCGATCAACGCCGGCGATCCGGCGGCGGAAAGTCTCGACGAGGTGATCCTCGCCTACCCGGGCTTCACCGCCATCGCCATCCACCGGCTGGCGCACGAACTCTACACGCGCGGCGTGCCGATCTTTCCCCGCCTCCTCGGCGAGTACGCCCATCAGGTGACGGGCATTGACATTCACCCGGGCGCGACCATCGGCGCGTCGTTCGCCATTGACCACGGCACCGGCATCGTGATCGGCGAGTCCACGGTGATCGGCGACAATGTCAAGCTGTACCAGGGTGTGACGCTCGGTGCCCTGAGCGTTACGAAACGCCTCGCCAAGTCGAAGCGGCATCCGACCATCGAGGACGACGTCGTCATCTACGCCCAGGCGGTCATCCTCGGCGGCGATACCGTCGTCGGGCACGACAGCATCGTGGGCGGCAACGTCTGGCTCACCCACAGCGTGCCGCCCTTCTCGGTGGTGCATCACGAAGCGGAGGCCATGGTTCGGCCCAAGGACATGACCGGCGGCGACGCCCAGTACGTCATCTAGCTCCCCAACGCGCGAGAGTCCCCCATGAACGCCCAGTCCATACTCGAGACGATCGGCAATACCCCGCACGTCCGCATCAACCGCTTGTTCGGCAAGGCGGAGGTGTGGATGAAGCTGGAGCGCGCCAACCCCGGCGCCAGCATCAAGGACCGCATCGCCCTCGCGATGATCGAGGACGCCGAGCAGCGCGGCCTCCTGAAGCCCGGCAGCGTCATCATCGAACCCACCTCCGGCAACACCGGCATCGGGCTGGCCATGGTCGCGGCGGTGAAGGGCTACCGCATCATTCTCGTGATGCCCGAATCCATGAGCATCGAGCGGCGCCGCCTGATGGCCGCGTACGGTGCCGAACTCGACCTCACGCCGCGCGAGAAGGGGATGCGCGGCGCGGTGGAGCGCGCCGAGGAGCTCTCGGCGACGGTGGCCGGCGCTTGGATTCCGCAGCAGTTCGAGAACCAGGCGAACATTGACGTGCATCGCCGCACGACGGCCGCCGAGATCTACGCCGACTTCCCCGGCGGCCTCGACGTGCTGATCACGGGCGTGGGCACCGGCGGCCACATCACCGGCGTGGGTGAGGAACTCAAGAAGGTGTGGCCCGCGCTGAAGGTCTTCGCGGTGGAACCGGCGGCGTCGCCAATCCTCAGCGGCGGCCAGCCAGGGCCGCATCCGTTGCAGGGACTCGGCGCGAACTTTGTGCCGAAGAACCTCCACCGCGACGTGCTCGACGGTGTCATCACCGTCGGCAAGGACGAGGCGTTCGCGTACGCCCAGCGGTGCGCGCGCGAGGAGGGGATCTTCGTCGGCATCTCATCCGGCGCGGCGCTGGCCGCCGTGGCGCAGAAGCTCCCCGAACTTCCCAAGGGCTCCCGCGTGATGACCTTCTGCTACGACACCGGCGAGCGCTACCTGTCGGTGGAGGGGCTGTTCTAGGCGGACGGTCGTGCCAATGAGACACCCGACTGACTTCTCGGGCGCACTCAGGCGACTCTCTCGGCGGCGTGCCGTCGTCACGTCGCTGACGCCGTTTCGTGACTCGACCGATATCTGCAGGCGCACGCACCGTGACGCGGGACTGGTTGTATGGGGACTGCCGCACCGTGAGCAATGGCGCTCACGGGGTGTATCCCCCACTACCCCAGAAACCGCATGTCGCCCGCCCAGTTCCGCCGAGCAACCCTGCTCGCCGCCGTTGTTGCCGCGTTTGCCTCCACCACCGTCGCCGCTCAGGGAACGGATGCCGCCATCCACGGCATCGTCACGGACTCGACCGGCGCCCCAATCGCCGGCGCCTCCATCGAAGTCCGAAACACATCCTCCAACTTCGTTGCTCAGCTCACGACCAGCGCGCAAGGACGTTACGTGGCCACTCAACTTCCGCTGGGGGGGCCGTATCGCCTGACGGTGCGCGCCGTGGGCTACAGTCCCGTCGCGCGCGAGGGGCTCATGCTCAACCTCGGGAGCACCGCGACCGCCGACTTCCGCGTCCTGCGTAGCCGCGTGAACCTGCAGGCTGTGACGGTGACGACTGAGGCGGCCCGCGTCATCGAGCGCAATGGGGCCGCCACGCGCATCGATGGGGCTCGCATCGAACAGCTCCCCAATCAGAATCGCCGCTTCCAGGACCTCGCCAAGCTCTCGCCGCTGGCCGGGAGCGGCACGAGCCTCGGTGGCGCGCGTCCGATGAGCACTGACGTCCGCATCGACGGGGTGGGTGCGCAAATGAACAACACCGGGCAGACTTTCGCCGGCCCGCTCACCATGACCGTCGAGGCGATCCGTGAATTCGAGATCATCACCAATGAGTACGACGTGAGCAAAGGGCGACAGGGCGGCGGGCTGATCAACGCCGTCACGAAGTCGGGCACGAACGACTACACGGGCTCCGCCTTCTCCTTCTACCGCGACCGGCACCTCACCACCGAAGATCTGCGAGGCGTCCCCCCGGCGAACTTCATGGTGCGGCAAATGGGGACGAGCGTCGGCGGCCCGATCATCAGGGACCGGCTCCACTTCTTCGCCGCGTACGACCGAACCGACCAGTCGCTCCCGCTCGAAGTGACGAACGTGCGTAGTCCCGCGGACGAGATCGAACTCGGCATCGCCCGTGACTCGCTCAGTCGACTGACGTCGATCCTTGCCGGCAAGTACGGGCTCGACACCACGCAGCAGCAGACGGGAGTCTTCTCGCGCAAGCCGCTGAGCCAGGCCGTCTTCGGTCGCCTCGACTGGCAGGTGAGCGACCGGCACCGCCTCACGCTGCGCAACAACACCACGCGCTACTCCGATCCGCAGGAGATCGGTCCCGACCAGGCGCTCCACTATTTCGAATCCCGGGGCGCGGCAAAGGTGAACAGCTACGGCACGCTCGTATCGCTCCGCTCCGCGTTCCGCCCTACGCTGGTCAACGAACTCAAGCTGCAGGCGCTCGAGTTCACCCGCGAACGCATACCGCAGAACCAGCTGCCGCGCGGCTTTGTGCGCATCGCCTCCACGCTGCCCGACAACACCAGCCGCACCGTGACCGTGCAGTTCGGCGGCAACCGCCTGGCGCCCGAACACTACAAGGAGCGACAGTTCCAGTTCGCCAACACGCTGTACTGGAATCGCGGGGTGCACACGGTCACCGTCGGCACGGACAACATCATCACGCGCATCGCGCGGTACCTCCCCATCGAGCAGCGCGGGCTCTTCGAGTTCGATAACCTCGCGCAACTCGACGCGCTCACAGCGGCGCGCTTCAGTCGGCAGGTCCCCCTGCGCGCGGGCGGTACGACGGCGGCGTTCACCGTGGCCGACCTGTCCGCCTTCGTGCAGGATGAATGGACGCCAACGCACGGGGTCACGGTGTCGGCGGGGGCGCGACTCGATGGCGTCGTGTTCGGCCGTGGCGCCGCGTACAACCCCCGCGTCGAGCAACGCCTTGGCGCCCGCACCGACGTCACGCCGCGTGACTGGATTGTCTCGCCGCGCGCGCAGCTGGTGTGGGAGCTCGGCTCGACCGGGCGCGACGTGATTCGCGCCGGCGTCGGACGCTTCAGCAGCCAGCCGCCGTACAACGTGCAGGTGAATCACATCCTGCAGAGCGGCCTCGAGGCGGTCGACATCATCCAGGTCGGCGCCGCCGCACCGCGTCCCGACTTCCCGGCCTATCGGCAGAATCTCGCGGCCGTGCCGGGCATTCCCGCTGGCGTCGATCCGTCCTCCGTCCCCGCGTATGTGAACTACATCTCCAGGAACTTCCATGTCCCGACGACATGGAAGGCGAGCGCCGGCTACGAGCGACGCCTCGGCCCGGTGCAGTTGGGAGTCTTCGGGTACTACGCGCGCACCGTCAACAACTTCCAGTACTTCGATCGGAACATGGTGGAAAGCCCGTACTTCACGATCGAGGGCGGGCGCGGCGTGTTCGTCCCCGACTCCAAGATCACGAAGGCGGGACGCACCAACAACGCCGACTCACGCGTCCATCAGGACCTGGGACGCGTCCTCGAGCTCGTCGGCGCCTCCTCGCTGACCCAGCGGTCGCTGGTGTTGCAGGGGACGTGGTCGCTTCCGCGCGCGTCATTTGTCTCACTCTCGTATACGCGCAACACGAGCGAGGACAACTCCTCGTTCAACTGCTGTATTGCCATCACCTCGACGTT
Organism: bacterium; assembly: GCA_021802745.1. The sequence continues at coordinate 13,230 of JAJZRK010000017.1, forward strand.
CTCGAAGAACACCGGCGATCCACGCCGGCTCGCCGATGCGTGGGGGCCGACGGACAACGCATTCCGAGACAAGATTGTGGGTGCCTTCACCCTGCCGCCGGTGTGGGGTTTCCGGTTGAGCGGGAGCTACATCGGCATTTCCGGTGCTCCGTACTCGCTCATCATCAACGGTGATGTCAACGGCGACGGCACGTCCAACAACGACCTCGCCTTCGTCTTCGATCCCAACGATCCGGCGACGCCGGCGGACATCGCGGCGGCGATGAAACGCGTCCTCGCCAACCCCAACAATCGCGCCCGCGACTATATCAAGCGCAACCTGGGGCGTATCGCATCGCGCAACGGCGGGTGGTCACCCTTCCGTGCCCAGACAGACCTGCGGTTGACGCGCGGCTTCTCGCTGCGAAATCGGCAGGCGGTGGAAATCACGGTCGACGTCTTCAACGTGGCGAATCTTCTCAAACGTGAGTGGGGCGGCGTGTATAACCTCGGCAGCGCCCAGCAGCTCTACGCAGTGACCGGGTTCAACCAGGCATCGCGCCGCTACACGTACAAGGTCAACGAGAACGTCGGCCGGGCGGTGAAGAGCGGGGCGCCATACCAGATCCAGTTCGGCGCTCGGTACCGACTCTGATGCGTCCTTCATCAGGTTCCATCTCGCGCCGTCGCAGCCCGCGCATCGCGGTGTTCGCCCTCGCGGTGAGCGTCACCGCGCTGCTGGGCGTCGTGGCGGGCGTGGGGGCAAGCAACGTGCCGCCGGTCGCGCGTGCGCCGCGACTGCGCGCGCTGCTCGTCGTCATCGACGGGCTCCGTCCGGATCATGTGACCGTCGGCGCGATGCCGGCGCTGTCCGCCATCGCGGCGCAGGGTGTGAGTTCGTCCGCGCACCACGCGGTCTACCCGACGGTCACCCGCGTCAATGCCACGTCGCTGGCGACGGGGATGCTGCCCCGGTCCCACGGGATTCTCGACAACGCGATCTTTCTCCCCGCGGTCGATAGCACCCGGGCGCTCAACACCGGTGACGCGCGGGCCATGATGCGTGCCGACAGCGCGCTCGACGGCCGTCTCATCACCGCTCCCTCGATTCACGAACTGCTCGCGGTGCGCGGACTGCGCACCGTGGTGGCCAGCGCGGGTTCATCCGGCTCGGCCTATCTCCTCGCGGGGGCGGGACGCGCGCCGATCTTGGCGACCGAGCTCATTCTCCCGGCGGCGCTCGCCCCCGGAGTGCACGCACGCGTTGGCCCACCCCCGGGACGAGGGAGTGCGACGTCGCTCGCCAACAACTGGGCGGTCGACGCGCTCCTGCGCGTTGGCGTCGATTCACTCGACGTCGACGTCGGCATGCTCTGGCTCACCGATCCCGATCACTCGGTGCACGCCGCCGGCCTCGGCTCGCCCGTCGCCGATTCGGTCATCCGCGCCGTCGATCGCGCCGTGGCGCGCCTCATGGAGGGCCTCGTGACGCGCGGTTTGCGCGATCGGGTCGACGTCTTCATTGTCTCGGATCACGGCTTCTCGACGCACGCAGGAACTGGCGCTCCCTTCGCGCGCGTCCTCTCGACCTTTGGCGACCAGGTTGTCGTGGCCGGAAACGCGGTGTACCTGCGTCCCGGTCACCACGTCGCGAGGGCCGAGGTCGTGAAGGTGCTGCACGCCGCGCCAGAAGTCGGCGCCGTTTTCACGGCGGCGACGCCGGGCGGCCATACAGAAGGGAGCGAGGACGGAACGCTCTCCTTTGCCAGCGTCGGGTGGGAGCATCCGCGCGCCGGTGACATCCTCTTCTCCGCGAACTGGTCGCACCGGCGGAACGCGGCAGGCATCGCCGGCTGGACCGCCCAGGCGGGTGTCGCCGGCCACGGCAGCTCGAGCCCGTATGATCTTGGCGCGACCTTCATCGCAGTCGGGCCACACATCAAGCAGGGCGTGCGCTCCCGCGTACCGAGCGCGAACACCGACGTGGCGCCTACCCTCCTCTCGCTCCTCGGTCTTCCCGTTCCGCGGATGGATGGACGCATCCTGACGGAGGTGATGCGCGACGGGCCGGACCCCGCGCGCATGACGATCAGCCGCACGGAGCACCACGCGGAGGCGAGACTGGGAGCGGGTAGGCCGCTCGGGTACCGCCTGACGTTGTACACCTCTACCGTGGGCGCGACACGTTACGTGGACTCTACGATTACCACGCGTGAGCCGTAGATGCGCTCTCGCCAACGGACGACCTGGGTGTGCGATGCGCGTCGCCTCGGTAACGTTGCCGACGGGCGTCGCCTCCCAGCTTGTCGGGGCAACCGCGCGACCTCCGCGGTTATCCTTGCATCCACCCCTCAACTTTCTCCGGCGCCGGCACGCCGCCCGCGTGCACCACGATGCCGTCAATCACGACGCCGGGCGTGTGCATCACCCCGAAGCTCGCGATCTGCTGGCAATCCTCGACCTTCTCCAGGGTAATCGGCACGCCGCGAGCGTCGGCCACCTGTTGAATGAGCGCCGCCGTGCGCTTGCAGTTGGCGCACCCCGCTCCGAGCACCTGCACCTTCTTCATATGGACTCCCCCGTGCCACCCTACAGCACGGCGTTGAACACGTAACCGACCAGCAGGATGCCGGTCGCGACAACACCCACGAACGTCGCGATGAGCCGCGGCGTGAGCACCTTGCGCAGAATGACCATCTCGGGGAGCGACAGTGCCACCACGGTCATCATGAACGCGAGCACCGTTCCCAGCGCTGCCCCCTTGGCGAGCAGGGCCTGCACCACCGGAATCACGCCGGCGGCGTTGGAGTACAGCGGCACGCCGATCAGCACGGCAATCGGCACGCTCCACCACGCCTCCTTCCCCATCACGCCCGCCAGGTAATCCTGCGGCACGAAGCCGTGGATCGCGGCGCCGACGCCGATGCCGACCAGCACGTATGGCCACACTCTGCCGACGATCTCGCGCACCGCCTGCGCCCCCCCGGCCATCCGCTCCACCAGCGAGAGCGGCTCGGCGTCATAGGCGGCGGCGCTGCGCGGCATGTTGCGCACCCACGGCTCGAGGTAGGGCTCCAGATTGAAGCGGCCGAGGATCCCAGCCGGCGACGATCGCCACCGAGAGGCCGAGCGAGAGATAGAGCAGGGCGACCCGCCAGCCAAACAGCCCGAAGAGGAGCGTCAGCGCCACCTCGTTCACCATCGGGGCCGAGATCAGGAACGAGAAGGTGACGCCCAACGGCACGCCGGCCTGCACGAAGCCGAGGAAGAGCGGCACCGCCGAGCACGAGCAGAACGGCGTCACGATGCCAAGGCTGGCCGCCAGCACATTGGCCACTCCTTCGCGCCGCCCGGCGAGCAGCGCCCGCGTGCGCTCGGGCGTGAAGTAGGAGTTGACGATGCCCATGGCGAACACGATGCCGGTGAGGAGCAGCAGCACCTTGGGCGCATCGTAGAAGACGAACTGCAGCGACGTCCCCAGTTGACTGTCGCGATTGACTGGGAGCGTGCCGACGAGCGCTTCCGAAGCGGGGGCGAGCAGCCGATACAAGCCGAGCCACGCGCCCGCGCCAGTCGCAAGCAGAAACCTGGGATGTGCCCGCCAGCCCATGGACGGGGCAGGCAGCACGGAAAGTCCGGTCATTGGGATGATCCCGATGCGCCGGGGGGCGTGCTCCGCCCGCCCGTGCGCAAGTAGTTGGCGAAATCGTCGGGCAGGGTGCTCGCGATGATGGCTCGCGCGGCCGACTCGACGTCGTACGAAACGCGCACGAACTCCACGCGCGCCACGGCGTCCGCGCCGACCTCGAGCATCACGTACCCCGCGCGCGGGTCGCCGTCCTTCGGGCGCCCCACGCTGCCGGTGTTCACGAAGTGGATGCCCTCCACCACCCGATGCCACGGCACGTGCGTGTGCCCGAAGCAGACCACGTCGCCGGCGCGCGCGCCGAGCGCCTCCCCCATCTTGGCCAGGAAGTCGTCGCTGCGCTCGGCGTGCACGTACACCGTGTTCAGCACCTGGTTGCCGTGGATCAGCGTCACCGTCGGGCCGGCCGCATGACCGCCGAGCGGGCGCAGGTCAATGCGGAACGGCAGCGCGCCGAGGTACGCCTTGGCGTCGACCGCCGTCTGCTCGAGCGTCCACGCATACGAGAGGTGCGAAAGCTCCTCCTGCCTCGGATCCTCGTACCGGCAGCCGCAGTGCGGCGCCCCAGTCGCGACGGTCGAGTCGTAGTTGCCGGCTACGCCGGGAATTCCCGCGGCGCGCAGGCGCTGGACGGTTTCATTCGGCCAGGGAGCGTAGCCGACGAGGTCGCCGAGGTGATACGTGGCGTCCACGCCGGGGCGCGCGCCGATGTCGGCCAGCACCGCGTCGAGCGCAGGGAGGTTCGCGTGGATGTCGGAGATCAGGGCGTAGCGCAAGGGCAGATGTGAGATGGGAGATGAGAGATGTGAGATGGACGAGGGCGGGTCGGCGCGTGTCTCAGCTCGCGGAGACGCCGTAGAACCGGCGGCGGAAGGCGAGCGCGACATTCACCAGCCCGATCAGCACGGGCACCTCGACGAGCGGGCCGATGACGGTCGCAAACGCCTGGTCCGAACTGATGCCGAACACGGCGACAGCCACGGCGATCGCCAGCTCGAAGTCGTTGCTCGCCGCCGTCAGCGACACGGTCACGTTCTGTTCGTACGACGCGCCCACGCCGCGCGCCTTGGCGGAGAAGAAGGTGATGAGGAACATCGCCACGAAGTACAGCGCGAGCGGCAGCGCGATGCGCAGCACGTCGAACGGCAGCTGGACAATCAGGTTGCCCTTCAGCGAGAACATCACGACAATCGTGAACAGCAGCGCCACCAGCGTCACGGGGCTCACCCGCGGGATGAACACGTGGTCATACCACGCCTCGCCCTTGGCGCGAATCAGCGCGAGCCGGCTGATGAGGCCGGCCACGAGCGGAATGCCCAGGTAGATGCCGACCGTCTTCGCGATCTCGCTCACCGCGACGTTCACCGTGACGCTCTCCATCCCGAACCGCGGCGGCAGGAAGGTCAGGAACAGCCAGGCGTAGACGCCATAGAAGAGCACCTGGAAGATCGCATTCAAGGCCACGAGGCCGGCGACGAGATCCTTGTCTCCCTTCGCGAGATCGTTCCACACGAGCACCATCGCGATGCACCGCGCCAGCCCGACCAGGATGAGCCCCTGCGCGTAGCCCGGCAGGTCGGCCAGAAAGACGATGGCCAGCGCGAACATCACGAGAGGACCGATCACCCAGTTCTGGAACAGCGAGAGCGCGAGCACGCGGCCGTTCCGGAACGCGGCGCCGAGCTTCTCGTAGCGCACCTTGGCCAGCGGCGGATACATCATCAGCACGAGGCCGATGGCGATGGGAATGTTCGTCGTCCCCACCTGCACCCGCTCGATCCACTGCTCCACATTGGGCGCGGCGTAGCCAAGCGCCACGCCGAACGCCATCGCCAGAAAGATCCAGAGCGTCAGGAAGCGGTCGAGCGTGGACAGCTTGCGGCTGACCGAGTCCGGGTGTTGCGCCGACGGGGCGGTCATGAGGCGTGCGCTCGTGGGTTCAGGGGGACGTGCGCGCGCCGCCGCTCTCGGCCACGAGAAAGATCGCGGTCGCATCCAGCACCCCGTCGAGGGGGAGGTCGCTCGCCGTCAGCAGGCGTGCCACCGCGGGAAAGTCGGACGCCGTCGCGCCGCGAATCAGTGCGCGTGCCGCGGCGCCGTTGGTCTGTGAAGTCGTCAGCACACCTAGGCCCTCGCGTTCAACAGCAGTCGGAGGATCCGCAGCCGCATCCGCCGGCGTTCGCCTTGACGGCCGCGCCAAGCGTGGCGAGCTCGCGCCGCGGCTTTGCCGCACGGGCCGCGGCCGCCGTCGCGCGATCGTCGAGCGCCGCGGTGGCGGTCGGATGCGGCGCTGCCCCGCCCGGCTTCACCGCGCGCACGAAGGCGCTCATCACCTTGTCCTGTACTTCATCGGCCAGCGAGAGGTCGAGTCCCGTGCCCTGCATCAGCGCCACCGCGTCGTCGCGCGTGTAAATGCGCGTCGGCTCGATGCTGGCGTCGGTGAACCCGACTTCCTGCAGGAGCGCGATGAACTCCCGCTCTTCCAGCGCCCCCGCCACGCACCCTGTCCACAGCGCCATGTTGTCCTTCACGGCCTGCGGCAGTCCCTCGCGCACCACCACGTCGCTGACCGCGAAGCGGCCGCCCGGCTTCAGCACGCGGAACGCGTCCCGCAGCACCGCCCGCTTGTCGCCGGACAGGTTGATCACGCAGTTGGAGATGATCACGTCCACCGTGTTGGCGGGGAGCGGAATGCTCTCGATGTGCCCCTTCAGGAACTCGACATTCGTCGCGCCCGCCCTCGCCTTGTTCTCCAGGGCGAGCGCGAGCATCTCGTCGGTCATGTCGAGCCCGTACGCCTTGCCGGTGGGCCCCACGCGCTTGGCCGACAACAGCACGTCAATGCCGCCGCCGGACCCGAGGTCGAGCACCACCTCGCCTGCGGAGAGCTGCGCCAGCGCCGTCGGATTGCCGCAGCCGAGCGAGGCCAGCAGCGCCTCGGCGGGGAGCCCCGCCGTCTCGCCCGCTTCATACAGGTCGGCGGTAATCGGATCCCAGGTCTCGCTCGTTGAGCCGCAGCAGCCGCTCGAGCCATCCGCCGGCCCGCAGCAACTCGCCGCCGCGGTGGATCCAGCGGACACGCGCTGCGCCGTGGCGCCGTAGCGCGCCTGCACGGAGGCGCGGAGTTCGTCGAGCGACTGCGGAACTTTCGTGGTGTCGGGGGCGCTCATCAGCGTTGTCCTCAATCTCGGCAATCAAGAAAAGTTGATGAATTACTCAAGAAGAAAAGAGAGAATGCTCAACCGCAGCAGGCTCCGGTGCGCCGCACCGGCAGCGTGCCCCCGCGTGGCTGCATGGCAACGGTGAGGTCGTGCGCTTCCGCCAGCGCGCCGGGAACGATGGTGTAGTGCACCCAGCGACCCTCGCGCCGGTCGGCCACCAGCCCGGCCTCCTTGAGCACGCGCAGGTGAAACGACAGCCGCGACTGTGCCGCGTCGAGCTCATCCTGCAGCTCGCAGACGCACCGCTCGCCGTCGCGCAGCATCTCGAGGATCGAGAGGCGCGTCACGTCGGACAGCGCGTGAAAGAGCGACTCGGCGCGGGCGAGGTCGGGCTTCGGGAGGCATGCCGCAGAGCTCATGCGCGCAATATATCAAAATATTTTGTTGCGTCAAGGGCATGGGATGCACCGTCATTCCGGTCCCCGCGAGCGTCACGCCCGCACCCCGCGCCAGCACGCGTCGACCGACGGCCGTAAGCTAGACGAGCCGATTTCCCCCGCACCCCGCACCAACCCTCCTCTCTCCTCATGATATGCGTCGTTCACTCATTCTCGTCGCGCTGATCGCCGGCGCTGCCTCGCTCCGCGCCCAGGGCGCACCCGCCGCCGACGCGGCGATCCAGCGCATCTGGACGCTTGGCACGGACAGCTCGCAGGCGCCGCGTCTCGCACAGCAGCTCCTCGACTCCCTCGGTCCGCGCCTGCTTGGCAGCCCGGACATGAAGCGCGCCCAGGACTGGGCCATCAAGACGCTCGGCGAGTGGGGCATCGAAGCGAAGCACGAACAGTTCGGCACCTGGCGCGGCTGGCGCCGCGGCTACTCGCACATTGACCTCATCGCTCCGCGCGTGCGCTCGCTCGAGGGGATGATGCTCGGCTTCTCGCCGGGAACGAACAAGAAGGACAAGGTGGCCGAGACGGTCGTCCTGCCGCTCTTTGCCGACAGCGCCGAGTTCGTGAAATGGCTGCCGGCCGTGAAGGGCAAGCTCGTGCTCGTGTCGGCGCCGTTCGCGTCGTGCCGCCCCACCGAGGACATCGTGAAGAACGGCACGCCGGCCACCCTCGCCAGCGACAGTGCGTGGCGCGCCCGGAACGCGCGCGAATGGGGTGGGCGCAACGTGCGCGGCACGGGGCTCAGCCTCGCCCTCGGCGGCGGCGAACTCGCCGTGCGCCTCGAGGAAGCCGGCGCCGCCGGCGTCATCAGCTCGCGCCCGACCAACTCCCGCGGCGGCCTCGCGCTCTTCGAGACCTACACGACAAAGGTGCCGACGGTGGCCCTCTCGTGTGAAGACTACGGCCTCGTCTTCCGCCTCACCGACAACAACCAGCACCCGAAGATCCGCCTCAACCTCGACGCCGAGCTGCTGGGCGAGCAGCCGATCTCGAATATCGTGGGCCGCATCCCGGGGACGACGAAGCCCGACGAATACGTGCTGCTCTCCGCACATTTCGATTCGTGGGACGGCGGCAGCGGCGCCACCGACAACGGCACTGGCTCGGCGATGATGCTCGAGGCGATGCGCATCCTCAAGCAGGTGCTGCCGAAGCCGCAGCGCACGATCCTGATCGGCCTCTGGGCCGGCGAGGAGGAAGGACTCGTGGGCTCGGGGGCATTCGCCGAGGACCACCCGGAAGTGCTGAAGGGGTTGCAGGCCCTCTTCAATCAGGATGGCGGCACGGGGCGCGTGACGCGTCTCAACGCCGGCGGCCTGCCGAACGCGGGAGTGCATCTCGCCGGCTGGCTCAAGCAGCTCAAGCCCGAGATGCAGGCGATGATCCCGTTTGACGGATCGGCGGGGCGCCCCTCAATGGGCGGCTCCGATGACGCGTCGTTTGCCTGCCGTGGCGTTCCCGCTTTCGGCATGGGCGGCGCCTCGTGGGACTATGGCGTGGTCACCTGGCACACGACGCGCGACACGTTCGACAAGGTCGTGTTCGAAGACCTCAGGCACAACGCGACGCTGGTGGCGAGCCTGGCCTATCTCGCGTCGGAGGATCCGTCGTTCATCACGCGCGAGCAGGTGGACCTCAACACGCTGCCGGCGGGCGGTCCGCCGGGGGCGCCGGCGCGCGCGCAGGCGCCGCGCACGTGGCCGACCTGCACCCCCGTGCCGCGCGTGACGAAACCGCGGTTGAAGTAGGGGTCGGGGTCAACCACTCACCACGAAGGCACGAAGGACACGAAGAAGTTCCAAGCTGCTTGATAACCTTGGATGCGCGCCACGCAGAACGCTGTGTGGCGCGCATCCATTGCCAGGTGCTTGCCTTTGCGTCCCTGGTGCCTTGGCGGTGTGCCGTAGATACCGGCGTGCCTACTCGTCCACCAGCGCCTTCATGCCGGTCGGATACCGGTCACCGGCAACGGCGTCGGCGGGAATCGCCGCCGACAGCTCGGCCACCTCCGCGGCGCTGAGCCCCACGAAACAGGCGCCGAGGTTCTCGTCAATGCGCGCGGCCTTGGTCGTTCCCGGAATCGGCACGACGTCCTCGCCGCGCGACAGCACCCACGCGAGCGCGACCTGCGCCGGCGTGCATCCCTTGTGCGCGGCGACGGTCCGCACCACGTCAACGAGACGCAGGTTGGCCGCGCGGTTCTCGCCGACGAAGCGCGGGTTCGTGTGGCGATAGTCGCCCTCGGGAAAGTCCGTGTCGGCCGTGATGGCGCCGGTCAGGAAGCCGCGACCAAGCGGGCTGTAGGGCACGATGCCGACGCCCAGCGCACGCGCGGTCGCGAATGTCGTGCGCTCCCAGTCGCGCGTCCAGAGCTACCACTCGCTCTGCACCGCGG
>JAJZRK010000262.1 GCA_021802745.1 bacterium
CGTGGGGGTATGGCGCCGAAATTGCCGCGCGCGTCGCCGACGACTGCTTTGCCTGGCTCGATGCGCCGGTCAAGCGCATCGCGTCGCAGGATGTGTGGGTGGGGTATGCGCCACAGTTGGAGGACGCCATTCTGCCGCAGGTTGGGGACTTTCTGCGGGCGTACTCCGAGGTGGCGGCTTTTTGACGGTGGACGGTCGGCGGTAGACGGTGGACCTTGCTTGAGCTGGCTTGCCGCGCCAAGCTGAGACTACGGCAAGTGCTTACCACGGAGGCGCGGAGGACGCGGAGATGCACGGAGAACGGCAACTCCAACTTCGTGGGGGAACTGCGTTCGCCACTCCAAGTCCGGCGTGGCGCACTGTCTTTCCATTAAGAAGTAACAGTTCTCCGTGTCTCTCCGCGTCCTCCGTGTCTCCGTGGTAAGCAGTTGCAATGAGAAGCGAACCTCATCCCGCCCCGGGGGATCCCATGCGCGCCACCCGTCTGCTCCTTGCTGCATCGCTCGCTCTCGTCAGCACGACCGGATGCGCGTCCGGCGGAGGCGCTGGCGGCACCGGTGCCACGACCGCCGCGGCCAGCCGCCCGAAGCAGGACCCCAACGTCATCACGCGGCAGCAGATCGAGGAACAGCGCTTCGCGACGGCGTACGACGTGGTGAAGACCCTGCGCGGCAATTGGCTCAACGTCCGTGGCACCGAGAGCTTCCGGTATCCCACCGCCGTGCAGGTCTACATGGATGACGTGCACGTGGGGGATGTGTCGGTCCTCTCCACCCTTGCGACGACGCCCATCCAGTTCATCCGCTACTACAATGCGCAGGATGCCACGGCCAAGTGGGGCGTGGATCACGGGCGCGGCGCGATCTACATCAGCACGCGGGTGGGGCGTCAGGGATCGAGCGCGCCGCCGGCGTAGCCGACGCCGGCGCGCCTCGCGTCGCCTCAGGGCTTCTTTTTCGCGCCACCGTCGATCACGACGGCAGACGGATTCTCACGCAGTGGTCGCGGTGGCGGCTGGTTCCGACGCAACTCCTTCAACAAGGAGTCACTGAGCGCCTTGGCCCGCGCACGGTCGCGCGGATCATTGCTCGCCACGAGACGCTTGAGTTCGGCGTTCGCCGTTCGCATGGCGCGGGTCTCCGCTACCAAGTCACGTCGCGTGTAGCCCTCAGGCACTGCGAAGCGGGACGCCTCCATGGTCTCGCGTCGCCAAACGACGACTTCCGATACCACATATGTCGTGAAGCCCGACGGACCGCCGAAACTGTACTCTGAGCGGAGCGCCTTGGAGCACGCGCGCGCCGGTGTTCCGGTCCTCAGCGCACGGCACATTCTGGTGTAGTCCGTCAACGCGGCGTCCGCCGTGTCGACGACGGTCCACGTGGTTAGCGTGCGCGGCGAAGTCCGGCCAGACTCCAGGCGCGCGTTCGGTGCAGTGACCGTCATCGCGACCTTACGCGTGCGATGGCCAAGGATCGGGGTCCCGTTATCCGAGGCGCGAATCTCGGGCTTCATCTGTGCCGCGCGGGCAATGTCCGCACGAACCTGATCGGTGAACAGGGTGCGCACCGACCGTGGATTGATGACCAGTATGGTCCGCGTTGCCGAGTCGACCTGGTAGTTCAGCGTGTCGCCGTGTCTCTCCAACGCGTACGCCGTCGATGTGCGGCCGCCGGCCTGGATAGGATCTCCCTCCCGACGAACGCCCAGCGGCGAGAGCCATTCGCGCGTGGTGTATTCCCTGGGTGCGCTGTTGAGCATGCCGTTCTCACCAACGACGCGTGTCGTGACCCGTGTTTCGGTATACCAGCCGCTGACGGTGGCCTGCGCGTCGAGTACCGTGGCGGCCGGCGCCAGCAACAGCAATGCGGACGTGACGTGGAGAAATATGCGCATGCCCCTGAACTTACCGTCCAGGGGCACGCGCGAAAGGGCTCGCCGGTGACTCCGCTACGGTGTGCCCGGCGCCTCGTAGACGACTTTCCCGTCAACGATGGTCCGCACGATCTTGGCGTCGCGAATCGTCTCGGGCGCGATGCGCGTCAGGTCGCGGTCGATCATCGTGAGGTCGGCGAGCATGCCCTGCTTGATGACCCCGCGCGTCGCTTCGGCAAAGCCGGCGTATGCCGCGCCGGCCGTATATGCGCGCAGGGCATCCTCCACCGAGATCTTCTGCTCGGGCACCCAGCCGCCCGGCCGCTTTTCGTCGAGCGTGCGCCGCGTCACCGCGGCATAGATCCCCATGAGCGGTGTCGGCGGCGCCACATACCAGTCACTGCCGAAGGCGAGCCTTGCCTTGGTGTCGAGGAGCGACTTGAACGCGTACGTCCCCTTCGACCGCTCGGCGCCGATCACCTTGTCCACCCAGCGGCCGTCATCGATGGCGTGATACGGCTGCATCGAGGCGATGACGCCGAGCGCCCCGAAGCGCGCCAGGTCGGCGGGGGCGATGTGCTGGGCGTGCTCGATGCGGAAGCGCCGGTCGCGCGGGCCGTCCTCGCGCGCCACCCGCTCGAAGATGTCGAGCTGCGTGCGAATGGCGCGGTCGCCAATGGCGTGCACCATCACCTGCAGGCCGGCCTTGTCGGCGGCCGAGGTCCACGTGTAGAGGTCCGCCTCGGTGTTCACCATCAGACCGCGATCATTCGGCGCGTCGGTGAACGGCTCAAGCATCGCGGCGGTGTGCGATCCGATCGAGCCGTCCACGAAGCCCTTGAGCCCGCCGATGCGCACCCACGCATCGCCGAAGCCGCGCGAGCGCACCGTGTCGGCGAGACGCTTCCAGCTCGAGAGCGGCACGGCGGCGTAGATGCGCGTCGTCAGCGCGCCGGCTGCGTGTGCCCGCTCGAACGCGGCGAGGTCGCCCCAGCCGCCCATGTGCTGCACTGCCACCACGCCCTGCGCGTTCACGTACTGCATCGCCGCCCGCAGCGCACGGTCGGTCATCTCGGCGCTCGCCGGTGGGACCGCGCGGTCGATCACCGACATGGCGTTGTCCTTGAAGATCCCTGTCGGCTCGCCGGAGGCGTCGCGCACGATGGTGCCGCCGGCGATCTCTTTCACGTCGCGCGTCACGCCGGCCGCCTTGAGCGCCGCTGTGTTGGCCAGACTCATGTGGCCATCGAGGCGATTGATCCAGACCGGGTTGTTGGGCGTCACCGCGTCGATCCACTGCCGCGTCGGCAGCTCGCCGCCCCAGTTCTCGTGGTCCCAGTCGCCGTTGAGAATCCACGTGCCGGCGGGAATGGTCTTCGCGAAGTCGCCGATGCGCTGAATGAACTCGGCTTTCGTCTTCGCATCGCGCAGCTTCACCGACTGCAGGGCGAACCCGCCTTCGATAAAGTGAACGTGCGAATCGATGAAGCCCGGCACCACCATCGCGCCGTGCGCATCGATGAGGCGCGCGTTGGTGCCGGCGAGCTTGCGGATCTCGGCGCTCGACCCGACGGCCGCGATGTGGGCGCCCTCGATGGCGACGGCGTCGGCCCAGGGATGGCGCGCGTCGCCGGTCCAGACGCGGGCGTTGACGATGGCGAGACTGATCACGGCGGTCTGGGCGAGGAGATGCATGACACCGCCTCAGCGCCGCTCGAGCGCGTCGCGCACGTCGAGCAGGATCTCGAAGTAGAGCTGCTCGCGGCGATACGAGAAGTCGAGCGCCTTCATGCCGGCCTCGTCTTCCGTCTCCTTCGCGCGGCTGAACGCCTCACGGTACATGTCGTCGAGGTTGGCGAGGATGCGTTCGCGGGAGCGGGACATGCGGAAACTCTCCAGGGCCGCGGGGGTGAGCCGCGGCGGATCGGTGAACGGTGCGGAAACGGGGGACGGCGGCGACCCCTCAAGGAGGAATCGCCGAGCTGCGCCAAGAAGCTGGCGGCGTGCGTCGAAGGGCTTGGCCATGGACGTGGTGGAGTATCGCACGTCCGCGCCAGCGGGGGAAAGGGGTTGGCGCGAGCGCTAGTGGTGTGATGCCAAAGTGTCTTTCGCTTTGCGGACCTTCGCGAGGATGGAGCGGACGGATGCGGTCCAGACAAACGGGGTTGGCGCCGCGTTGCGGCGATCGAGGTAGGCCGTGATGGCCGCG
>JAJZRK010000263.1 GCA_021802745.1 bacterium
GCCGAAGTGATCGGGCAGATCTATCAGCGGATGTCCGAAGGCGTGGGGTACGAGGCGGCGGTGGGGGAGCTGGCGTAGGCACGCCCACCTCGCACTATGTGTGGCGCTTCCTCGGCAGCGGCCGCTACGACGCTGAGATCTCACCGCGCAACATCTCGGCGGTGAGGGCGAGCAGGCGCGTGATGTCGAATGGCTTGGCCAGAAAGGCCTGACCCTCCGCGAGCGAGATCGGCTGTCCGGCGAACTCGGCGCTGTAGCCGCTGGTGAAGATGACCTTCAGCGTGGGCTTAGCCTCGCGCAACTTGGCGGCGAGAGCTGTTCCATTGAGGGCACCGGGCATCACGAGGTCCGTGATGAGCAGGTCGATGGGTCGCTGCTCCGTCGTCCACTGGTGCCAGGCATCATCGCCGTCGGTCGCGGTCAGCACGCGGTATCCCTGGCGCTCGAGGGCGGCTTGGGCCACCTGACGCACGCCCGCATCATCCTCTGCCAGCAACACGCATTCACCACCTCCACGCCCCGCCGTGGCGGGCAATGCGGCCAGGCCAGACTGAAGGTCTGGCGTTGCGTCGGATTCCAAGCTGAGCGGCAGACAGATCTCGAACGTGGCGCCGGGTCCGGCGTCGCTCACCACTCTCACCGTGCCGCCATGCTGGCGGACGATGCCGAACACAGTGGCGAGCCCCAACCCGGTACCACGACCAGCCTCCTTCGTGGTGAAGAACGGTTCGAAGATGTGCGGCAGTACGTCGGCCGGAATGCCTCCGCCGGTGTCGCTCACTCTCAGGCAGGCGTATCGGCCCGCCGTAACTTCGTCGCGTGTTGCCGTCGACACATCGAGCGCGCGTTCCGACGTTTCGATGTGCAGCGCGCCGCCGCCGGGCATCGCATCGCGCGCGTTGACCGCGAGGTTCATGAGCACCTGCTCGATCATGCCGGTGTCCGCGCGGATAGTCAGCGCTGCGTCGGCAAGCTCGAGCGACAACACCACATCTTCGCCAATGAGTCGCTGGAGCATCTTGGCCAGCTTGGCCACCACCTCGTTCAGGGCAATCTGCCGCGGCTGGAGAATCTCGCGGCGGCTGAAGCGGAGCAGTTGTCGCGTCAGGTCGGTCGCCCGATGCACCGCCTTTCCGATCTCGTCGCAGGACTCACTGGCGGTTGGATCGAGCGACGCGTCCAGCTCAAGCAACCCGAGTTGCCCCTGGATGACCGTCAGAATGTTGTTGAAATCGTGTGCGACGCCGCCGGCGAGCCGGCCGACAGCCTCCATCTTCTGCGCCTGAAGCAGCTGGGCCTCCAGCTGGCGCTGTGGTGAGATGTCTTCGATCACCGAAACAAAGTACTCTGGCGCGCCCTCAGGGCTCCGTACCAGCGACGACGTCAAGCGCACCCAGACGGGATCGCCACCGTTGCGAAGGTAGCGCTTCTCCATGGTGTACGAGTCGACTTCACCCGCGATAACGCGGCGTTCGTTGTCGACATCTAGCGCAAGATCGTCGGGGTGCGTGATCTGCTGGAACGAGCGCGTCAGCAGGTCCGGCGCAGAAAAGCCCGTAATCTTGCACAGGCGCTCATTGACGCGCAGAAAACGTCCGTCGAGGTCGGTCAGACAAATGCCGAGCGCCGCCTGCTCGAACGTGGCGCGAAGTTTGGCCTCGCTCTCGCGCAACGCATGCTCCGCCTCTTTGCGTTTGGTGATGTCCTGCGCGACACCCATCAAGGCAACCACCTGTCCAGTCGCATCGCGCACGCACGACGCATTGAGCTGAATCGGGAAGACGCTCCCGTCCTTGCGGCGGTTCATGAGTTCGCCACTCCATTGCCCAGTCAG
Organism: bacterium; assembly: GCA_021802745.1. The sequence continues at coordinate 1,835 of JAJZRK010000263.1, forward strand.
CACGCTCCCGCGGATGATCTCGTGAGTCCAAGGCGTACGAGACGGGTCGAGGGCGAGCATGGCGGGTGTCTGCCCAATGACCTCATCCCGGCTGAGACCGTAGGCCTCCAGGAATGCCCGGTTGACAAACAGGAACCTCGCCTCGAGGTCGGTAATCGAGATGAGATCGTTGGAACTCTCGACGGCGTGCGAGAGCAATCGCGCCTGTTCTTCCACGTGCCGCAGGTCGGTGATGTCCACCATCGATCCCACAATGCGGACGAGTCGACCAGACCCGTCGAGAATTCCATGCGCGCGATCGAAAATGACGCCGTATGAACCATCCGCGCGACGAAACCGGTACTCACTCGACCACGCTTGCACGCACGCCTCAACGGCGGTGCGAAACTCCGTGGTCGCCCGGTCGCGGTCCTCTGGATGCACGTGGTCAAGCCAGGCCTCGAATGTCGGCGTGGTACCGGGCGCATAGCCGAACTTCTCGTAGAAGGTGTCGCTCCACCACGTAGAGTCGGCCAGCACGTCCCAGTCCCAGAGGGCGTCGCCGGTGGCGCGCGCGACAAGCTGCATGCGCTCAACCGACGCCCGCAGGCTACGCTCCGCTCTCCGCCTCTCTGTCGTGTCCTTGGCAACCACCTGGGCCAGGCGGCGGCCGTGGTACTCCACGAGAGTGGCTGAGTACTCAATATCGACCTCGGCGCCGTCCAGGCGCTGGAGGCGCTGGTCCATGTGCAGCAGTGGCTTGCCGTCGCGCAGCACCCGGCAGATGCCCGCCCGGTACGCCGGTCGCGAGTCGGGGTGCACGAACGCGAAGGGCGACTTGTCCATCAAGCCCTCGACGTCGGGCAGGCCAACCAAAGCCGCCGCCGCGGGATTGGCGAACACGATGCCCTCCTCATCCTTGACGATGACGGCGAGCGGCGAACTCTCCACGAGCTGGCGATAACGTTCCTCGCTGAACTGAAGTTCCTGACGCGTCATCTGCTGCACGACATCCTTCTCGTGGACTACGCGGGCGCCCGCCCAGACCAGCACCGCAAGCGCGAGGGCCGTCACCGCCGAGTCAAGCATCCAACCAAAGGTTGGCGGGAAGACGCCTCGACGCTCCAGTTCGAGTTCTACCCAGTTCAGGAAGACCGGGGTGACGGCAACGGGAAGCAGCAGCCGGCGAAGGTGCATGCCGCCAACGCTGTCCATGTTCAGGAGTGCCACGAACCCCTGCTCCGGCCTGACACACAGCGTACCTACGCTGAGCATCATCAGCGCCCAGGCGGTGTGTACCGCCGTGCTTGCGAAGAACCCGGCGCGCCCCAAGTTCTCCTGGCCGTAGAAGTAGCCCGCCACGGCAATGAAGGCGCCAAGACCGGCCAACAGCGCGAGCGACTGCGACATCCAAGGGAGCCAGCGGTGCGATGGCAGCGCGACTGCCGCCAGCGACGTGCCGAGGAGCACCAAGTCCACGGCGGCAAGCACCGACATGCGGTCGGGCGACAGGACGCCTGTGCCAGCCCACGCCCCGGACAGCCAGCCACCGACGGCCGCTGGCGCGCCGATCGCATACTGACCGAGGGCAAGCGCGCCCAGAAGGGCGGTCACAGACGCCGCCGTGACGCGCCACCAGCTACCTGGCTGGACTGTGGCGTCCTCCGTCCGAGAAAGCGACCAGAGCGTCACACCAGCGGCTACCAAGGCGAGCGCCGTGTCCGGTTTCATGGGTGCCCAGTCGGGAAGCCACGAGCGCAATACGGCGATGTCCATCCACCACCCGACGAGCGTCAGCAAACCGGACGCCGCAGCCATCAGGCCCGTCCAGCGCGCCGTGGCCTTGCATGCGGCGACCGACCTCAGATTGAATGTGGTCAAAGGCATGGTCTGCTCTCCGCGGGGTGATCGCCGCCGCGCGTCTCCGCTGCTCAGTTGCGCGCCTGCGCTATGTCAGGTGGCCGCACCACGAATGTTGCCGACGCCGGCTCATTGCGATGGGCGACCGAGCGGCGGCATCGCCGACCTCGTTCTCGGCACACGGTCGCCCCGCCGCGTGGAAGGACGCGGAACGACAGCGAGCATCCATCAGCCGAAAGAATAGTCCGCAGGTGCCCGTTGGCAAGCGTCCGAGTCTAGTACCCCCCTGGATCATCCAGATAGACCGCCTCGTACTTCGGGTTCGGCTGCAGTTCGCCGTTGAGCAGAATCTCGCGATCCCACGGCAGGACGATTGTGCTCTCGGTGGCGAGC
>JAJZRK010000264.1 GCA_021802745.1 bacterium
CGTCGAGGCGGCGGAGGACGCGATCGTCTGCGTGGACGAGGAGGGGAACCTGACGGCGGTCAACCGCGCGATGGAGCACGTGTCGGGCAAGACGCGCGACGAGCTGCTGGGCCGTCCATTCGCGGAGATCGTGGACCCGTCGGAGGCGCCGGCGCTGTGGCAGGGCTTCGTGTCGGCGCTGGCCGGCAAGCGCGAGCGGACGACGATTCGCTTCACGCGCCCGGGCGGCGTGCGCGGCTACGCGACGCTCAACGCGGCGCCGATCGTCGAGGGCGGCCGCGTCACCGGCGTGCTCGCCATCGCCCGCGACGTGACGGACGAGCGGCTCTTGCTCGACCAGGCCATCCGGCAGGACCGCATGGTCGCCATGGGCGAGCTCGTCGGTGGCGTCGCGCACGAGGTGAACTCTCCGCTGACGAGCATCCTTGCGTATGCCCAGGTGCTCGAGCGGGGCGTCGGCGGCGAGGACGCGGCGCGCGCCATGGAGACGATCACGCGCGAGGCGAAGCGGGCGTCGCGGATCGTGGGCAAGCTGCTCGCCTTCGGCCGCCAGGGCCAGGCCGAGCGCATCCCGACCGACGTCAACCAGGCGCTGCGCGACACGATTGACCTGCGCCGGTACGCGCTGCGCATGCAGGAGATCAAGCTTTCCGTCGCGCTCATGCCGGAACCGCCGCTGGTGCTGGCGGACCCGTTCCAGCTGCAGCAGGTCTTCATCAACCTGCTGTCGAACGCCGAGCAGGCGGTGGCGCACCAGCCGGGCGAGCGCTGCCTCGCCGTGGCGAGCGAGGTGCGCGGCAGCTCGTTTGTCGTGACGATCAGCGACAACGGGCCGGGCATCGCGCCGGAGGCGCTGCCGCACATCTTCAATCCCTTCTTCACCACCAAGCCGCGCGGGGCGGGTACCGGGCTGGGCCTGTCCATCTCCGACGGCATCATTCGCGAACATCGAGGCGTGCTGCGGGCCCGGTCGGATCCGGGCCAGGGTGCGACCTTCGAAGTCGAGCTTCCGCTCACTCCCGCCACCTGACCGATGGCCTCTATCCTGATCATTGACGACGAAGTCGCAATCGCCTCGGCGTTCGCGATGTTCTTCCGGCACGACGGCCAGCACGTCGTGACCGAAGCGTACACCGGCAACGACGGCGTGGACGCGTACTGGCGCCTGCGCCCCGACCTCGTGCTGCTCGACGTGCGGCTGCCCGACATCACCGGGTTCGACGTGCTGGCGAAGATCCGCGAGGATGACCCGGTGGTGATCATGGTCACCGCCTATGGCGACGTGCCGATGGCGGTGGACGCGCTCCACAAGGGGGCGGAGAACTTTCTGACGAAGCCGGTGGATCTCAGCCATCTCGCCGCCGCGGCGGAGCGCGCGCTGGAGAAGTCGCACCTGCGGCGCATGAACCGGTACCTGCTCGACCAGCGGGCCGCGGACTCGAAGGTGCTTGTTGGATCGTCGCCGGCGATGCGCGACCTCGCGCGGCAGGTGAGCATCCTGGCGCAGAGCGAGCGCACCACGGGGCTGATCACCGGCGAACGCGGGTCGGGGAAGGGGCGGGTGGCCGCCCTGATCCACCAGCAGAGTCCGCGCGGGGCGGGGCCCTTCGTCGAGGTCAATTGCGCGGCGCTGACGTCCGAGTCGCTCGACCTCGAGCTGTTTGGCGAGGAGGGGGTGGGCGGCAAGCCGGCGCGGCACGGGCTGTTCGAGATTGCCGACGGGGGCACGCTCTTTCTCGACGAGATCGGCGACCTCGCGCCGCAGCTGCAGCCCAAGCTGCTCCGCGCGCTCGAGGGGCGCGGGTTCCGGCGCCACGGCGGCACGGTGGAAATCGTCCCCGACGTGCGCGTGGTGGCGGCGACGAGTCGCGATCTCGCCGACGAGGTGGCGGCGGGCCGGTTCCGCGAAGACCTGTTCTACCGGCTGTCGGTGATGCCGGTGCGCCTGCTGCCGCTCCGCGAGCGGACGCGCGACGACGTGCTCGAGCTCATCAGCCAGGTGATGGGCGACCTCGCCCTGTCGCTGCCGGACGCGCCGACGGGGCTGTCCGAGGAGGCGCTCGACGCCGTGCTGCGCTACGGGTGGCCCGGCAACATCCGCGAGCTGCGCAACACGCTCGAGCGGGCGCTGCTGCTGGCGCGCGGCGCCGGGCGGATCGAGGCCCGCCACCTGGCCCGCGAGATCACGGCGTCGAGCGGGGCGGACGTGGCACACCACACGCCGCGCACCCTCGCCGACGTGGAGAAGGCGCACATTGATCGCACGCTCAAGGCGCACCACTTCAATCGCACGCACGCCGCGCGCGAACTGGGCATTGCCCGCGCGACGCTGATCAAGAAGATCAAGGAATACAACCTTGCGGACCGCCCGCGCGGTCGCGCGTGACCGGGGCCAGACGATGACGGAAAAGGACGCGATGGTCTGCCGCGCTTGCGGGCGCGAGGAACGGGCCTCCGAGGGCTATCCCTGCCAGGAGTGCGGCACCTTCATCTGCAACATGTGCGAGCTGAAGGGCGTGGTGCGGTGCCGCGAGTGCGCGGCCAAGGGACCGCCGCGCGAGGGCGATCCGCTGCCGGCCGCGACGTGAGCGACGCTCCGCACGGCGCCGACCTGCGCCGCTTCGGCATCGCGGTGGGCCACGCGACCGACACGGCGGGCGCGACGGGATGCACGGTCGTGCGCGGCGACACCGCGCCCCTGCGCGGCGCGTGCGCCGTCTTCGGCCGCGCCACCGGCACGCGCGAGCTGGCGCTGCTGGAGCCGGGCCATCTGGTGGACCGCGTGGACGCGGTCCTCGTCACCGGCGGGTCGGCGTACGGCCTGGCGGCCGCCGACGGCGTGATGCGCTGGCTGGAGGAGCGCGGGCGCGGCTTTCCTGCGGGCGGCGGCGTGGTGCCGATCGTGCCGGCGGCGGTGCTGTTCGACCTGCAGCCGCTGGGGCGTTTCGATGCGCGTCCGACAAGCGCCATGGGCTACGACGCCTGCGAGCGCGCGGTGTCGCACGGGGCGGCCGAGGGGAGCGTCGGCGCCGGGACGGGCCTGACGGTGGGCAAGGCGCTCGGCGCCGCCGGCTGCATGAAGGGCGGTCTTGGCGTCGCCACCGCGGAGGCGAACGGCACCGCCGCCTGCGCGATGGCGGCCGTGAATGCCTTTGGCGACGTGTGCGACGCGACGGGCCGCGTCATCGCCGGGGCGCGCCGTGACGGCGCGTTCGTGGGCGCGGAACGCCTGCTTGCGGAGCGCGGACTGGCCGGCGCGTTCGGCAATGCGCACCAGACCACGATCGCCGTGGTGGTCGTGGATGGTGTGCTCGCCAAGCTGGCCCTGCAGGGCGTGGCGCGCGCGGCGGGTGCGGCGCTGCACCGGCGCGTGCGGCCGGCCGGATCGCTGGTGGATGGCGACGTGATCTTTGCGTTGGCGCCGCTGACCGGTGCGGCCGCCGACCCCGTGCGCGCCGAGATGCTGGCGGTGGCCGCGCTCGAACAGGCCATCGAGCGCGCCGTGCGCACGGCCGCCGGCCGCGACGGCGTGCCCGGGCTCGCCGACTAGGAGACGAGCCCGCCGGCGGCGAGCGGCGCGACGGCACTGCCGACGTGCACGTGGAGGCTGACCTCCGCCTCGGTCTCGCCGTCGAGCTCCACGCGCATGAGGTGAATACCCCCCTCGGCGATGGGCAGGTCAATGGCCGCGATCACCGGAATGTCCACCTCGATGGCGCCCGGGGGCGGCACGTGCACCTCGACTTCACCGCTCGACGACCATATCTCCTCGCCGCTGGGCGAGAGCCAGGCGAGCGAGAGCGCATGCGTTCCCGCGTCATCCGGGCTGGCCTTGAGGCGGACGACGAGCGTGGCGCGCGGGTGCACGGCCGGGACGGTCGCGACGTGCAGGGCGTCAAAGACGCCGAGCACGTTCAGCTTCCCTTCCTGCGAGAGGTTGGCGGCGTCGGCGAAGAGGGCGAAGGAGCAATACATGGGTGGAAGTTACGTCACGCACCGGGAGCGGGCGAGCCAGCGCGTCGCGCCGCCGCCGGGCGCGGTCGCGATTAGTTTTCCCACGATG
>JAJZRK010000018.1 GCA_021802745.1 bacterium
CGATTCGGCGCGGCACCGCTTCGCGCCGCCCATGCTGCACGGCGGGCAGCAGCCGGGCGACGAGGACTACTACGATCTGTCGTTCTCCGGACTCAAGACCGCGGTGCTGCGCAAGGTGCGCACCGCTGACGCGGCGGGCGAGCTTGCGGGCGAATTGCCCCACCTCGCCCGCGGCTTCCAGGACGCGCTCGTGACCACGCTGGCGGAGAAGACGGCGCGCGCGGCGCGCGCCTTTGGGCGCACGCGGGTGGTGCTGGGCGGCGGCGTGGCGTGCAATGCCGCGCTGCAGGAGGGGGTGCGGCGCGCCATCGCGCCGTTCGGCGGCGTCGTCTTTGCGCCGTCGCCCAAGCTCGCCACCGACAATGCGGCGATGATCGCGCGGGCCGGGCTGTGGCGGCTCGGGCAGGGCGAGCGCAGCGACGCCTCGCTCAGCGCGTACGCGTCGCTGCCGATTCCGGGGTTGCGCACGTAGGGCACGACGCGCGGATCCACTCGCGCGCCGTCGGGTAAGACGCCAACGCGGCGCGTTTCGCGGCCGCCGCACCACGGTTACAATTGGCAGGCGCCAACGAACGCGGCCCGAGCCGCCGAGTGGCGCGCATCGCGCCCGGAACCCGCATGAATTACTGGATCAGCAAGCTCATCCACCGCATGCTGCGCCTCAAGCGGCGCTGGCTGATGCTGCTGGCCGTCATCGGACCCGGCGTCATCACGATGGTGGCGGACAACGACGCCGGCGGCATCTCGACGTACGCCGCCACGGGCTCGAAGACCGGCTTCAACATGCTGTGGATGTTCGTCATCCTCGTGCCGATGGCGTACTACGTCCAGGAGATGACGGTCCGCCTCGGCGCCGTCACCAAGCGCGGCCACGCCGAGGCCATCTTCGACGGTTTCGGCGCGGGCTGGGGCTGGTTCGCCGTATTCGACCTCGCACTGATCAATTGGCTGACTCTCGTCACCGAGTACATCGGCATGACGCAGGCGATGCGCATCTTCGGCGTGCCGGAGTGGATCACCTTCACCGCCGTCACCGCCCTCTTGATGGCCATCGTCATTTCGGGGCGCTACTGGACCTTCGAGCGCATCACGCTGTTCTTCTGCCTGTTCAACCTGGTGTACATCCCCGCCGCGCTATGGGCGATGAAGACCCACAACGTCGCGGATGGCTGGATGGCGGTGGGGCGCGGCTTCGTCAATCCGCGCTTCGACTTCGGCCCCGCGCTGGGCGCGAGCGCCGTGTTCACGCTCATCATGGCGAACATCGGCACCACCATCACCCCGTGGCAGATCTTCTTCCAGCAGTCGGCCGTGGTGGACAAGGGGATGGACGTCAAGGACATCAAGTTCGGCAAGATCGACACGATGGCCGGTGCGCTGCTCACCTGCAGCGTGGCGGCATTCATCATCATCGCGACGGCGGCCGCGTTCCACTTCCACCCCGGCGGCCAGATGGTGGTGGAGTCGGCGGCGGAGACCGCCAACCGGATGCCCGAAGTCATGTCGGGGCGCACGGGGCTGTGGGCCAAGGGACTCTTTGCCATCGGCCTCTTTGACGCCGGCCTGCTCGGCGCCCTCTGCATCTCCCTCGCCACCAGCTGGGCGTTGGGCGAGGTGTTCGGCTGGGCGCACTCGCTCAACACGAGCGTGCGCGAGGCGCCCTGGTTCTACGTCGCCTACCTGTTGATGCTGGCGTCGGCGGGCGTCGTGTCGCTCATCGCGAGCACGCCGGTGCAGGACCTCATCACGATCTTCGTGCAGGTGGTGGCGGTGACGTTGCTGCCCGCGGCGCTGATCTTCCTGCTCCTGCTGCTGAACGACAAGCCGCTCATGGGCGACCACGTGAACACGCGGAGCCAGAACATCGCCAACTGGACGATCGTGGCCGTGGTGATCATCGTCTCCACCGCGTATGGCCTGTCGCTGATCTTTCCGAACCTCTTCTCGTAGGCGGACCCTGTCATGACCGCCACCGCCGGTTCGACCCATGCGGCGCCGCACGGCGCCGAGTACCAGCTGCACTTCTTCTCGCAGCTGCTTGACCGCCCCGTCGCGGTCTCCCGCCCCGACCTGAAGATCGGCACGCTCGACGACCTTGTCTTCACGGTGGCCGAGCCCTTTCCCGAGGCGGTGGGCCTCGTGGTCGCGCACCGGCGCGGCCTTCCCAACGAGTTCATTCCGTGGGAGCGCGTCACGCGCATTGATCCGCATGCGATCGTCGTCATGCCGCCCGACCACGCCGAACGGTATCCCTCGTTCGTGGACCAGCCGGGGTGGCTGCTCCTCAATGAACACCTGATCGGCCGCACCATCCTCGACATGGATGGCCGCAAGGTGGAGCTCGTGAACGACGTGCACCTCCTCGCCAGCCACGGACGCATGATCATTGCGCACGTAGACGTCTCGCTGAACGGGTTCCTGCGCAAGTGGGGGCTGGGGCTGCTGGCCCTTGGCAAGGACCGCCTGATCTCCTGGAGCTACGTGCAGCCGCTCTCCATCGAGGATGCGACGTCGTCCGACAAGGTCTCGCTGTCGCTGGCGCGCGAGCAGCTGCAGGAGCTGCCGAGCGAGGACCTCGCCGACGCGCTGGAGGAGCTGTCGGGGCGCGAGCAGGAGGCGATGTTCTCGGTGCTCGAGCCCGAGAAGGCGGCCGACACGCTGCTGGAGACGGAGCCGCGCGCGCAGCGGCAGATCGTCGCCGACCTGCCGCCCGACCGCGCGAAGGAGATCCTCTCCGAGATGTCCGTCGGCGAGATCGCCGACCTGCTCTCGGCGCTGCCGCACGACGACCGCACGGCGCTGCTCGCGCACCTCGCTCCCGAGGAGTCGGAGCGCGTGAAGCACATCCTGGGCACCCACGAGGCGACCGCGGGATCGTTGCTGTCGCAGCAGTTCGTGGCGCTTTCCAAACAGCTCAGCGCCGGCGAGGCCATCCGGACGTTGCGCGAACGCGCACCCGACGCCGACACCATCTCCTACGTCTACGTCGTCACAGACACCAGCCAGGTGCTGCTGGGTGTCGTGGACCTGCGCGAGCTGGTGTTGGCCCGCGAATCGGCGACGCTCGAGGAGTTGATGGTGTCGCCGGTCGTATCGGTCGACGCTGAACTGGGCGAGCAGGACGTGGCCGAGCTGTTCGAGAAGTACAACTGGCGCATGCTTCCGGTGGTGGATGCCGGCGACCACCTGCTGGGCGTGATCGGCTACAAGGACGTGCGGCGATGAGCGCACCGGCCGTGACGCGACGGGAGGAGATGCCGCTTGCCGCCCGTTGAACGGACGCGCACGGTGCGCGTTGCCCTCTGGGTGCTGCGCATCTACCTCGGGACGATGCTCATCCTGCTGGCCATGCGGGCCGTGCAGCTGTTCCGGTGACGGCGAAGGGGCGGGTCGCCTGCAGCGCCCGCCCCCCACATCACTTACCGGTTTGACGCGCGCTACTTCTGCGTCATCAGCAGCCGGCGTGTGTACGGAATGAGCCCGCCCGCATCCATGATCCCCTTCCGCGACGCCGGCATCTGCACCTGCGCGAAGGTCTTGCCCGTCGTCTTGTTGATCACCTGGACATCGGTGATCTCCAAGTCGTCGCCTTCCCTGGCCTCGATGCCGGGGCATATGACGACCTTCAGCCCCAGGTTGATGCTGTTCTGGAGGAAGATGCGGGCGATGGACTTGGCGACGATGGTCACCTCGTAGCCCTTGAGCGTCGAGCACGCCTGCTCGCGGCTCGAGCCGCACCCGAAGTTCTCTCCGCCGACGATGATGCTCCCCGCGGGATTGGCGCGCCCCTTGAGGAGCGCGTTGAACTCGGTGCGATCGAAGAACGCGAACTGCGGCGTTTCCGTGGGCAGCACCGTGGCCATGTAGCGCCCCGGATAGATGTCGTCGGTGCTGATGTCGTTGCCGAGCGTGAGAAGAACCTTGGCCATGACTGACTCCCGCCTCTCGGCGCTAGTTCGCGTTGGGATCGGTGATGACGCCCGTGATGGCGGACGCGGCGGCGACGGCGGGGCTGCACAGGTAGACTTCGGACTTCGGGTTGCCCATGCGTCCCTTGAAGTTGCGGTTGGTCGTGCTGAGCGCGACCTCGTTGTCGCCCAGCGCCCCCTCGTGCACGCCGAGGCACGGACCGCACCCGGAGTTCATCACCACCGCGCCGGCCTTCATGAAGTCCTGCACATACCCGAGTTCCAGCGCCTGCGCGAAAATGCGACCGGAGGCCGGGAAGACGAGCATGCGCGTGCCGGTGGCGACCTTCTTGCCGCGCAGGATGTCGGCGGCAATGGCGAGATCGTCGAGCCGGCCATTGGTGCAGCTGCCGATGACGATCTGCTGCACGCGCGTGCCAAGCACCGCGCTGATCGGCTTGACGTTGTCCACCATGTGCGGGCAGGCGATCTGCGAGACGAGCTGCGACGCGTCAATCTCGACGGTCCGCACGTAGCGCGCGTCGGCGTCGGGCGTCACGCAGGTGATCGGGTCCGTCACACCGGCCTCGTCGCGGAGGTAGCGCACGGTTTCCTCGTCCCCGGGTACGATGCCGGAGGTTGCGCCGGCCTCGACGCTCATGTTGCAGATGGCAATGCGCCCGCTCGTGTTCAGGCGGCGGATGGTCTCGCCGTGGAACTCGAGCACCTTGTAGTTGGCTCCCTGCGCCGTCAGCGTGCCGATGAGATGAAGCACAAGGTCCTTGGCGCCGACGAGCGGCGGGAACTCCCCGTGCACCACCACCTTGATGGTTTCGGGCACCTCGATGTTCACCGCGAACCCGAGCGACCAGACCGAGGCCATTTCGGTGGCGCCGATGCCGAAGCTGAAGGCGCCGAGCGCGCCATGCGACGTGGTGTGCGAATCGGTGCCGACCACGACGAACCCCGGCCGCACATAGCCGTATTCGGGGAGAATCTGGTGGCAGATACCGCCCGTGTCGCCGCGGATGTCGTGGAACTTGCTGATGCCGTTGGCACCCACGAAGTCGCGGATCTTCTTCTGGTTCGTGGCCGTCTTGGGCGACTCGGCGGGGACGCGATGGTCGAAGATGATCGCGACGCGCGACGGATTCCAGATCTTCGGCGCGCGGCCGGTGCCGTCGAAGATCTCCTGGAACTGGTTGATCACCAGCGCCGCATTCTCGTGCGACATCGCCAGATCCACCTTCGGCTCCACCACATCCCCCGCCCTGGCGGCCGGCAGGCCCGCGGCGCGCGCGAGGATCTTTTCAACGACGGTCATTCCCATGGGATTGCTCCGGTTCAGATGACGCCCTTCGCCTTCAGCGCGGCCTGCTCGTCGGGCGCGATGCCCAGCGCCCCGTAGATCTGTGCGTTGTGCTCACCCAGCGTCGGCGGCGGGGTGTCCACCGATCCCGGCGTCTTCTCGAACTGCGCCGTGAGCCCGAAGACCTCGACGTCGCCGAATCCGGCGAGCGGCACGGTGCGCAGCACCCGGCGGTGCTGCACCTGCGGCTGGCGCAGCGCCTCTTCGAGGGTGAGGATCGCCCCGCTCGGCACGTCGGCGGCGTTCAGCAGCTCGACCCATTCGGCCGTCGGCCTCTGCACCAGCTCGTCCTCGAGCAGCGGCGTGAGCGCCTTGCGGTTCTTCTTGCGCGTGTCGCGCTCCTCGAAGCGCGCGTCGGCCTTGAGTTCGGGCAGGCCGAGCACGTCGCACACCGCCTCCCACTGTTCCTGCTTGTTGGCGGCGATGTTGATGAAGCCGTCGGCGGTGCGGAACGTCCCGCTCGGCGCCGCCGTGAAGTTGTCGTTGCCTATCAGCACCGGCTGCTGCTTGCCGATGAGCAGGTTGGCGGCCACCCAGCCCATGAGCGGCATGATGCTGTCGAGGAGGGCGACGTCAATGAACTGCCCCTCGCCCGTGCGCTCGCGATGGTAGAGCGCGGCCATCACGGCGAAAGCGGCGTTGAGCCCCCCCACGGTGTCGCAGACGGGGAAACCCGTGCGCAGCGGACTGAGCCGTTCGTCGCCGTTCACCGACATTTCGCCGGAGAGTCCCTGGATGATCTGGTCGTAGGCCGGGAAGAGCGCGTCCGGTCCTGTCTGGCCGAAGCCGGAGATGGCGCAGTAGACGAGCTTCGGATTGATCTCCGACAGCACCTTGTAGCCGATGCCGAGCCGATCCATGACGCCGGGGCGGAAGTTCTCGACGACGACGTCCGCATCCTTCGCCATGCGCAGGAAGATCGCCTTGCCTTCCGCGCTCTTGGTGTTGAGCGTGACGGACTTCTTGTTGCAGTTCTGCGCGACGAAACTCGTCCCCATGAGGCGCTTGTTGAGCTCCGGAAGGATGCCGAGCTTGCGGGCGAGGTCGCCGTCCTTCGGGTTCTCGATCTTTACGACGTCGGCGCCGAGGAGCGCGAGATGCAGCGTGGTGAACGGCCCGGAGAGGACGTTGGTGAGATCGAGAACTCTTATGCCGGATAGAAGGCGCATAGATCAGAGAGACAACAGAGAAACAACAGAGAAACAACAGAGAAACAACAGAGAGACAACAGAGAGACAACAGAAACGGGGGGTTAGGCGGGGGTGGGGAGGGGGGCGGTAATGGGGCCGATCTTGTAGACGCAACCGGGCAGTTCGCGGGCGAAGAACGCGGCGACGTCGCGGGCCACATGGATGAGCGTGTCGAGCTGGATGTCTGCGCGCTGCCCGTTGCGCTGCAGCGCGTGCACGATGTCCTCGGTGGCCACGTTACCGGCGGCCACCCTGGTGAACGGACAGCCGCCGAGCCCGCCGAAACTCGCCTCGATGGAGGTGGCACCGGCGTTGAGTGCCGCGTAGACGTTGGCCATGCCGACGCCGTACGTGTTGTGGATGTGCGCGGTGATTCGCGCCGTTGGTTCCATGGCGAGAATGCGTCGCACGTACGCCGAGACTTGCGCGGGATGCGCATGGCCCGCCGTGTCGGCGAGACTGATGGCCGTCAGTCCGGCCTCGAGGTACGCGGCGACGATGCTCATGACGCGCGACTCGGCGATGGCGCCTTCGAACCCGCAGCCGAACGCACTCTGCACGCTCACCTGCACGTCGCGCCCCGCCTTCCGCGCCTCGAGCGCGGCGAAGATGATGCGCCGTGTGGCGTCCTCGGTGCCCATGCCGGTGTTCTTGCGGCTGTGCGTCTCGGAAGCCGAGACGCCCATGCAGAACATCTCCACGCCACAGACAAGGCCGCGCTCCAGTCCCTTTTCATTGAGCACCAGCCCCGACAGCACGGCGCCGCCGTCACGCTTCTGCGCGGCCAGCCGGCGAAACAGCTCGTCGGTGTCGGCCATCTGCGGCACCTTCTCCGGATGCACGAACGAGCCAACCTGCACGATGTCCACGCCGCTGTGCACCAGCCGGGTGAGCCAGTCGAGCTTTGTCTCGGTGGGGACGACCTGCTTTTCCACCTGCAGGCCGTCCCGCGGACCGACTTCATGAATCAGGATCTGCGCCATTTACGGGCTCCGTCGAGCGACTCGCTCAGAGTTTGCGTGCGATTGCCTCGCCCATCTCGAGCGTGGTCGCGCTGCCGCCCATGTCGTACGTGCGCACCGCGCCCTCGCGAATGACCGCCGCGGTGGCCGCTTCGAGCTTGGCGGCTTTCTCGGTCTCGCCAAGCCAGGCGAGCATCATCTTGGCCGAGAGGATCATCGCGATCGGGTTCACCTTGTATTGCCCGGCATACTTGGGGGCGCTGCCGTGGCTGGGCTCGAAGACGCCAAGCTTGTCGCCGATGTTCGCCGAGCAGGCGAAGCCGAGTCCGCCGACCATCTGCGCGGCCAGGTCGCTGATGATGTCGCCGAAGAGGTTTGTCGCCACGAGGACGCTGTAGCTCGCCGGGTTCTTCAACAGCCACATCGTGATGGCGTCTACATTGGCGTCGTCCATCGCGATGCCTGGGTATTCCTTGGCGACGCGCTTGCCGATCTCGAGGAACATCCCCTCGGTGGCCCGGACCACATTGGCCTTGTGGACGACGGTGACCTTGGGATAGCCATGCGCCGTGGCGTATTCGAAGGCGGCGCGAATGATCCGTTCGCTCCCCTTCCTGGTGTTCACCTTGCAGGTGATGGCGAACTCGTCGCCCGGGATGTCGGCGAAATGGGCGAACGGCTTGCTCAGTTGCTTCAGCGTGGCGCGCAGCTCGTCCGGGACCGGACTGAACTCGACGCCGGCGTAGAGCCCCTCGGTGTTCTCGCGGAAGATCACGAGGTCAATGTCGTTCTTGTAGTTCAGCGGATTGCCCGCATACGCCTTGCACGGGCGCAGGCAGGTGTAGAGGTCGAACATCTGCCGCATGCGCACGATCGGGCTGCGGTAGGTCAGTCCCTTGCCTTGCAGTGCGGGCACGAGTTCGGCCTCGGCGTCCCGGGCCGGCTTGGACGTGATGGCGCCGAAGAGCGCGGCATCGCTCGCCTTGAGCAGGTCCACGGTGCGCTGGGGAAACGACTCGCCCTCCGTACGCCAGAACTCCCAGCCGATGTCGCCGTGGGTGTACTGCGCGTCGAACTTCAGCGCGTCGAGGCAGAGGCGGGCCGCCTCCATCACTTCGACGCCCACGCCGTCCCCCGGCAGCCACGCGATGCGGTACTGGCTCACAGCGACGCTCCTGCGCCCACGGGCGCTCTGCAGCCGGGGTGAGCGCGCGGCGCGTGCCAACCCCGAGCGAGTGATGGAACCTGACTCGGCAACCGGGGGGCGGGCGACGGTTTTCAGCTTCCGTCACCCGGAAAATTACGGACGGCCGCAGGCAATTACTACCGCGAAAGTGCCTGACGCCGTGCCAGCATCTGCCTGACGGCGTGCGGAGATACTTGCGTGGGCAGGCCGCACTGGTGAAAACACGCCGTCCCGACCCCAACGCCGTATCGCTCTCCCTCCAACAGCGGGGGACGCGGCGCTGTCACGGTCAGACCTGATCCATTTCCGCGGTACGGAACGCTCTCGCCGATCCTCACGTGTTGTCTCACGAACACTTGTTCCCGCCGGCTCGATGTTGTGCTATGTTCGCGCTGCCCCCCTCCGCTCGTGTACACCCCGATCCCGGAGGACTGATGGTGATCGCCTCGTATAGCGCGCGCACATGCCTGGCGGCCTGCACCCGATTCGCAGCCCCTCTCGCTGCCGCACTCCTGCTCCTCGTTCCCTTGTCGCAGGGGGCGGCCCAGGCGACTGGACGCATCAGCGGCACGGTGACCGACTCGGTCTCCGGGCGCGCCCTCAGTGACGTGCAGGTCTCGGTGGTCGGGAGCCGCGCCGGCGCGGTGACTGACGCGCGCGGCCGCTACAATCTCGTCGGCATTCCTGTGGGAATGCGGGTGGTGGAGGCGCGCCGCATCGGCTATCAGCCCGCCGTGGTGCGCAACGTCAACGTCCCCGCCACGGGCGCGATGACGGTGGACATCAAGTTGAAGGAAGTGGCGCTGACCCTGCAGGCCGTCGTCACGACGGGCCTCGTGGATCCGACCTCGGGTACCCGCGTGCCGTTCACCGTGAGCAAGGTGGAAACCACCGAGCTCGCGGTGCCCGCCGCCAACGCCCTCGAGTCCATCCAAGGCAAGGTCGCCGGCGTGACCGTGGTGCCGATGGGCCAGCCGGGGAGCGGCACCAACATCATCCTGCGCGCGCCCACCAGCATCAACAAGGGGAACGCGCCGCTCGTGGTGGTGGACGGCGTCATCCAGTCGCAGGCATTCGGCGCGGCCAGCGCCGACCTCGATGCCGCGGACATCGAGAGCATCGAGGTGATCAAGGGCGCCTCCGCCGCGTCGCTGTATGGATCGCGCGCCGCTTCCGGCGTCATTCAGATCCGCACGAAACGCGGCACCGGTTCGGGCGAGGCGGCCACCCGCTACAGCTTCCGCTCCGAGGTCGGCATGAACAGGCTTGGCGGCAAGATGGGCTGGGCGCGCTACCACTACTATCTGACGGACGCGAGCGGCCAGTACGTCAATGCCGCCGGGCAGGTGGTGTCTCGCGCCCAGCGCGTGGCACGCCCGGTCTGGCAGCGCTTCCAGGACGTCAAGTACGCCGACAAGATCTACGACCCCGTGGACGAGTTCTTCGATCCCGGACAGACCTACAAGAACTACCTCAACATTGCGCAGAGCAGCGCCCGCACCAATTGGTTCCTCTCGCTCGGCAGTTCGAAAGAGGACGGTGTGGTGCTCAACAAGGGCGCGTTCGACCAGAAGGACCTGCGGTTCAATCTCGACCACACGCCGCTGGACGTCCTGAAGATTTCCTTCAGCGCGTACCACAGCCGCACGAGCCGCCAAGAACTCTACGGCGACACGTTCTTCGACCTGATCAACCAGGCGCCGGACGCCAATCTCCTGGTGCCGGACCCCGACGGCACGCCGTACCTCTACCAGCCGGACCCGGAAGGGCGCGAGGAGAATCCGCTCTACGTGCTCGCCACGGAAGACCGGCAGCGTGACCGCGCCCGCACCCAGGGCAGCCTGTCGGCACGCTACACGCCGTTCGAGTGGCTCACCTTTGACGCGGCGGTCAGCTACGACCGCTCCGACCGGCGGCTGAACTACTTCCTCGACCAAGGGAAGAAGACGGAAGGCTACGCCACCGGCGGCATCGGCAACATCTCGGAGTTCGCCGGGACGACCAACACGCTCAACTCCGAGGCCAGCGCCAACCTGATGCGGACGTTTGGCGACCTGACCTTGAAGTCCACGGTGCGCGCTCTGCTCGAGAGCGAAAAGAACGAGCTGACGACCGCCGAGGGGCAGGACTTCGCCGTGCCCGGCGTTCGCAGCCTCGACAACACGAAGACGCGCTTCGTGGAATCGAGTGTCGAGACTATCAAGGCGAGCGGGTATTTTGTGACACTGGGCGGAGACTACGGCGGCCGGTTCATCGGCGACGGGCTCATTCGCCGCGACGGCAGCTCGCTGTTCGGGGCCGCCGAGCGGTGGAACAGCTACTATCGCATGAGCGGCGCCTGGCGGGTGGGCGCAGAGCGGTGGTGGCCGTGGAAGGAGACGCTCAACGAGTTCAAGCTGCGCGCCTCGCGCGGCACGGCTGGCGGACGCCCGAACTTTGCCGACCAGTACGAGACGTACTCCTTCACGTCGGCGGGCGGCGTCACGAAAGAGAACCTCGGCAACAAGAACCTGCGTCCGGAGAACTCGACCGAGACAGAGATCGGCATTGACGCCATCGTCAAGGAGCGCTTCGGCATCCAGCTGTCGTACGCCAAGACCATCACCACCGACCAGCTGATCCAGATCCCGCTGGCCGGCTTCTACGGTTACGGCCAGCAGTGGCAGAACGCCGGCACGGTGGAAGGCAACACGATCGAGGGCACGCTTGAGGCCCAGCTCATCAAGAAGCCGACCTTCTCGTGGAAGGCCAGCCTAGTAATGGACCGCTCGCGCAACAAGATCACCGAGTTCGACCGCAGCTGCTTCGTGACGCAGACGATCGGTTACCGGTGCCAGGGCGCCAGCCTGCACGACATGTACGGCTTCCAGTTCCTGCGGGACGCGCAGTACCTGCCGGCCGACGTGCAGGCCAACGCCAACGAGTTCGTCAAGAACGACGAAGGACTGCTCGTCTGGGTCGGACTCGACGCGAGCGGCAATCCGAAGAAGTACACGCAAGGTGAAGTCGCGACGGGCGGCTGGGGCAGTTCGAAGACGATCGGCACCTCGTCGTTCGCGTGGGGCATGCCGATCCTGCGCCGCGACGCGACGGGGAGCGCGGCTGTGCTGAAGATAGGCAATGGCCTCGCCGACTTTAAGTGGGGCATCTCGAGCGCCATGAACTGGCGGAACTTCGAGTTCATCACGCTCATTGACGCGGCCGTGGGCGGCGACGCCTACAACCAGACGAACCAGCGCATGTACCAGTGGGCGAAGAGCCGCGACGTGGACCAGACCGGCAAGAAGCAGGAACTCAAGAAGCCGATCGAGTACTACATCGCGCTGTACTCCGCCGCCAATCCCACCGATTACTTCGTGGAGGACGCGGGGTTCGTGAAGGTGCGCGAGATCACGCTGCGGTATCGCCTCACCGGCAGGATGCTCGGCTACCTGCAGCCGGTCGGCGCGCGCGGCGTGATGCTCTCACTCATCGGCCGCAACCTGTACACGCTCACGAACTACAAGGGCTACGACCCGGAGGTCGGCACGAACGCGCTCACCCGGATCGACAGCTTCGACTATCCACGCTACCGGACGATCACCGGCAGCATCGAAATCACCTTCTGAGGCGAGGACAATGACCATGCGTACGACTCAGAAGCGCATTCGCCTCCTCGCGCTGCTCCCGATGCTCGGCCTCGCCCTTGTGTCCTGTCAGGACCTCGCGGTGACGAATCCGAACTCTCCTGACGCGCTGCGCGCCACGCAGCAGCCCACGGCCGCCGAAACGTTTGTGGCGTCGGCGTTCCGGACCTGGTGGCCGGTGGCCGGCCACGACGACTATCCGTCGTGGGCCTTCTCGACGATGGCGATGGAAATCACGTCGGGCTTCGCTGACTTCGGCCAGCTCGAACTCTCCGCCATCCCGCGCACCCCGTGGAACAACAGCCCGGTCAATGCGCGCAGCGAAGTGACAGAAGAGCCGTGGTATGGACTCTACCGTACCATCTCCTCGGTAAACGACGCGCTCTTCGCCGTGGACCGCGGCGTCATCGTCGTGGATACCCTGCGCACGATGCGCACGAAGGCCGTCGGCAAGTTCATGCAGGGCATCTCGTATGGCTACCTGGGCCTCTACTTCGACAAGGGCTTCATCATCGACGAGAAAGTCCAGCTCGATACCATCACGAACCCGCAGTTCAAGACGTACAAGGAGATGACCGCGGCCGGCATTGCGCAGATTGACACGGCGATTGCCGTGGCGCAGAAGTACAATTTCACGCTGCCCCTCGACTCCTGGCTGTACACGGCCATGACGCGGGACCAGTTCGTCCAGCTGGCCAACTCGTTCGCGGCCCGGCTGATGGTGTATTCGGCGCGCACGCGCGCCGAACGTACGGCGGTGGACTGGAACAAGGTCATCACCCGCGTGGACGCCGGCATCAAGACCGATTTCGCGCCGACCGCGCAGTCGCTGATCCTCTGGGATGACTGGAAGCGTCTCGTGGCGCGCCTGCGCACCGTGGGACGGCCCAGCGACTTCGGCCGGCCGGCGTACGACCTGATCGGCCCCGCCGACTCGACCAACGGGTACCTGAACTGGACGAACACGGCACTCACGTCGCGCGTCGGATTCCAGATGCGCACGCAGGACCGGCGCATCCAGGGAGCGGGTGGCCCGTCGTCGCCCGGCATCTACGTGGGCTACAACAAGAACGATATCTTCACGGCGTCGCGCGGCACGTGGCGGTGGTCGCACTACTACTACCTGCGCAACGGTACCGGCACGACGTGGGAATCCGGCCCGCAGGTGGCAATGACCGTCGCCGAGATGGACCTGCTCAAGGCCGAGGCGCTCATCCGGCTGGGACGCGCCGCCGAAGCGGTGCCGCTCATCAACAAGACGCGGGTCGCCAACGGCCAGCTCCCGCCGGTCACGATTGACGGACCGCCGGACACCCCCGGGTGCGTGCCGCGCAAGCTGAACGGCGCCTGCGGCAGCCTCTGGGACGCGCTGCGTCATGAAAAGAAGATCGAGGGCGTCGGCGTGTCCGGCGTCATCGCCTTCTTCGACGCGCGCGGCTGGCAGGCCCTGCCGGAGAACACGCTCATCCACCTGCCCGTGCCCGGCCGCGAGCTCGGCGTGCTGCGGCAGGATCTGTACACATACGGCGGCGGCGGCGAAGGCAGCGCCCCGGCGCCGTCACCAGAGACCTGCCCGGTGGCGCTGCCGCGCTGCCCGTAACAGCCGGGTGTAATCGAAGCACCGGACGGCCCGTGCGAGATTCTACTCGCACGGGCCGTTCGTCGTCCTCGGACTCGCCGCGCCAGCGCACCGAGTGGTCCGTCAACGAATGCACCGGCTCATACGTTTCGCATATGATCGGTTGCTGTCGGTCGGCACCGATTGCCTCCGCGGCTCGCACGACGCAGTGCGCCCCACCCGGACGGCGCGAGTATGGTGCCCGGCGAATGCTCGCTGGGACTCGTTTCATCTCACCCCCCTGCACCACCACATGGCGAGGGATCACTGTATGTGGAATCGAGCGCGGCACAGCATTCGCTGGTGCCTCTCACTCGTTGCGATCACGGCGGCCGCTGCCGGCGCGCAACAGACCGGCACGATCACCGGCACCGTCATCGAACGCGGATCGGACAAGCCCATCGAGGCCGCCCAGGTGACCGTCATCGGCACCCGGCTCGGCGCGCAGGTGAATGCGGACGGCGCGTTCACCATCCGCAACGTGCCGCTGGGCCCGCAGAAGGTGCGGGCGCAGTTCATCGGCTTTGAGCCCATCGAACAGACCGTGAACGTCACGCCCGCCGGCGTGAAGGTCACGTTCCAGATGACGCGCGCGGCCTTCGCGCTCAGTGGCATCGTCGTCACCGCCACCGGCGAGGAAAAACGCCGTGCGGTCGGCACCGCCATGGCCACCATGGACACCATGTCCATCGCGCGCACGGCGGCGTCCAATCCGCAGCAACTGCTTGCCGCGGCAAGTATACGGGCGTGAGCGTGCTGGCCAACTCGGGCCAGCCCGGCGCCGGCGCCACGCTGCGCCTGCGCGGCGTCAACAGCGTGAGCCAGGGCAACAACCCGCTCATCTATATAGATGGCGTCCGCGTCTACAACGGCAACGGCCCGGTGGCCACCGGCGGCGGCCAGCAGTCCTCGCCGCTCAACGACATTTCGCCGGACGACATTGACCACATCGAGATCGTGAAGGGCCCGTCGGCCACGACCCTCTATGGCACCGAGGCGTCGGGCGGCGTGATCCAGATCTTCACCAAGCAGGGGCGCGCCGGCGCGCCGCAGTGGACCGCGAACATCAGCTCGGGGTTCAACTTCCAGGGCCACGTGGGTTCGAAGGACGACCCGACGGGGATGTGGTTCAACAAGTGCCGCGGCCCGCTGAACCTCAACGGCAACGGCGTCAAGTTCGAGGACCCGTCGTGCCCGGCGGATGGCAGTTGGGTGCACGACGGCCCGATCCAGCGCCTCAGCCTCAGCGTCCGCGGCGGCACGCAGGGCGGCGCGCAGGGCGCCACGACGTACTACGTCGGCAGCAACTCGGACGACGAGAAGGGCACCCTGCCCCGCAGCGGACTCCACAACCGCGGCCTGCGCGTGAATCTCGGCTTCGTGCCGGCGAAGAACTTCAACCTCGCCGTCAACTCGTCCATCGCGCAGAACTTCAGCCAGGGCTTCGCCGACGGCAACAGCGCTGGCGGGGCGGCCCTCAACATCTCGCGCGGCACGAACTCCAACTACAAGGGGACCGGCTGCAGCGACGCCACCGTCACCTGCGTCAACAACGGCGACCTGTTCCGGTCGGATATCCTCAACACGACCGTGCACTTCATCACCGGCGCCACGCTGTCGTACCAGCCCACCGAGAGCTTCAGCAACCGGCTCGCCGTGGGCTACGACAACAACAACGCCGAGATCAACTACGTCGTCCCGTTTGGCAACCTGCGCCTTCCGCTCGGCTCGATGTGGCAGACGCTCTGGCATCGCCAGCTGATCACGGCGGACCTCGCCAGCACGTATCGGCACGCGCTCAGCGACCGCTGGTCGACGTCCACCTCGATTGGCGGGCAGGTGTTCGACAGCCGGCTGTACTCGACGGACCTTGAGACCAACAACTTCTCGGGCCCCGGGTATCCGACCCTCGTCAGCGGCTCTACCCGCCTCATCGACGACGTGAGCAACCAGCGTGTCATCAATGCCGGCTTCGTCGGCCAGGAGATGATATAGGCTGGCGCGACATCCTGTTCATCACCGCCGGCCTGCGCGTTGACGGCAACAGCGCCTTCGGCAAGAGCTTCGGCCTGCAGACCTACCCGAAGATCAGCGCCTCGTACGTGATCTCGGACGAGTCGTTCTGGCCCCGGCAGTGGGTGCCGTCGCTCAAGCTGCGCGCCGCCGTCGGCTCGTCCGGCAAGGCGCCGGGCGCGTTTGACGCCGTCCGCACGTGGGACCCGGTCGCCGCGGAAAACGGCAAGCCGGCGTTCGCCCCCAACCAGATCGGCAATCCCGACCTCGGTCCGGAGCGGTCGCAGGAGACCGAAGTCGGCTTCGACCTGGCGGCGCTCGACGGCCGCATCAACGTGGCCTACACGCACTTCAGCCAGCAGACCAAGGACGCCCTGATCCCGGTGATCCAGGCGCCCTCGCTCGGCTTCAGCAGCAGCCAGTTGGAGAACGTCGGCACGCTCGAGAACAGCGGCAACGAGGTCACGGGTCACCAATCCGAACGAAAAGGCGGCGCCGGTCTATGCGGCGTTCGACTACATCGGCTCGGTCTTCGCCACGCGCACCTACAATGCGACGCTGACGCTGCAGATGTACAAGCGCGTGACGCTCGAGGCGCTCGGTGAATGGCAGCTCGGCGGGCACAACATGAACGCCGCCGGCTACCAGAACGCCAACCTCCGCGTCTGGCGCGGCTGCTTTGCTGCGCAGGACGCGCTGAAGAAGGCGGCGGCGGGCGACTCCTCGGCGCTAGGCGCATTCACCGCCATGGATCGCGCCCGCTGCACGATCAACACGTCCGAGCGCGACTACTCGCTCTGGGTGGAGAAGGCCGACTTCTTCAAGCTGCGCAGCCTGTCGGTGACCTATGATCTGCCCACGAAGTACGTGCCGGGATCGCGCAACGCCGCGCTGACCATCGCCGGCCGCAATCTGTTCAAGTCCACGCCGTACACCGGCTTCGACCCGGAAAGCGCCGACAAGACCGACAACACGTTTGGACGGCGCGACTACTACACGTTCGGGCCGTACAAGACGTTCATCATGACTCTCCGCGTGGGATTCTGACCATGACCAATACCTCACGCACTTCCATCATCCGCCGCACCGTGGCGGCCGTCGCCGTGGTGCTCTTCGCGACGGCGTGCGAAATGACCGTCACCAACCCGGGCCCGATCCAGGACGAGTCGCTCAACGTGCCGTCGGCGATTCCCGCCCTCGTGAACGGCATGTCCGGCAACCTGTCCGTCGCACTCGGCGGCTACATCGACCGCGGCGGCCTTGCCTCCGGCGAGCTGGTGCACGCCGGCAATTTCGCGGACGAGGGCTTCTTCTACGCCGGCACCTTCTCCGGGCTCAACGCCAACACCGACTGGGCCAACATGCAGCGCGCCCGCTGGACGTCGGAGTCTGGCCTCGAGCGCATGAAGACGGTGCTTGGCTCGTCGTTCGAGTCCAACGCCGACACCCCGCGCGCCTACCTGTACGCCGGCTTCGCCAATCGCCTGCTCGGGGAGAACATGTGCACCGCGGTGATTGACGGCGGTCCGGCGCAGAGCGACAGCGTCTACTTCCAGCGCGCCGACTCGCTCTTCACCCGCGCGTACACACTGGCCACTACCCTCAACATCGCCACCGTCAAGAACGCGGCGCTCGCCGGCCGCGCGTCGGTGCGGGCCTGGCTCGGCAACTGGACCACGGCCGTCGCCGATGCGGCGCTCGTGCCGAACAACTTCGTGTTCAACGCCATCTTCGGCATTGGCACGAGCCGCGAGAACTCCAACATCGCCACCCAGACGATCACCCGCCGCGAAGTCACGGTGTGGGGCACCTACTGGGCGACGGCGAACAAGGACCCGCGCTTCCCGTGGGATACGGTGAAGACGGGCTCCACGCTCACCAAGGGCCAGGATGGCAAGACCATCTTCTTCCGCCAGACCAAGTACAAGGACCTGGGCGCACCGGTGCCGCTGGTGAAGGGCGCCGAGATGCTCGTGCTGCGCGCCGAGGCGGCGCTGCGCAGCAGCGATATTGCGGGCATGACCACGCTCCTCAACACGGCGCGCGCCCAGTACACCGGGCTGGCCCCGTTGACCGCTCCGGCCACGACGGCCGCGGCCTGGGATCTGCTCCAGACCGAGCGTGGGGCGACGACGTGGCTCGAGGCGCGCCGCCTGTGGGACCTGCGGCGGTGGAACGCCGAGGGCACCAACACGTTCCTGAACGGACGCAACAAGTGCGTGCCGATCAGCGACAACGAGTACGCGTCGAACGCGAACTTGCGCAAGTAACACCGATCGTCGCAGGACACGGCGGGCTCCCCGGCAACGGGGAGCCCGCTGCGCATTTCCCGCTCGACTGCTGGCGCCCCCGGCGCGCGCGGGCAAATTCGGAGTGGCTCCCGCGCCCTCACCCCAGACCACAGGCTGGTCATGACCATTGCCCGTCTCTTCGCTGCCCTCGCGTTCGTCGCCGCCGGCGCCACCTCCGCCCTTGCCCAGGACGACGCCAGCTGGATGCGCTACCCCGCCCTCTCGCCTGATGGCCAGACACTCGCCTTCACCTATCGCGGCGACCTCTACCGCGTGAGCGCGGCCGGCGGCACCGCCACCCAGCTCACCCAGCATCCGGCGCAGGACTACATGCCCGTCTGGAGTCACGACGGCACACGCATTGCATTCGCGAGCGACCGGCACGGCAACTTCGACCTCTACGTGATTCCGGCGACGGGCGGCGAGGCCCGGCGTCTCACCTTCCATTCGGCGAGCGAGTATCCGTACAGCTTCACGAACGACGACAAGTCCGTGGTGTTCGGCGCCGCGCGCATGGACGCCGCGGCCAATCGCCAGTATCCGGCAAGCTCGATGCCCGAGCTCTGGAGCGTCCCCGCCGACGGCGGACGTCCGGTGCAGCTCCTCACCACCCCGGCCGACGACGCCCGCTACAGCCGCGACGGATCGTTTCTCATCTACACCGACAACAAGGGACGCGAGAACATCTGGCGCAAGCACCATGTGTCGTCGGTGGCGCGCGACATCTGGCTCTATGATGTGAAGTCGAGGACGCATCGCCAGCTCACCACGTTTGCCGGCGAGGACCGGCAGCCGCTCCTGACCGACGCCGACAGGGCGTTCTACTACCTCAGCGAGGAGAGCGGCACGTTCAACGTGCACAAGATGCCGCTGGCCGGCGGCAGGTCGCAGCAGGTCACGTCGTTCAAGGGACTGCCCGTCCGCTTCCTGAGCATCGCCGACAACGGCACGCTCGCCTTCGGGCGCGACGGCCAACTCTACACGATCAAGCCGGGCGGCGCGCCGCAGCGCGTGGCCGTCGCCATCGCGGCCGACGCGAAGTCCAACGGGGACCTCGTGCTCCCGGTCACCGGCAACGCGCGCGAACTGGCCGTGGCGCCGAGCGGCAAGGAAGTGGCGTTTATCTTCCGCGGCGACGTCTTCACGGCGAGCATCGAGGGGGGCGTCACCAAGCGCATCACCAGCACGCCCGCCGTCGAGACGGGCGTGAAGTTCTCGCCCGACGGCAAGGCGCTCGTCTACGCGTCCGAACGCGGCGGCAAGTGGGCCGTGTACGAAGCGCGGCGAACGCGCGACGCCGAGCCGTACTTCTACGCCTCCACCGTCGTGCGGGAGTCGCCGCTCGTCGCCAACGAACACCAGAACTACCAGCCGCTCTTCTCACCCGACGGCAAGGAACTGGCGTTCATCGAAGATCGCAACTCGCTGCGCGTGCTCAACCTCGCCACCAAGCAGGCGCGCACGCTGCTCGACGAGCGCTCCATCTTCGCCAACACGCCGAGCCAGCGCTTCGCCTGGAGTCCCGATGGCAAGTGGATGCTCTTTGACCTGTCCGTCCCCGGCATCGCGCCGGGCGAAGTGGGACTCATCGCCGCCGACGGCAAAGGGAGCGTCATCAACCTCACTCAGAGCGGCTTCGACGACGACAGCGCCAAGTGGATCCTCGGCGGCAAGGCCATGCTCTGGCTCAGCAACCGCGACGGCCTGAAGGCCGTCGCGCAGTCCGGCGGCGCCCAGCGCGACGCGTACGCGATGTTCTTCACGAGGGACGCCTGGGACCGCTTCCGCCTGACCAAGGAAGAGTACGCGCTGGTGAAGGAGCAGGAAGACAAGGCGCCCAAGCCGAAACCGGACACGACCCGTGCCAAGGGAGACTCGGCCAAAGCAGGCAGCGCCGCCAAGGTGGAGCCGCTGAAGTTCGAGTTCGACGGTATCGAGACGCGCAAGGCGCGGCTCACGATCCACTCGTCGACCCTCGGCGACGCGCTGGTCAGCAAGGACGGCGAGACGCTGTACTACCTCGCGCGCTTCGAGAAGGGGATGAACCTCTGGTCCACCAACCTGCGCACCAAGGAGACCAAGCAGGTGCTCGCGCTGAACGCGAATGGCGGGAGCATGTCGTGGGACAACGACCAGAAGCACATCTTCCTGCTCGCCGACGGCGCGATTGCCAAGATCGATCCCGCCGCCGCCAAGCGCGACGCCGTGCCGCTGAGCGGCGAGATGACGCTCGACGTGAACGCCGAGCGCGAGGCGATGTTCGACCACGTGTGGCGCAAGGTGCGCGACACGTTCTACACGAAGGGCTACCACGGCGTTGACTGGCTGGCCATCCGCCCGGTCTACGCCAGGTACCTGCCGCACATCGGCACGTCGTTCGAGTTCGCGGAGATGCTGGCCGAGATGCTCGGCGAACTGAACATCAGCCACAGCGGCGCCACGTACAGCGCCTCGACCCCCACCGACGACGCCACCGCGTCGCTGGGCATCTTCCTCGACCAGTCGTACGCCGGCGCGGGTGTGAAGATCGAGGAGATCGTCAAGGACGGCCCGCTCGACAAGGCCGGACTGGCCGTAAAGTCCGGCATGATCATCGAGGCCATTGACGGCCAGCCCATCACGCCGGCGCGCGACCTCGCGCAGTTCCTCAACCGAAAGGCCGGCAGGAGCGTGCTCCTCGCCCTCGCCGACGGCGCCGCCAAGAGCGAGGTGGTGGCGAAGCCGGTGGCACCCGCCGAGGAGAATCGCCTGTTGTACGCCCGCTGGGTGCGGCGCAACGCCGACGAAGTGGACCGCCTCAGCCACGGCCAGCTCGGCTACGTGCACATCCCCGGCATGAATGACGGCGCGATGCGCACGACGGTGGAGGATGTGATGGGCAAGTACGCCACGCGCAAGGGCGTGGTGGTGGACACGCGCTTCAACGGCGGCGGCGACCTGGTGGCCGACCTCGCGATGTTCCTGAGCGGCAAGAAGTTCTTCGAGTACACCACCGACACGCGCGCCACCGGCTACGAACCGAACTTCCGCTGGAGCAAGCCGAGCGTTTCGCTGGCCAACGAGGCCAACTATTCCGACGGGCACTGTTACGCCTACGCCTACAAGGACCAAAAGCTCGGGCCGCTCGTCGGCATGCCGGTGCCCGGCACCTGCACCTTTGCCGGGTGGGAAGGACTCGAGGGCGGCATTCGCTGGGGCGTCCCCGGCGTCGGCGTGAAGGACGCGAACACGGGGCGGTACCTCGAGAACCAGCAGACGGAGCCCGATATCCGGGTGATGAACGAGTACTCGGTGGTCAGTCGCGGCAAGGACCAGCAGCTCGAGGCGGCCGTGGCGGCGCTGCTGACGCTCATCAAGTGAGGCGCACGGCGCGACGCGCGCCGGAGGCGCGGAGGCTGCTGCGGCAGCCTGCGCGCGCCGCGGCGCGCGCCGTCGCGCGACAGCGGCTGGAGCGCGCCGTGGAAAAGGCGGCGCCGCTCGTGCTTCCGGGGGGCGTGGATCCGGCCGCGACCATCGGCAACGAGGAGGTGCACGACTTTCGCGTGGCGTTGCGCCGCCTGCGCAGTTGGGTCCGCGCCGCCGACGACCTGCTGCGCGACGATCTCCCGAGAGGCGACCGGGCCGCCCTTCGGCGCATCGCACGGCGCGCCGGTGCCGCCCGTGACGCGCAGGTGGAGTGGCAATGGCTGACGGCGCCGCGCGAGCCGTTCAGCGTGCCGGCCGCTCGCGCCGCGCACTGGCTCGCCGGCGTGCGGCTCGCCATCTACGCCCGTGAGCGCGAGCGGCTGCAGCAGCGCACCGCCGACCGCTGGCCCGGCCTCGCCGCCTCCGTTGCCGCCGCACTGCATCGCGCCGCCGAACGCACCGATGCCCGCGAGACGCTCGGCGCGCACCTCGCCCCCGTGATGCAGCGGCACCTCGAGATCGCGCGCGCGGCCCTCGATCGCATCGAGCATCGCACGCAGGTGAAGATCATCCATCGGGCCCGCATCGAGGTGAAGCGCCTGCGCTACCTCGTGGAAGCCGTGGACGCGCAGTCGCCAAGCGGCATGCGTGCGCTCCGGCATCTGCGCCAGCTGCAGGACACGCTCGGCGAACTGCACGACGCGCAGGTGATCACGCAGCAGCTCGATCCGCTGCTCGTGCCGCGGCGGGGCAAGCGGCGGTCGGATGGCCGCCCCGCGCTGCGCGACCTTCGCGCGCTTCGCGCCGCGGTGCGCCGCCGCGAACTCGCCGCGTTCCGGCGCGCCATGGACCTGATGGCCGCACCCACGGCGCCGGCCGCGTGGCGTGTGCTCGAGCGGCTGCCGGTACGGCTGGCGGCGGCCGCCACGCCACGCACGCCGCGCCGCGCCCGGGGACGCGCCGTCCCGGCCGTGGTCGCATGAGGCCGTATCGCTTTCAGAGCGCCGGTCATCTGGCGATCTTTCACCACGTACCCACGGAGGACGTGCCATGACCACCGAG
>JAJZRK010000265.1 GCA_021802745.1 bacterium
CCCGCCGACGCGCGCGAGGTGGAAGCCGCCGAACGCGAGGGCGTCTCGATGGAGTTTCTCGCCGCCCCCGTGCGCTTCGTCGAGTTGGGGAGCGGAGGTGTCGGCGGTCTCGAATGCCAGCGCATGCGCCTTGGCGCGCCGGACGCGAGCGGCCGGCCGGCGCCGGAGCCAGTGCCGAACTCGCTCTTCGTCATTCCCTGCGACGCCGCAGTCTACACCATCGGCCAGTCACCGGATATCGGAGGTCTCGGTGCGCCGGCCGGCCTGGAGCAGAGCGGCCGGGGCGCGTTGCGCGCCGATGCGACGACGCTGGAAACCAGCCTCCCCGGCGTCTTCGCCGGCGGCGACTGCGTGACGGGTCCCGACGTGGTGGTCACCGCAATGCTCGCCGGCAAGAAGGCGGCGGAGTCCATTGACCGATGGATTACCAAGCGCAGCCTGCGCGAGGGACGCGAGTACGAGGGACCGTACAAGACCGCGTACACGGTGGACACCGCGGGCGTGCAGACGCGGCGCGAAGTGGAGGTGCCGGCGCTCGACGCCATTGAACGCTCCGCGACCTTTGCTGAAGTGCATTCCGGATACACCGAGGAACAGGCGCGCGCCGAGGCCGCGCGCTGCCTCGGCTGTGCCGTCTGCTGCGATTGCCAACTGTGCGCCGGCGTTTGCGGTGTGCACGCCATCGACTACCATCAGTCGGACGAGATCCGACACCTCAAGGTGGGGGCCGTTATCCTGGCGCCGGGTTTCGAGGTGTTCGATCCGCGCGCCAAGAAGGACCTCGGCTTCGGTCGCTTCGCCAACGTCGTCACCTCCGTGCAGTTCGAGCGGATCCTCTCGGCATCGGGTCCCTACGGCGGGCACGTGGGCCGGCCGGGCGATCGCCGGCCGCCACAGCGCATCGCGTTCATCCAGTGCGTCGGGTCGCGCGACGCCGAGCGCGACTACTGCTCCTCGGTCTGCTGCATGTACGGCACCAAGGAAGCGCTCATCGCGAAGGAGCACCTGGGGGCGGAGGTGCAGACCGACATCTTCTTCATGGATGCGCGAGCGTTCGGCAAGTGCTTCGAGGCGTATTACGAGCGCGCCCAGGCGCAGGGGGTCAACTACATTCGCAGCCGGCCGCCGGTCATCGAGGAGGTGCCGGGGACGAGCGACCTGCGAGTGAAGTACGTGACCGACGACGACCACCTCCGCTCGCGCGAGTACGACCTGGTGGTGCTCTCGGTCGGGCTGAAGCCGCCGGCGAGCGCGTCGGCGTTGGCGCAGACGTTCGGCTTCGAACTCGACCGTTTTGGCTTCTGCAAGACGACGCGACTCGCTCCGTTTGAGACGACGCGCAACGGCGTGTTTGCCTGCGGCCCGTTCACCGAGCCCAAGGACATTCCCGAAACGGTGATGCAGGCCTCGGCGGCCGCCTCGCGCGTTCTGGCGATGCTCGGAGCCGCCCGCGGATCGCTGATCGCGCCCAAGGAGTATCCGCCGGAACGCGATGTGGCCGGGCAGGCGCCGCGCGTGGGCGTCTTCGTCTGCCACTGCGGCACCAACATCGGCGGGGTGGTGAACGTGCCGAGTGTCGCCGAGTATGCCCGCACCCTCCCGGCGGTGGTGTACGCGGAAGACAACCTCTACACCTGCTCCACCGACACGCAGGATCGCATCAAGCAACTGATCGTTGAACACGACCTCAATCGCGTGGTCGTGGCCTCGTGCACGCCGCGTACGCACGAGCCGCTCTTCCGCAACACACTGCGCGAGGCCGGCCTGAACCCGTACCTGTTCGAGATGGCCAACATCCGGGATCAGTGTTCGTGGGTGCACATGGGCGAACCGGAGAAGGCGACGCGCAAGGCGAAGGACCTCCTGCGCATGGCGGTCGCGAAGGCGCGCCTGCTCGAACCGCTGCAGAAGGGGCACGCACCGGTCACCAAGGCGGCGCTGGTGATCGGCGGCGGGTTGTCGGGCATGGTGGTCTCGCTCGACCTCGCGGAGCAGGGCTATGACGTCTGCCTGGTGGAGCGCGAGAAGCAGCTGGGCGGCAACCTGCGACGGCTGTACGACCTCGGCACCGGCGAAGACCCGCAGGCAGCCCTGCAGCGGCTGGAGGCGCGCGTCTTGGAGCACGACCGCATCCGGGTGCTGCGCGGCGCGACGGTCCAGACGGTGCAGGGGTCCGTCGGCAGTTTTGAGTCCAGCATCGGCTGCGGCGGCGTTGTCGAACGTTACCGCCACGGCGTGGTGGTGGTGGCCACGGGGGCGGAGGAGTACCAGCCGACGGAGCATCTGTTCGGGCAGGACCACCGGGTCATCACGCAGCTCGAACTGGAGAAGCGGTTGGCGAACTCGGGCGGCAGCTGGCTGCCGTCCACCGTGGTGATGATCCAGTGCGTCGGCTCGCGCAACGCCGAGCGACCGTACTGCTCGCGCGTCTGCTGTGCCCAGGCGGTGAAGAACGCCCTGAAGATCAAGGCGCTGTCGCCGCGCACGCATGTGGTGGTGCTCTACCGGGACCTGCGGACATACGGCCTGCGCGAGAGCGCGTACACCGAGGCACGACGGCAAGGCGTGGTCTTCCTGCGGCACGCCGATGACGTGAAACCCGACGTGCGCGGGCACAACGGTTCGTTGCTCGTGACCGTGCCCGACCCGCAGCGGGGCCACGAGGTCGCGATTGACGCCGGGCTCGTGGTGCTGTCGGTGGCCACCGCGCCGCACGAGGACAACAAGGCGCTCGCGCAGCTGCTCAAGGTGCCGCTCAACAGCGAGGGGTTCTTCCTCGAAGCGCACCTGAAGCTGCGTCCGGTGGACTTCGCCACCGAGGGTGTCTTCCTAGCGGGCCTCGCGCATTCGGCCAAGACCGTGGACGAGAGCATCGTGCAGGCGGCGGCCGCCGCGGCACGCGCCGGCGGCATCCTGTCGCGCGACGCGATCGAGCTGGACGCCACCCTGTCGCACGTCGTGCAGGAGAGGTGCGACGGCTGCGCGTACTGCGTGGACACCTGTCCCTATCAGGCGATCACGCTCGTGGAGTACGCACACAACGGCGCCGTGAAGAAGATCGTGCAGGTCAATGAGAGCCTGTGCAAGGGATGCGGAACCTGCCAGGCGACGTGTCCCAAGGAGGGGATCTTCGTCCGCGGGTTCACCCCTGAACAGCTCGCCGCGCAGGTGCATGCGGCCCTGGAGCCCGTATGAGCGAACCCTTCGAACCCCTGATCGTCGCGTTCTGCTGCAACTGGTGTTCGTACGCCGGTGCTGACTTGGCCGGCGTGTCACGACTGCAGTACCCGCCCAACGCGCGCATTGTGCGGGTGATGTGCTCGGGAATGGTGCACCCCAATCTGGTGGTGGAGGCCTTCACGAAAGGGGCCGACGGCGTGCTGGTGTGTGGCTGCCACATTGGCGACTGCCACTACCTCGACGGCAACACCAAGGCCGAGCGGCGCTGCGATGCGGTGAAGCTGATGCTGCAGGACTTCGCGCTGGAGGAGGAGCGGTTCCGACTGGCATGGGTGTCGGCTTCGGAGGGACCGCAGTTTGCGCAATTGATGACGGAGTTCACCGAGCAGGTGCGGCAGTTGGGCCCGAGTCCCTATCGGCCCCTGGTGTCCGCGTGAGCAGCAGCCGGCCGCGACGCAAGGCGCGGCCGGTCCCCCCCCCGGCACGGACAGCTCGACCGTGCCGCGGCAACGAGAGCGGCGGTGGAGGTGGAACGATGGCCCGACTGGCCGAGGAATGGTTTGCGATCTGCGCCGGCTGCGAGGTGACGATTCTCGACATCGGCGAGCCGCTCATTGACCTGCTCAAGCAGGTGACGATCGTGCACATGCCGGTGCTGATGGATCACAAACTGTATGGGCAGACCGGCGAGGGAACGGAACTGGAGATTCCGGAGGCCGACATCGGCATCATCACCGGGGGCATCCGGAACGAGGAGCACCGCAAGATTGCGCGCGAAATGCGCAAGAAGTGCAAGACGTTGATCTCGATGGGCACCTGCGCTTGCTCCGGCGGCGTGCCGGCGCTCGCCAATCTCTACA
>JAJZRK010000019.1:0-17485 GCA_021802745.1 bacterium
TCTCTTCGCGGGGAAGGCGCGCCGTGCGCCGGAACCTCGAAACGCTATCGCGCCTGGGAGGGGAGCGCCAGCAAGCAGCGATCACCCCGGACGGCCGAGCCGCCGCCACGTGAGTGTACGGGTGATGGCGGTGCCGTCGGCAGCCGTGGTATCCAGCTCGATCACGAGCGTATCGCCACGGACATGCATTTGCCGCGTCAACACCATCCCGACATTCCCCCGGGACAAGGATCCGACGAGTCGCTGGGTCACCGCGCCGTGCACATCGTCCACGACGTACGTGCCGAAATAGGCATCGTAACCGTCCTGTGCCTGCGTGTTGTTCTGTGCGTCCGCGGGAGCGGCCACCGTCACCGCGGAGCGGTCGCGCTTCATGAACTGGGCGGCGAAGTGCCCCGTACGGTCGTAGATGAGCAGCGCGATGGGATCCTCTCCAAGGAGAGGGTCAGGGTGCCGCGCGCCGGACCGCGTCACGTCAATGCGTGTCTCGAGCAGCCACGTGCCGGGGAGATCGTCAGACAGGGGCATCAACACTCCTCGCGCAGGTCTCTTTCCCGCTACTCGCGACATCCTCGGTGCCAACAAAAGGTCGCGCGCAGCAGCGTCCGTTTAGCCGGCCGCACGGCGGCGGCGGTGTTGGACGAGTGGAACCAGGATCAGGAGCGCGCCCAAGCCCGGCCATGGACGCGCCGACCATCGCATAGCCCCCCGGCTGCCAACGATGCTGGAGATCCGCCGTCACGTGGGCGAAGTGATAGGCGTCGGAACTCAACTGCTGAGCCGTGGCGCTCGCCGGCGGCTTCGTCACCAGCGGCGTGTAGTAATCGCGCCGGTGGCGAAGCGAGACATCCCACGCGACCGTCAGCACGACAGACAGCACGACGAGCAATGCGCCAAATCCAACGAGAGCACGCTGCGACTGGGTCATGGAGGGGGGCTCCGGCGAAGTCGGATTGACGGACGACGATTTCCTGACAAGCGAATTCGTAAGGCGCTGCGCCAGGTCGAATCTTCAGCCCCCGGGGCCATTGCGCCAGCGCGCCGCGCACCGGTCCGGCCGATCGAGTGCAGCCGAACCATGCAAGGGACGTGACAGACGCCTCACGAAACTGCAAACCCTCGCCGCCCTTACGGTGTCCAATCCGAGGCGTGAACACCGCGCCGGATGACGCGAGGCCGCGTCTCGGACCAGACCCATTGCACTACGTGCCCCCCATCCAATGACCGTGTACCAGATCGTCCTGTTCGTGCACCTGCTCGCCCTCCTCGCCGCCACCGCCGCCTCCGCCATCATCAAGCTCGCCGCCGGCCGCCGCGCCGCCGCACCCACACTCCGCGACTCCATGGAATGGGGCAAGCTGATGGCCACCACCTCCCACGTCTTCCCCATCGCCGTCGTCACGCTCGTCGCGACCGGCGCCTACATGGCATCCAGCCACTGGGGCTGGCGCCAGGGATGGATCGAGGCGGGTTTCATGGGCTCCTTCGTGCTGCTCGTGAGCGGCGCTTTCATCGGCCGCCGCGGCGCCTTGCAGGCGCGCGCCATCGTGCAGCGCCTCCAGCGCGCAACGCACGACCTGCCCAATGACGCCGCCCCGGACCGCGTGGCCGCCGCGATGTCTGAGGCCAACACCGGTCTCGCGCTCGCCATCGCGTTCGTGATGACCACCAAGCCGGGCCTGGCCGCGTCGCTGGCTCTGCTCGCCCTCGGCGCCGGTGCTGGCGCGTATCACGCGCTCGGCAGCACGCGCACCAAGGCCATCGCGGGCGATACGTCGGAGTTTGAAGCCGCAACCTGACCGTCAGACCCAAGCTGGCTGTCCCAAAATGATGAGACGAGCGCCCAACGACGGACGCTCGTCTCACCGCCGCATCGCATCCCTGGTCACGCCGCGATGGCCGTCTCGCGCACCCGATCCAGAATGCCAATCAGCTCGTCCACCTGCCCGGCACTGAACAATCCTTCGGGGCCGTGCGGCGTGAGGTCCGTGAACGGCGACTCGTAGAGCCGGGCTGCTTCCATCACCCCGTGCTCCGTCAGATGGTCCACGATCAGGTTCACGAATTCAATCTGGTTCGCGCCCAAGATCTTGCCGTTCAGAAAGCTCGCCATCGCCTCCTTTGCCGCCTCGCGGTCCAGCCCCACCAGCGACCGCACAAAGAGCCCGAGTCCGTGCGCATCGGCGGCCGCACGCTGAATGACCGCCGTGTCGCCCACCCCGCTCTCCGCCAGTACGCGCTCCAGTTCCGCCACATCCGTCGCAGTCAGCGGACGGTTGGTCCGCAGCTTCCGAATGGCCACGTGATCCTGGTGCGCCCGCAGGAACGCCTGCGCCTTGGCGCGGAACCGCGCATAGTCGGTCCCATCCGAGAATCCTGGCAGCGCCACCATTAGCTCACCGCCGATCTCATCCTCAAAATCGGTGTAGATGAGCTTCCGTCGTTTCCTTTCGATGAGGTGAATCAGGCCTCGCAGACGTCGCCGCATCCGCTCCAGCATGGGCAGGGTGACGTCCTGCCACCACTCATCGCTCTGCACCTCCAGTATCAGCGGCAACTGCGCCTGCACCATGGGGATGGCTGACTTCTCCTCCAACATTCCCGCGAGGCCCCGCACCTGATCGCGCAGCCGCTCAAAGCCGGGCGCCGCGCGCAGCATCGTCAGCTGGATGCGCAGCACCAACAGGTCGAAGCGCTTGGCTTCTTCATTCTCGGGGTCAAGCTCCGTCGGCAACCCCGCCACTTCGTGCGACAACTCCAACCGCTCTTCCGCGGTCAAGCGGTTCCACGCTTCGGCTTTCGCGTACTTCTCCACGAGGCGGCGCCGAGGTCGCACCACGAAGTTGTCCACGTTCATCGCGGCCGTCTCGCGGTGCAGCAACTCGGCGGTCGCGCGTCGCAACTCAGCGTCGGACTTGGGCTCTCCGTACGCCGCGGTTGGCTCACTCAGCGCGTGAGCGTGGCCGGTGTCGCCCTGCGCGTCGATCGCGCCAATCAGTTCGAGCCGAGCATCGAAGAGTCGCTTGCCCAACGACTGGCCCGCCGCACCGTCTGTGGCGTCGAGATCCTGGCTGAAGAACTCCAGGTTCTGGCAGTAGTCGAATACGAAGAACTCCGTCTTGTCCGCGCCGGGGCCGAAGAGATCCGGACAGAGTCTCGTCCCGCGCCCCAGCATCTGCCAGAACTTGGTCTTCGACCGCACCAGCTTGAAAAAGACGAGGTTCACCACTTCAGGGACGTCAATGCCGGTGTCCAGCATATCCACGGAGATGGCGATGTGCGGCGCCTTCTCCTTGGCCGAGAAATCGTCAATCAGGCTCTGCGCGTACTCGGTCTTGAACGTGATGACCCGCGCGAAATGCCCCCTCAAATGGGGGTAGTTCGCGTCGAACCGGTCCGCGATGAACTGCGCGTGGTCCTGGTTCTTGGCGAAGATGATCGTCTTGCCCAGTCGGTCGCCGCCGGCGACGCTCACACCGCGCGTCATCAGGTGCGCGAGCACCTTGTCCACCGTGTCAACGTTGAACAGCCAGCGGTTCACGGCGGCAGCTTCCACCCGGTCGGGCACGCTTCCCTCTTCGTCCCATTCGACCGCGTCCCACTCCTCCTGGTCCTCGTCCGACAACTCGTCGTACGCGATGCCCTCGCGCTGGAACTTGAGCGGCACGCTCACCGCCTTGGGCGGCACCAGGAACCCGTCGCGCACCGCCTCGTCCAGTGAGTAGGCGTCCGTCGGCACGCCGTCCTCGAGGTCAAACAGGCCATACGTGTTCCGGTCCACTTCGTCCTTGGGCGTCGCGGTGAGCCCCACGAGGAGCGAGTCGAAGTAGTCGAAGATCGCCCGGTACTTCTGGAAGACCGACCGGTGCGCCTCGTCTATGATCACGAGGTCGAAATGGCCCACCCCGAACCGGCGCTGCCCGTCAAGCGACTCGTCAATCACCCCCATCATCGTGGGGTACGTGGAGACGAAGACGCGTCCCTCCGCCTCCTTGTCCGTCACGAGGTTGACCGGCGATGCATCGGGCAGGTGCCGCTTGAACGCATTCACCGCCTGGTTCACGAGCGCCACGCGATCGGCCAGGAACAAGACGCGCTTGGCCCAGTTGCAGCGCATCAGCAGGTCGGCCAGCGCGATCACGGTGCGCGTCTTGCCCGCCCCGGTGGCCATCACCAGCAGTGCCTTGCGATCGTGGTCGCGCTCGAACGACTCGGCGATGCGGCGCACGCCCCGGGTCTGGTAGTACCGCTCGACAATCGCGGGATTGACCGTCTCGCCCGTGAGCGACCGGCGCATGGTGCGCCGCTGGATCGCCAACCCGAGTTCCGCCTTCTTGTAGAACCCCTGCACCGCGCGCGGCGGGTAGCGCGTGTCGTCCCACAGCCAGTGCTCGTAGCCGTTGGAATAGAAGATCAACGGCCGCTGTCCGAACCGTTGCTCCAGGCAGTCGGCATACAGCTTGGCCTGCTGCTGCCCCACGCGCGGGTCGCGTCGGGTCCGCTTTGCCTCCACCAGCCCCAGCGGCTTGCCGTCGTCGCCCCAGAGCACGTAGTCCACGAAGCCCTTCCCCTCGCGGTTGGGCATCCCGCTCACTTCGTACTCGCGGTCGCGCTCCTGATCCAACGCCCAGCCGGCCTCTTTCAGGAGCAGATCAATGAAGTAGTCGCGGGTCTCGGCTTCCGAGTAGTCGTGCGTATCAGGCTGCGCCGACGACGCCAGCTTGGCGGCGGCCACCGCGTCGCGCAGTTGACGCAGCTGCGCGTCGAGTGACGTCTTGTCGGCGAGCAGGGCGACGAGCTTCTCGTCGCGCTCCTGCAGTTGGTGCTCAAGCTCCTGGAGCTGCTCGGCCGTCTGCAGCGCGGCAAACGCAGTGCTCGGCAGCGACGTGGTGTCGAAAGCGAGTCCGGCGCCGGGCCGCTCGGCGCGCGCATACGTGCGTGCCAGCCAGTAGGTGACGTGGAACAGTTCGCGCACGGCCACCAGCGCGTCCGCGTACGGCACCTCGCGATGCCCGTGCACAGCGCGATTGCCCAGCGTGTTGATGACCTTCGCCTTGCTGAAGACCGCCTCGCCGGCCGCCGTCTTGAACGTCGGCTCGTGGATGAGCGCCGAGAGGTTGTCCTGATACGGCAGCTTGAGCGCCGCGTCGTGCTTGTACGCCCAGGCAACGGCCAGCTCCAGCGCGCGCCGCGCGTAGAAGCAGGCCGTGCGCGGGTCGGGGTGCACCGCGGCCTCCGCCTTGGCCGCGGCGGCGAAGACTGCCTCCCACTCGTGCCGAAGAAAGGCGAACTGGCTCATTCCGCCGGCTCCAGCCCCTCGTTCAGCACGTCCACGTAGCGCCGGTACGCAAACACCCGTCCGCGCCGGCGCTTGGTCAGTTCGCGGACGATGCGGAGCGCCACCAGATGGGCGAGCGATTTGTTCACGGTGGCGGGAGTAAGTCCGGTCGCCTCGACGAGCGAGTTGGACGTGGCGATGGGCTGTCGCTGGAGCGCGTGCTGCACCTCGAGCGCGGAGGCAGCGGCGCGACCGAGCGTGGCAATACGGTCGCGATCCTTGTTCACCAGCGCAAGCAGGGCGGTGGAAGTCGCCACCGCCTGCGTCGCCGTGGCCTCGATGCCCTCGGCGAAGAAACTCAGCCACCGCTCCCACTCGCCATGCAGGCGCACGCCGTTCAGGAGCTCGTAGTAGCGCTCGCGGTGCGTCCTGAAGAACAGGCTGGGATAGAGCATCGGTTCGCGCAGCACGCCATCGGCGACGAGTTGCAGGACGATCAGGTGACGACCGATGCGTCCGTTGCCGTCGAGAAACGGGTGGATGGTCTCAAATTGCACATGCGCCAGCGCGGCCTTGAGGAGCGGCGGCGTCGGCTCGTCGGTGTCATTGAGGAAGCGTTCGAGCCGGGTGAGGCACTCGGTGACAGCGTCGGCGGGAGGAGGCACGAAGAGCGCGTTGCCTGGCCGCGTACCGCCTACCCACACCTGCGACCGCCGGATTTCGCCCGGCGTCTTGCCGCGGCCACGGGGGTGATTCAGCAGGACCGCATGCATCTCGCACAGGAGCCGCGTGCACAGCGGGAGGCCGCGGCGCAGGGCCTTGAGTCCCGTTTCCAGGGCGAGCACCGCGCGACTCACTTCATGCGTGTCGTGCGCCGGCACGCCCGGCTGCTCGTCGATCTCGTAAAGCAGCAGGTCGGCCAGCGACGACCGGGTGCCTTCGATCTGCGAGGAGAGCACCGCTTCCTTGCGGACGAAGCTGTACAGCACCAGGGCCGCATTGGGGAGGAGCCCCGTGAGCGCGTCGAGCCGACCCAGCGCGACGAGTGCCGCATCGAACTGCCGTCGCAGCGCCGGCGACCATCGGACCGGCGGCTTGGGCGGCAGCGGCGCCGGTACGAAGGCCCGGAACGGTTCCCCCGCCGTCGCGACGGTGACGTAGTGGCCAGCGGTCGGGCGGCGCATGGGTGGAATTCGAGCCTAAAATAGGGAGTTCTGTTATTTTAGGATAGAAGGCTATCGTAAAGCAAGAGGTCGCGCTGATTGAGGATGGCCAAGCTGGCCCCCGGGCGGATCACCACCATGGCCTCGTCAACCTCTCCCTCGAACAGCACTTTGGATTGCAACAAGCGAGGATTGAGTTGCAATCGTGCCGTCAAGGAAATGCTTGCAGTACAGCCATTTACGGCGGCCCGCCAAATGCGGATTGCTAATTCTACGACGCTGTAGACTCGACGTTGCAATCCTACGAACCGACGCCGGGGAACCAGCGAGCCCCACGCCTGGCTAGAGCTCCCCACGGAAGGCGCGGTGCTGTATCGCGGCGAACAGCGAGTCGCACTTGCCAAGCGAAGCGCGGTACGCAGCTTTCATTTCCACAACGCCGACCACGCGTTGCGCGAATTCGATCTGCATTCGAAGGGGCGGCTGCGGAATACGTATCCCTCGCACGTCGGTCGCGTTGATGTTCGCCATGCCAATAATGCTCTTGCACATCCCGCGAAGCACCCGCTTGGAGTAACGGGTATTCAGGAAAGCGGCCAGGTACTCAGGGTCGTTATCACGCTTCACGCGTAGACGAATCAGGTATCCGGCGTAGGCCATCGGCAAAGCCTCACGATAAAGAGCTGTCTTGCCTACTAGCTCCGGACTATTTGTGCGGTTGAACAGCACGTCGCCGGTTCGCACCAGGTAACGATCGTGTTCGCACTCGTCCAAGTCCATGTATTTCAGCGTCGAGAGGTCCATCTCTCCTGTACAACCAATGTTGTTCATTCGAAGAACGGCGTATTGCCCGACGGCCTCGGACTTTCTGCTGGTCCCGTATGATGCAGATTCGAGGAGGTCACCAATCGTTCGCACCGGCCAACCCATCGGATTGGTCGCCGGGTCACCAAACATCTCGAGAAAGATGGACTGTGTTAGCGTGTCCAGCTGCTCAATAGCCGCGCGACGCTTGGCCCGCAGCGAGTCTGCTTTGTCCAGGATTTCAGCTATTCGTCGCTGCGCAGCGAGAGTCGGCAATGGAATCTCAATTCGAGCGACAACGGCCTTTGAGACCTCCTTGAACGTAGCTCCGCTCCCAAGACTCTCCAGGTACGATCGCTTCCACCGAAGCCAGTGATAGAGAAATTTGGCATGGATGCGATCGCGGTTCGGTACGAAGCTCTTGAACCCTTGATTGGTAGCCATTGCAACCGTGTTGATCGCGACATGGCCAATGGGAGCTCGCGAACTGAAGAGGACGGAGTCGGGGGGCAGGACCTTAGCTGCGCAACTGTGTGAACCGCGTTGCGTGATCTTGCGCGCCGTGTCCGAGATGTAGGCGCCATCAAGGACGCTTAGATCCTTTGGCGTCGCCCAGTAGATATCGCCGCCCCAGAACGATTTCTCGGAGGTCTTCGGCGTCGCGCCCGACACTATCTCGGTGCAGTCATCGAGTCGGACCGTTGGCCAGCGACTCATGAGAGTAGCCCCTCCAACTCCTTCATCCCCCGCTGAATCTCCTCCTCCAGCTTCGCAAGGTCGGCCAGAATCTCCTTCGGCGCGCGATGCTCGATCACTTCGTGTACTACCTCCTTGTACCGATTGAGCGACAGGTCATATCCCTGCCCCGCAATCTCCGCCTTCGGCACGCAGAAGCTCTGCGCCGTGCGCGGGCGTTCACGTTCCGCCTTGGCGCGCTTGCTCCACCGCGCGAGCACATCGGGCAGGTTGTTCTTGGCGTGCTCGTCCGCGGTCAACGCCGATCGCGGCGTCGCCCCAAGCTTCTCCTCCGCCAGCAGCGGCGTGCGCTTGTCATCCAGACTCCACCCGTCCGCCTCGACATCATAGAACCAGACCTGATCCGTGCCGCCCGAATTGGTCTTCGTGAACAACAGGATCGCCGTCGAAACGCCGGCGTACGGCTTGAACACCCCGCCCGGCAGCTTCACCACCGCGTCCAGCTTCTGCTCCTCCACCAGAATTCGCCGCAGCTCCTTGTGCGCCTTGCTCGACCCGAACAGCACTCCGTCGGGGACAATCACCGCCGCGCGTCCGCCGGGCTTGAGCAATCGGATGAACAACGCCAGGAAGAGCAGCTCCGTCTTCTTCGTCTTGACCACCTGCAGCAGGTCCTTGGCCGTGTTCTCGTAGTCGAGACTCCCCGCGAACGGCGGGTTGGCCAGCACCAGCGTGTACCTCTCCTCTTCCCCCGCATGGTCCTGCGCCAGCGAGTCACGATACCGGATGTCCGGGTTCTCCACCCCGTGCAGGAGCATGTTCATGCTCCCGATCCGCAGCATCGTGTTGTCGAAATCGAAGCCGTGGAACATCCCTTGGTGGAAATGCGCCCGCTGCTTCGCGTCGCGGAGGATGTCGGGGTGCCGCTCGCGCAGGTACTCCCCCGCGGTCACCAGAAAACCCGCCGTCCCGCAGGCCGGGTCGCAGATCACGTCGCCTGCCCGCGGCGCCGTCAGCTCCACCATCAGCCGGATGATGTGCCGCGGCGTCCGGAACTGCCCGTTCTGCCCGGCGGTGGCAATCTTGCCGAGCATGTACTCGTACAGGTCGCCCTTGGTGTCGCGCTCCTCCATCGGCACCGCGTCGAGGAGGTCGACCACCTTGGCCAGCAGCGCCGGCGTGGGAATGGTGAACCGCGCATCCTTCATGTGCTGCGCGTAGGTGCTGTCGTCGCCCCCCAGCGTGCGCAAGAACGGAAAGGCATGCTCGGCGATCACCGCATGCATGTCGGCCGGCGCGAGGTGCTTGAACCGCGACCAGCGCAGGTCGTCGTAGGCACGCCCTCCGCCCTTGCCGAGTCCGTCCTTCCCAGCGGGAAAGACACGCCGCTCCATCGGCTTCTTGAACCGAGTTGACTTGTGCTCTTCGAGCGTGTGCAGGTCGTCGAGGCGGCGCAGAAAGAGCAGGTAGGTGATCTGCTCGATGACCTCGAGCGGATTGGAAATGCCGCCCGTCCAGAATGCATTCCAGACCTGGTCAATCTGACTCCTGATGGCGCCGGTGATCATGGCTGCAGTGATAGAGGACGTGACTGACAGTCGCGCGGCCGCTGCGCCGTCAACCGCAAATATCCCTGCCCGCGCATCCCCACGCCACTCGCACCACCTTCGCTTCGCGCCCTTCCCCCTTGGTGGTCGCCGTCTAGTCCACAATCCGCTTCGCCCGCCCCGCGATCCCCACCGCCTTCGCCTTCTCGCGAAAGCGGCGGTCGTGCCCCAGTGGATGCCCCTGTTCGTCCTGCCACTGGTGCACCATCTCGTGCAGCAGTGTCTCGAGCCCCTCGGCGAAGCCGTGGCGGCGCAGGTGGCGGCGCGAGACGGCGATCTCCGCCGGGCGCCCGTGTTGCGCCGGTGCATAGTGCCCGAGGCGCGCCTTCATGCGGCGCGACACGCGCACCTGCACCCGCTTCAGGGCGCCGCCAAACCGCTCGGTGTTGTACCTGGCGTGCCACTCCGTCAGCTTCGCCGCCATTCCCTCATCGTCGGGATGCGTGCGCTCCGGCGCACGCGGCGCGCGCCGTTCGTCGTCGCCGATGGGAAAGGTGATGAGCACGCGACGTGCCGCGATGCGCTCCGCGCGCCGCGGCGACATCAGAAAGCGCACGATGGCGCGATGCACGCCCTCGCTCGCCGCAAGAAAGGCGCGGTGCACGCGCAGCGTGCCGTCGTTGAGGCTCACCATCACCGACCGGTTGCGCGTCAGCGCGAGCGCGCGCACTCCGCGCAGCCCCATCGAGTTGAGCCGCGCGAGCAGTTCGGCGCCAGTGCGCGGCGACGTGGAGAATTCGAGCGCCAGTTGCTGCGCGTCGCGCGAGATCTTCGCACGACCGCCGCGCAGCCGGTCAATCAGCGCGCGAAGGACCACGTCTCGGTCGGCGCGAAATCGCCGGCCGCCTCGCTCCACGCCTGTCGCGTCATGCGGAGCTGCGAAGCGTCCCAGGCAATCTCGTGGAAGCTGGCGGGCAGCCCGCCGCGCGCGCGGTTGGATATGGTGTTGACCTGCGACACCACATAGCGGCGCCCGCCCCGTTCGACCTGCTCGACCTGCGCTTCGTGGTCGTGGCCGCACAACACGAGCTCGCAGCCGGTGGCAGCCACGCTCTCGAGTCCGCCCGCGCGCGTCGTCAGCCCCCAGCGATTCGAGAGCTTCCCCTTGAGCACGTTGTGGTGCACCATCAGCACCCGCAGGTCGCCGGCCGCAGCGCCCGCTAGCTCGCGCGTCGCCCTCGCCCACTGGGCGGGACGCACCGCGCCCACCACCGACAGGTCGCGCGGCCGTGCGGTCTGCGTGTACCACTGGATGCCATGCGAGGTGTTGATCGTCGCAACGGTCACCCCGGCGGCGTGCAGGGTCGGCTCGAGCTCGGCGCTGATCCAGCGCTGATACCCCGCATACATCATCCCCCGCACGCCGAGCCCGAACGGGCAGAACCACCAGGCCACGTCGTGATTGCCGGGGATCACCACGGTGGGCGCCGAGGCGCGCGCCTTGTCCACGACCGCGCGCGCCTTCACGAACTGCGAGCGCCGGTTGCGCTGGGTCAGGTCGCCGGAAATCGCGACGACGTCCCACCGCTTCTCCGCCAGCCGACGCTCCACCGCGGCCACGGCCGCCGGCACTTCGGGATGGCCGAAGTGGATGTCTGACAGGTGAACAAGAAGGGACATGGGTGCAGGGTGCGCGGGTGGCGGATTATGGCGCGACCGCCAGTTCCACCAAACGCGTCGCCAGCTTCTGCAGCAGCTCCGGCGAGTAGGTGGCGGCGCGCTCACCCATCAGGTCCACCTGAAAGAGCGACGTCATCAGCCGCGCATCCACGAGCAGCAGTCGCACCACCAGCATGCCCCCGTCCGCCCCGCGCTCCACGCGCAGTTCCACGGGCATCAGCGCGTAGCGCGCGTCGTGCAGTGCCACCAGGCGGCGCAGGTTGCCGGCCAGCGGATCGGTGATCGTCCCCTCGCGCCCGACCCCGTTGCGCACGGAGAACGCGCCGAGGTTGCGGGGATCACCCGAGTACATCGAGTTCCGCTTGGCTGCCTTCTCCACCTCGGCCGGCGTCGCCCACGTCCCCTTGAGGCCGTGCTCCTCGAGCTGCTCCGACACCAGGCTGTCAAAGGCGGCGCGCATCGCCATCGCCGGCACCTTCACGAAGCCCGTGTCGCCCCGATAGAACTGCACCGGCACCACCGCCACCTTCACCGAGGTGTACTGCGCCAGCGGGGCCGACGACGGGGCCGGCGGGGCGCCCTTCTGCTGCGCCGGCAGGGTCGCGGCGATGGTCACGAGGAGGAACAACAGGCGGCGCATTCTCGACCCCGGCGTGGTGGATCCCGAAAGGTAGACATTGCACCACCCCCTGCGCGATGCCCATGTTCTCCCGTCGCCATTTCCAGCCTTCACCGGGCCGCCCATGCCACGCTGGACCCACACCGCCCTCTGGACCGCCATCGCCACCCTCGGCG
Organism: bacterium; assembly: GCA_021802745.1. The sequence goes on from JAJZRK010000019.1 coordinate 11,964, forward strand.
CCGGCGCTCTCGGCTACCTCGCTCTCGCGCGCGGCGAACAGATCAACGCCGCCTGGCTCCTCACCGCCGCCGTCTGCACCTACCTGGTCGGCTACCGCTTCTACAGCCGCATCATCGCGTCGAAGATCTTCGCCCTCGACGCCAATCGGGCCACGCCCGCCGAGCGCCTCAAGGACGGCCGCGACTACGTGCCGACCAACAAGTGGATCGTCTTCGGCCACCACTTTGCCGCCATCGCCGGGCCCGGTCCGCTCGTCGGCCCCACGCTCGCGGCCCAGTTCGGGTATCTCCCCGGCGCGCTCTGGATCATCGTCGGCGTCGTGCTCGGCGGCGCGGTGCAGGACTTCGTCATTCTCGCCGCCTCCATTCGCCGCGACGGCAAGTCGCTCGGCCGCATGGCGCGCGAGGAGATCGGCACCGTCGCCGGCGCCACCGCGCTCGTGGCGGTGCTCGGCATCATGATCATCCTCATCTCGGTGCTCGCGCTCGTCGTGGTGAAGGCGCTGCAGCAGAGCCCATGGGGGACGGTCACCATCGGTCTCACGATCCCCATCGCGATGATCATGGGGGTGTACCTCCAGTTCATCCGCCCCGGGCGCGTGCTCGAGACGACGGCCATCGGCATCGTCCTGCTCATCGTCGCGCTGTACGCGGGGCGTTGGGTGGCGCAGGATCCGGCGCTGGCCCCGATCTTCACGCTCACCGGGCCGCAGCTCGCCAAGTGGATCATCGGCTACGGCATCGCGGCATCAATTCTCCCCGTCTGGCTGCTGCTCGCTCCGCGCGACTATCTGTCGGCCTTCGTGAAGATCGGCGTCGTGGTTGCGCTCGCGGTGGGCATCCTCATCGTGCTCCCGCCGCTGCAGATGCCGGCGCTCACGCGCTTCATAGACGGCACCGGCCCTGTGTTCGCCGGCAAGCTCTTCCCGTTCGTCTTCATCACCATCGCCTGCGGCGCCATTTCCGGCTTCCATTCGTTGATCGCCTCGGGAACAACCCCCAAGCTCCTCGAGCGCGAAAGCGATGCGCGTTTCATCGGCTATGGCGCCATGCTCACCGAGTCGCTGGTGGCCGTAATGGCGCTCATCGCGGCGTGCGTGCTCACCCCCGGCGTCTACTTCGCCATCAACGCCCCGGCCTCCATCATCGGCACGACGGCGGAGAGCGCCGCCGAGGTCATCCGGACGTGGGGCTTCGTACTCGACCCGGCGCAGCTCCATCAGCTCGCCACCAACGTCCAGGAGCAGACGCTCCTCTCGCGCACCGGCGGCGCCCCGTCGCTCGCCGTCGGCATGGCCATGCTCTTCGCCAATGTCCTCGGCGGCACCACCGCCATGGCGCTGTGGTACCACTTCGCACTGATGTTCGAGGCGCTGTTCATCCTCACCACGGTGGACGCCGGCACGCGCGTCGGACGCTTCATGCTGCAGGACCTGCTGCGTCACATCTGGGCGCCGCTCGGCCGCACGGGATGGTATCCCGCCACCGTGATATCCAGCGTCGTCTTCGTCGCGATGTGGGGCTACTTCCTGTATCAGGGCGTCACCGATCCGCTGGGCGGCATCAACTCGCTGTGGCCGCTGTTCGGCATCGCCAACCAGCTGCTCGCCGCCGTGGCATTGTGTGTGGGGACGACGGTGATCATGAAGATGGGCAAGGCGCGTTACGCCTGGATCACCATTCTCCCGCTCGCGTGGCTCTCGGTGGTGACGATGAGCGCGGGGGCGGCCAAGGTCTGGTCCGACGACCCGAAGCTCGGCTTCCTCGCGCACGCCCGCCTCGTGGAGGGCCAGTTCGCGGCGGGGACGCTGCCGGCCGGCGCCAAGACCGCGGCCGACGTGGCGCGCATGGCGTTCAACGACCGGCTCGACGCCGGCGTGGCGCTCTTCTTCATGGCGTCGGTGATCGTGATTCTCGTCGCGTCCATTTACGAGTGGATGCGGGTGCGCAACGGCACGGCCACAGCTTCGAGCGAGGTGCCGTTCACGGCGCGCGTGACGGCGTAGGACGCCTCCATCGCGCACTCGATGGCGTAGGGCACGAAGACGCGCGCGCCACGGCCTACGCTATCGCCCGCGCCGCCTCGAGCAAATCGCCGAGCACCGCGCTCGCCGTCGCGTTGCCGCCGGCACCGCGCCCCTGCAGCCGCAAGACGCCCAGCGACTCGCTGTCAATGTGCACGGCGTTCTCCTCGTCGCGCACGCGCGCGAACGGGTGATCGGCCGGGACGATGACCGGCCGCACCCAGGCGCGCACGCGGCCGTCCTCACTTTCTACTGCGCCGGCGAGGTACTTCAGCACGCCGCCGCGTGCCGCCGCCTGGCGCGCCAGCGGCTCGGGATCCGACGGGAGCGGCTCCACGAGCACCTGCTGATCGGCGGAGTCCACGCCCCAGGCCAGCCAGGACAGAATGCGAATCTTGTCTGCGGCATCGAGCCCCTGCAGGTCGCGCGACGGGTCGGCCTCGGCGAATCCCCTGGCCTGCGCATCAACCAGCGCATCGGCGTAGCGCACGCCGTCGGCGAGCGCGGTGAGCAGAAAGTTGGTCGTGCCGTTCAGGATGCCGGTGATGGTGCGCACGCCGTGGCCGCCAAGCTCGCCCTGCAATGTGCGCACCACCGGCACGCCGCCGCCGACGGCCGCCTCGAACTGCAGCGCGCCGCCGCGCGCTTCGGCCACGTCACGCAGGGCGGGGCCATGCGCGGCAATCAGCGCCTTGTTCGCCGTCACCACCTGGCGCCCCGCCGCGAGCGCGCCGCGCACCACCCGCTCGGCCGGGTCGAATCCGCCGATCACCTCGATCACGACATCGGCGTCGCTCCGTAGAAAGTCGTCCACCGACGTCGTGAGCAACTCGCGCTCCAGCGCGATGCCTCGGTCCTTCGACGGATCGCGCACCAGGATACGCGCGAGCTCGAAGCGCACGCCGTGGCGCGCCTCGAACGCACCCTGCTGGCGGAGGATGAGCGCCACGAGCGAGGCGCCCACGGTGCCGCAACCGGCAAGGGCGACGCGCACTACGCGCGGTGTGCGCGTTCGGACGGTAAAGGCGGTCCGCGCCGCCGCGCGGTCGGTGGCAATGGCAGTCATGCGACGTCCCTCTGTGAATCCGCGCGCGCCGACACGTGCAGCGCCTCGCGCAAAATGGCGCCCACCTGCTCGTGTTCGAGCAGGAAGGCATCGTGGCCGAACTTCGACGTGATCTCGCGGTACGCGGCGCCGGCCAGTTCCGCCCACTGCCGCACCACGTCCGCCGAGTACAGCTGGTCGCCGCCAACGCCGACGGCGTAGACGTGCCCCTTGAGCGCGCGCAGCGCGTGCGCCAGCCCGCCGCGCCCGCGGCCGAGGTCGTGGGCGTCCATGGCATCGAGCAGTGTGCGATACGACGCCGCGTTGAACCGCGCCTCGAGCTTCTTCCCCTGATGGTCCAGGTAGCTCTCGACGCTGAAGCGCCCGTCCGGACCCGCCGTGCGCCCGAAGCGCGCCTCGAACTCGCGCTCGCTGCGAAACGCGATCATCGAGATCTGGCGCGCGACGGCGAGCCCGCGGTCGCCGGCCGCGTCGAGCACGACGCGCTGCACCGCATTCCACGCGATGGCGTGCGCCGTGTGCGCCGCCGGCGCGGCGAGCGCCACCGTTGCGCGGGTGCGCCCGCCGAACGTCGCCGTCCATTCCAACGCCACCATGCCGCCCAGCGACCCGCCGGTGGCGAGCGCCACCTCGTTCACGCCGAGCGCCTCGACGAGCAGCGCCACGAAGCGCGCCTGATCGCGCGGTGTCACCGCCGCGAACCGCCCGCCAGGCGCGCCGGCTTGTATCCGTTCATCCGGATAATCGGATGGACCACTGGTGCCGTAGCACGACCCGAGCAGGTTTGGCACGAGCACCGCGTACCGGTCGGTGTCGAGCGCGAGCCCGGGACCGACGATGCGCTTCCACCAGTCGCCGGCGGCGTCGGGCGTGCCCGTCAGCGCATGGAAGACGAGCACGAGATTGTCGCGCGCCGCGTTCAGCGCCCCGTCGAGATGGTACGCCTGACGCAGGTCGTGCAGCACCGCGCCCGACTCGAAGGTAAACGCCGGCACCGCGAGGGTGCGCAGCGCGCGGACGGTCGTGGTCACGCCGCCTCCGCCGTGCCGCGCCGCAGCGCCTGGTCGAGGTCGCGCAGCAGGTCCGCCGCGTCCTCGATTCCCACCGAGAGGCGCACGAGGTCGGCCGTGACGCCCGCCGCCGCCCGTTCGGCGTCGGAGAGCTGCTCGTGCGTCGTCGTCCATGGGTGGATGATCAGGCTCTTGGCGTCGCCCACGTTCGCGAGCAGCGAGAAGAGCTTCGTGCTCGACGCCACCCGCCGCGCCGCGTCGGCGCCGCCGCGCACGCCAAAGGTGAGCACGCCGCCGAAGCCGCCGTCGAGGTAGCGCTTGGCGCGCGCATGCGTGGGATGGGTGGCGAGCCCCGGATAGCTGACCCACGTCACCAGCGGGTGGTCGGCGAGGAACTGCGCGACCTTCAGCGCGTTCTCGCAGTGCCGTTCGATGCGCAGGTGCAGCGTCTCGAGCCCCTGCAGGAAGAGGAACGAGCTGAACGGCGAGAGCGCGGCGCCGATGTCGCGCAGGAGCGAGACGCGCAGGCGAATGGCGTACGCGATGTTCGCACCGCCGAAGTTGCCGAACGTCTCGGCGTACTTGAGGCCATGGTAGGCCGCGTCCGGATCCTGGTAGAACGCCTTGAAGCGCGGCGCACTCCCCCAGTCGAACGTGCCGCCGTCCACGACGATCCCGCCGATGGACGTGCCGTGCCCGCCGATCCACTTGGTGGCCGAATGCAGCACGATGTCGGCGCCATGCTCGATGGGGCGGCAGAGGATGGGCGTCGCGAAGGTGTTGTCCACGACGAGCGGGAGGCCGTTGGCGTGCGCGATGTCGGCAACGGCGCGGAAGTCGGGCACGTCGAGCCGCGGATTGCCGAGCGTCTCCACGTAGACGGCGCGGGTCTTGTCGTCAATCGCGTTGCGCACTTCGTCGAGGTTGTGGATGTCCACGAACTTCGTGGTGATGCCGAGGCGCGGCAGGGTATGCGCGAAGAGCGAGACCGTGCCGCCATAGAGCGCCCTGGAGGCGACGATGTTCTCGCCGGCCTGCGCGAGGTTCAGGATGGCGAGCGTCTGGGCCGCCTGGCCGCTCGACGTCGCCACCGCCGCCACGCCGCCCTCGAGCGCGGCCACGCGCTTCTCGAAGACGTCGTTGGTCGGGTTCATGATGCGCGAGTAGATGTTGCCGAACTGGCGGAGCGCGAAGAGGTCGGCGGCGTGTTCCGCGTTGTTGAAGACGTACGACGACGTGGCGTAGATCGGGACGGCGCGCGCGTTGGTGGCGGAGTCGGCCGATTCCTGGGCGGCGTGCACGGCGCGGGTGCCGAGGCCGAGGGCGGGGGTTTCGTTGATTGCTTCGTGGGCGATGGTGGACATGGTCGGATTCCTGAGGAGGGGGGCGAGTGCAGGGGCTTGGAAGGGGGGAGGAGTGGAG
>JAJZRK010000019.1:17495-22495 GCA_021802745.1 bacterium
TGGGGGGGGGGTGTGTGAGGGTGGGGTGGTTGGGAGGGGGGGGGGGGGTGGGGGGGCTGGGGGGGGGGGGGGGGGTGGGGGGGGGGGGGGGGGAGAGGCGGCCTAGCAAAACGGCCCTCTCCGTTTCGGGAGAAGGCCGGGTGAGTGCGCGACGTCGTGTCCGCTTAGCTCGCTGGTGGCGCCTCGATGCGCGCCTCCGCCCGGCCGGCTCCCATGTAGGGGAGACAGCACATGAGCATGGGCATCGGGTGGCGGGGCGAGTGAGTCATAAAGAGAGACAACAGAGAGACAACAGAGACAACAGAAAGACAACAGAAAGCCCGCGGAGCATGAACGCCGCGGGCAGTTCGCTTTTTAGCTCTTGTTTAACGAGGCAGCAATACGCGGCAAATGACCTCGGGGCACTTCGATTGTGAAGCGAAGGCTAACAACCGTCGCGCGGACGGTCAAGGGGGTGCCAGCAGGATCGCCGCGCTCGGCGTACAATTCCGTCTTCTCCCCTCTTATAGAGAGCCCGCGTCATGCGCCGCCTCCTCGTCCTGCTTTGCGTTGCCGCCGCCCCGCTCGCGGCGCAGCAGCCTGCCTTCGATTTCAGCATCGCCAACATGATGCGCGGCCCCGAGCTGTACGGCCGCGAGCCATCGAACGTGCGGTGGACGCCCGACGGACAGTGGATCTACTTCCAGTGGCTCCCCGCCGGGAGCGACTGGCGCGAAACGATGAAACCGTATCGCGTGCGCGCGCAGGCGGGGGCCAAGCCCGAGCGCATCACCGACGCGCAGGCCGATTCCGTGGCGCCGCTGCTCGCCGACGGGGCGCTCGCGCCCGACCGCGCGCGGCGCGTGGTCAGCGTGCGCGGCGACCTCTACGTGGTGGACCTCAGAAAGTCCGTGGCACGCCGCCTGACGCAGACCGTGGCGATCGAAAGCAGCCCGCGCTTCTCGCCCGACGGACAGCGCGTGCTCTTCGTGCGAGACGGCAATGCGTGGAGCCTCGATCTCTCCAACGGCTTCATGCAACAGCTCACGGACATCCGCGCGGCGGCGTCCGGCGGTGCGCCCGCCCGCACGCAGGGCACCGCGCAGCGCGGCGCGCTGGAACGCGATCAGCGCGCGCTCTTCGAGGTCGTCCGCGACCAGCTCGCCGCCGACTCGCTGCGCCGCGGGGAGAACGCGGCGCGCGACTCGTTGGGCATTCGCCCGGTGATCCTCGCCGCGGGCGAGCGGCTCGGCCAGCTCTCCGTGAGCCCTACGGGCGACGCGGTGCTCTTCACCACCACCACGGCCGCCGCCGACGCGCGCAACAACATCGTGCCCAGCTACGTCACGACCTCGGGGTATACCGAGGACATCCCCAACCGCACCAAGGTGGGCGACGCCCAGTCGCGCACGCGGCTCGGGTATCAGCGGCTCCCGCGCGGCGACGTGAAGTGGCTGCGCTCCGTTGACGCCGACTCGCTGATCGCCAACTCGCAGCTCCTCGGATGGAACGACGCCGGAACCGCCGCGCTCGTCGTCGGCTCCGCCAGCAACTTCAAGACGCGGCAGCTCTCGACCGTGGACGCCGCCACCGGCACGCTCCGGGCGGTCAACGTCATGCGTGACACCGCCTGGGTGGGCGGGGCGTGCGCGTTTGGCTGCGCCGGCTTCTACGACGACGACCGCCGCGTCTATTTCGCCGACGAGTCCACCGGCTGGGCCCAGCTCTACTCCACCGCCGCCGACGGCACCGATCGTCGCGCGCTCACCAGCGGTGCGTTCGAGGTCTACGACGTCGCGCTCTCGGCGGACCGCAAGTCGTTCCTCTTTCACTCGAGCGAAGTCTCCGCCTTCGACCGCGACTACTATCGCATGCCCATTGCGGGCGGCGCGCGCCAGCGGCTGACCGTCGGCGCCGGCGGACACAGGGTCGTGCCGTCTCCCGACGAGCGGCAGCTCGCCGACGTCTATTCCACCACCCTGCGGTCACCCGATCTCTTCCTTGCGGGCGCCTGTCCGCCGGCCGCGATGTGCAAGATGGCGCCGGCCAGCCAGCTGACGGTGTCGCAGACGGCGGACTGGCTCGCCTTCAAGTGGATTGACCCGGCGATCGTGATGATCCCGGCGTCCGACGGCGTGCAGGTGCCGGCGCACATCTACCGCCCTCAAGACATTGGCGCGACGCCCAACGGCGCCGCCGTGATCTTTGTGCACGGCGCCGGGTATCTGCACAACGTCGGCCACTTCTGGAGCCAGTACCCGCGCGAGTTCATGTTCAACAACTACCTCGCGTCCAAGGGCTACGTGGTGCTCGACGTGGACTATCGCGCGAGTGCTGGCTATGGGCGCGACTGGCGCACCGCCATCTACCGTTTCATGGGCGGTCGCGACCTGCAGGACCAGGTGGATGCCTCGCGCTGGCTCGGCAAGACCTACGGCATCAGCCCCGAGCGGGTGGGCATGTACGGCGGCTCGTACGGCGGCTTCATGACGCTGATGGCGCTGTTCACCGCCCCCAGGGATTTTGGCGCCGGCGCCGCCCTGCGCTCGGTGACCGACTGGGCGCACTACAATCACGGCTACACCGGTTCCATCCTCAACCTTCCGCAGAACGACACCGTCGCCTATCATCGCTCGTCGCCCATCTTCCACGCCGAAGGGCTCGAGGATCCGCTGCTGATGCTGCACGGGATGGTGGATGCCAACGTGAACTTCCAGGACATCGTGCGGCTCACCCAGCGGCTCATCGAACTCGGCAAGCCGGGATGGGACCTCGCAGTCTACCCCGTGGAAGACCACGGCTTCGTGCGGCCGTCGAGCTGGACCGACGAGTACACGCGCATCTTCAGCCTGTTCGAGCGCACCATCGGCCCCACGGGGAGCAAGGCCCGGCGATGAGGGATGACGCCACGTCCGCTGGACGCGATGCCGGCAGCGTGGCCGGCGTCGCGCGGCGCGTGGCGGCGGTGATCCGCCGCATCATTGGCGTTCCGGACTATGAGGCGTACGTGGCGCACGTGCGCAGCGCGCACCCCGGGCAGGAGCCGATGAGTGAACGCGACTTCAATCGCGAGCGACTCTCGGCGCGCTATTCGCGTCCGGGGAGTCGCTGCTGCTAGGCGCACCGCGGATGTGACGACACGGCACGCGCGCGCGGTCCGTGCTCCGCGCCTGCGACGCCGCGCCTGCGACGCCGCGCCTGCTACGCCGCGCGCTGCGGCCGCACCACGACGAGCCCGACGGCCGCGAGCGTGGCACTCGCCGCGCCAACGGTGAACGCGAATGCGCTCCCCTTCCAGTCCCACATCAGGCCAAACGCCACCGAGGCCGGCAGCACCGCGGCCCCGATGACGCCGTTGTACAGGCCAAAGGCGAGGCCGCGGCGATTCGCGGGGACGAGATCGGCGACGAGCGCGCGTTCCACACCCTCGGTCAGGCCGAAGAAGAGTCCGTACGAGAGAAACAGCGCCCACGCATGCCACGTCTGCGTGGCCTGCGCAAATCCCACGTAGACCAGGCCATACCACAGCCAGCCCGCGGCGATCATCGTGCGGCGTCCCACGCGGTCGCTCCATGCCCCCGCCGGGATGCTCGTGGCCGACTTCACAAAGTGCAGTGCGGCCCACAAGATCGGCAGCAGCGCCGCCGTCACGCCAAGCTGCGACGCCCGCAGCAGCAGGAAGGCGTCGGTCGAGTTGCCGAGCGTGAAGAGGACGAGCACGGCGAGGTAGCGCCAGAAGGACGCCCCCAGCGGCGCATGCGCCGGCAGGGCGGACGAGGCCTCAGCCAGTGGCGCACCGTGCTTTTCATGACGTTCTGCGGCGCCACCCTCGTCGGCCCGAGGGCTCCCGTCTCGCGACTCCCGTCTCCCGTCTCCCTCCCGCACCCCAAACACCGCGGCGCCAATCGCCACCGCCCCCGGAATCGCAGCGAGCAGGAACACCGTCCGCACGCTGACCCCCACCCACTGCAGCAGCACAAACGCGATGAGCGGCCCCACAAAGGCGCCGGCGTGATCGGCCGCGCGCTGCACGCCGAACGCCCGGCCGCGCTCGCCGGGGGCCACAGAGTCGGCGATCATCGCGTCGCGCGGCGCGCCACGGAGTCCCTTGCCCACGCGGTCGCCCACGCGAATCGCGAGCACCTGCCACGCCGCCCCCGCGACGGCCACGAGCGGCCGCAGGACCGAGGCGAGCGTGTAGCCGAACACGATCAGCGCCTTCCGCTTCTTCACGCGGTCCGACCACCATCCACTCGCCAGCTTCAGCAGCGCGGCCGTGGCGTCGGCCGCCCCCTCGATCACGCCCACCCACGCCGCGCTCGCGCCGAGCGTCGCGGTCAGGAAGGCCGGCAGGAGCGGGTAGATCATCTCGCTCGACGCGTCCGTGAAGAACGACACGGTCGCGAGCGCCTTGACCGTGCGCGGCAGGGGCGCGCGCGGTGCCTCGGGCGACGGTGCGTTCGCGGCGAGCGGAGCCTGGCTCACGCCGCCACCCGCCACGCCCCGGCCGACGGCACGAACACCCGCGCCATCTCGTGGCGTCCACTCTGGAATCCGGGCACCGCCGCGAACGCCTGCATCCACGCCGCCGCGAATCGTTCCGCGTCGCCTTCGGGCACGAGTGCCCATACCGCCCCGCCGAAGCCGGCGCCAAATGCCGTCGCCGCCACCGCACCGTAGTCGCGTGCGTGTTGCGCCAGCCACGCCGTCTGCGGCACCTGATTCTGCAGGGCGCGCTCGGCCAGCTCCTGTGAGCGCCGCATGAGGTCGCCGACGGCCGTCGCATCGGCGCGCGCGATGGCCTCCAGCATGCCCGGCACGATCACTGTCGTCTCCTCGCGGAACTGTCGCGCCCGCGCCCGCAGATAGTCGGCACTCACCGTCTCACTGGCCGCGCGATCCACGAGCGACACCGCCTCGTCGAACGCACCGGGCGCCGAATGCATGATATCCGAGAGCGTCGCATCGGCGCGCCCCGTCTCGGCATTCCACACGGCGACGAGCGCGCGCACCGAATCGGC
>JAJZRK010000020.1 GCA_021802745.1 bacterium
GGCCATGCGTTCGTCGCGTCCGTGGGCGCGCGCGTCCACCGACGGATCGCTGAATATCCCCGACACGCCGAACGCCGGGACGCCCTTGGCGCGGAAGAAGCGCGAGTCGGTGGCGCCGGTGGCCATGAACGGAATGACAGGAATGTTGCCGAACATCTCCGTCGTGAGCCGCGTGACCGTCTGCACCAGATCGCGCGGAATCGGGAGGATCGGCGTCGGCGGGCGCTGCGTCTTGATGAGCACGTGCACCGTGGTGTCGGCGATGAGGCGCTCGAACGTGGCGCGCACGGTGTCGGCCGAGGCGGTGGGGTAGAGGCGGCAGTTGATGTTCGCCTCGGCGAGCTGGGGGAGGGCATTCGTGGCGTGGCCGCCGGTGAGCCCCGTGGCGACGCACGTGGTGCGCAGCATCGAGTTGTAGCGCGGGTCGGCGGTCACCACCTTGAGCGCGCCGGCGTCGGCGGGGTTGGCGACGAGCGCCTTCATGGCGCGCCCCATCTCGGGCGTCTCGAGGTCGGCCATGCGCGCAAAGAACGTGCGCGTCACATCGTTGAACTCGATGGGGAACTTGTACCGCCCCACCTTGGGCAGCGCGTCGGCCAGCGCGGTGATCGCATTGTCGTCGCGCGGCACCGACGAGTGCCCGCCGCGGTTGGTGGCGCGCAGGGTGAAATTCGTGGTGACCTTCTCGGCGGCGCCCAGGCCGTGGAAGAGCGGCTTGCCGTTGCGGAGCGTGCCGCCGCCCCCCTCGTTGATCACCAGAGCGGCATCCACGAGCTCCGGGTGGTTCTTCACCAGCCAGTCCACGCCGTTGGCCGGGCCGCTCTCCTCGTCGGCGGTGAGCGCGATGATGATGTCGCGGTCCGGGATCCACCCTTCCTGCTTCATGCGGAAGACGTTGGCGACGAAGATGGAGGCCATCGCCTTGTCGTCAGCCGTGCCGCGCCCGTAGTAGTAGCCGTCGCGCTCGGTGAAGACGAACGGATCGAGGTCGGGCGACCAGTCGGCCTTCAACGCCTCGACGACGTCGAGGTGTGCGAGGAGGAGGAGCGGCTTGAGCGCGTCGGCGCCGCGCTTGCCGCGAAGGCGGGCGACGACGTTGTGCTTTTCGGGGCGCGGGCCGCCCACGAAGATGTCGGCCTCGGGAATGCCTGCGTCGCGGAACCGCTTGGCCATCGCCACGGCGGCGGTGGTGATGTTGCCGGTGGTGACGCCGGTCTGGATTTCGACCAGTTCCTTGTAGATGCCGCGCGCGAACTCCTGCTGCGGCGTGAGCGCACCCGGCGTGTAGACCGGGCGGTTCGTTTGCGCCGTGGCAGTGGAGGCGGCGGCGATCAGGAGGGCGGCGAGGAGGCGGTGCGTCATCGGGGGTGCTCCGGGGTGGGGAAGACGGAGCGAAATCTGGCGCACAAACGGGCAGGCGTGAAGGATGCGCGGCCGCGCCGCACCGCGGCCCGCCGCCTGCCCTAGAGTTTCTGCACGCGGAAGTTGAGCGTGCCCGAGTAGCCGGTCAGCGTCAGTTGAATGGACCAGTTGCCGGGTTGGCCGGCGATGGTCGCCTCATTCAGGCTTGCGCTCAGCGCGCTGCTGTACACCACGGCGCCGGTGGCGTCCTTGATCACCACGAGCGTGGTTCCGGCGGACGTGACCGTGGAGTGATTCACGGAGGCGCGTGTCCCCGTGTTCACCCAGGCGTACGTCCTGGTGAAGGAGACGTTCGTGACGTTCGTTGCCTGGAGCTGGAAGTTGTCTGTCGCGCTGTTGATCTGTGGCTCGAACGGACTCAACGAGTCGCCAGCGCAGGCGCCAAGGGCGAGCACGAGCGCGGCGGCGAGCGCCACTCGGCGCGAATGGCGTGGTGCGTGAGACATACGGACCTCCAGAATTTCTGCGTTGGGGAGCGAGGCAGCCTGTCTTCTCGGCGTTGTACCCGAACTGCTGGGCGATGGGAATCGGACGGAACGGTGAGAATCATTCTCGTCTAGCCGGAGAGGTGAGTCCCAACCGTCGCGGTCTTGCGCGGCGCCGCGGGATTTCAAATGTTCCCCCAGCTTCGAGCGAGCGTGCGTTTGCCGCGGTCCCCCCGTCCACGGAGCCCCCTCGTGCATTCTGAACTGCTCGTCCTGCGCATCGTCCATGTGGTCGGCTCCATCCTCTGGGGTGGCACGGCGATGTTTGTCGCCTTCTTCCTCATGCCCGCCATGGGCATGGCGGGCCCGGCCGGCGCTCCCGTGATGAGCGCCCTCGTGAAGCGCCGGCTCTTCGTGATCGTACCGACGGTCGCCGTTCTCACGATCCTCGCCGGCCTGCGCCTGCTCTGGCTGGCATCCAGCGGATTCAGCGCCGCCTATTGGACGACGACCCGTTCGGGCATGACGTATGCCATCGGGGCCGTCTGCGGCATCGCGGCGTTCACGGTATTCCTCACGGTCAGCCGTCCGGCCCTGGGCCAGATGGGACAATTACAGCAGCAACTCTCGCAGGCGTCCGACGCTGAGCGCGAGGCGATCATGGCGCGAATGGCCGCCGTGCGTGGCCGTGCCGCGGCCGCGTCGCAGGTGATTGCCCTGCTGCTCATCATTGCGGCCATCACGATGGCCGTCGGACGGTACATCGACTGACCGCGGCCGAGTGCAGGCCGGCGTTCGCAACCGAGGAGCCCCCCATGACAGATCCAGCCACCGCCCAGGAGTCGCTTGAGGCCGTACTGAAGGACGAGATCCTCCGGATGTATCAGGACGTCGCCGACCGACCCGAAGGCGAGTATCACTTCTTTCACGGGCGCGAGGCGGCTGAGTTGTTTGGTTATGACAAGGAATGGCTCGCGCGTGCGCCGGCCGGTGCGCTGGCCTCCTTTGCCGGCGTGGGCAATCCGCACCTGCGGAGCGCAATCCAGCCCGGCGAAACGGTCGTTGACCTCGGGAGCGGCGCCGGCCTCGACGCGATCATTGCCTCCTGGTCCACGGGACCGTCAGGCCAGGTGATCGGCGTTGATCTCAACCCGACGATGTGCCTGAAGGCGCAGGCGCATGCGGCGGCGTCAGGAACCGCCTTCGAGTGCCGTCAGGGGCGCATGGAGGACATTCCGCTTCCCGATGCGTCCGCGGACATCGTGATCTCCAACGGCGTCATCAACCTCTCGTTCCAGAAGCGCAAGGTGATTGAGGAGCTGTTCCGCGTGCTGAAACCGGGCGGACGCATCTCGTTCACCGACATCGTCAGCGCGAAGCAGTTGTCGCAATCCATCGTGAATGACCCGAAGCTGTGGGCCAGTTGAATAGGCGGTGCTCTCCTGGAAGGAGAGATGTTCAGGCTGCTCGAGGAGGCGGGCTTCACCCGGGTGCGCTCGGTGGTGGTTCCGAACTTCAGGTTCCGGAAGGCGTCCACGCAAAACTCGGCCGAGGCGTATGGGGTGAAGGCCGTGCTGTTCACGGCCGTCCGGCCCATGCCGACGCGGGGGTGACCGGCGCCACCACCTGATGGAACCGGGGCGGCCCCTGCGGGGTCCGCCTTACGACACCCCTTGGAGAGTCCATGCGGCCCCGTACCCCCCGCCGACGCGTCACCGTGATGGTTGCCAGCGCGCTGGCGATCGCACTCACCGCCTGCAAGAGCAAGCCGGAAGACCCGCAGCTCACCTTCATCAACGTGGGCTTCGCCCTGCAGCTCCCCAAGGCGATGCAGCAGGCGCTCGACTCGCTCGTGCCGGGCTTCCGCCCGGTGATCGTCGGCAAGTTCCGCTCGGACATTGCGCAGTACGCGGCCGCGGCCGCCGGCGGCATGCAGCCGCTCTTTGCGACGGTGGCCGACTTCGACGGCGACGGGACGCAGGATGCCGTACTCGAGGGGAACACGCCTGGTGACTCGGCGCTGCACGTCGTGGCGATCATGAACGGCGCCAAGCCGCGTGCGATGCACGTCGAGCGCATTCCCGCGTACGACGCCGATGCGGTGGGGCTGTACCTGTCGCGCCCGGCGGGGAGCAAGGCGGGGACGTTCGAGCTGGTGGACTATCCCGATTCGTCCACGGCCTACCGGTACACAGGCGGCCACTTCTTGGGGACCAAGGTCGGCAACTGAGGGCGCGCGGGCGACAGCGCGCGCGAGGCAGCGACCGCACGTCGCCGAGGGCGCGCGGCCTTTCGCGCGCGGCCTTTCGCGCGCAGCCGCCGCGCCGCAAGATCAAGCGGTCTGCGTCATTGCGCCGCCGCCCTCGCCGCTGGATGGCGGCGCGGTAACCCCTCGAGCCTCCACCGGAACCGCCCATGCGCGCTCAGCGTTCGCTCGTTCCCGTCCGCCGGCTGATGGCGGCCGGCTTCACCGCCGTGCTCGTCGTCGCGCTCACCTCATGCGGCGGCCCCGCGAAAACACTCCGCGGCGACTGGGACTACTACCGGATGCTTGGCGCCACGCCGAGCGGCGGATTTGACGCGCTGCGCCGATTTGGGTTCGCGCATTTCGAGGGGGCCGACACCGCCGGCGCGTGGATCAACCGCCGCAGCGGCGTGCCGATGGAGCGCATCCAGGGCATCGCCGTCACCGGCGACTCGGTCGTCATCACGCTCGCGGCCGGCACGTCCATTCGCGCGCGCATCGGCACGGACACCATCGCGGGGCAGTACTATCGCGGCAGCGACCCCACGCAGCGCGTCTGGTTCGTGCGCCGCGGTGCGCCGCCGGAGTATGAGCCGTTCTATCGCCTGTGGCCGGGCCAGGTGTCGGACTCGTCGCAGATCGTCAGCATAGACCCCGCCGTGCCGATGAAGGCGCGCGACGGCACGGTGCTCATGAACTTCGTGGGTACGCCGTCGGGGCCGGGGCCGTTCGGCGTCGTGATGGAACGCACGCCCTACCTGCGCATTGACACCGCAGCGGCGATGTTCTGGGCGTCGCGCGGCTACATCTACGTGAAGCAGGACGTCCGCGGGCGCGGCGGTTCCGGCGGCGTGCTCGACATGAACGCCATGCAGGAGAGCGACGGCTACGACGCGGTGGAGTGGGCGGCCCGCCTGCCGCGCGCGAACGGCAAGGTGGGGATGATCGGCCGGTCGAACCCGGGGCTGTACGCGTGGTACGCGGCGATCGCCGCGCCGCCGCACCTCGCGGCCATCGCGCCGGCGGTGGCCACCGCCGATCCGCTGCGCATCGTCCCGTACATTGACATGGTCTTCTCGCCGACCATCGTGCCGTGGCTCTGCCTCACGCAGGTGCGCGAGACGATGTCGGACATGAGCAACCTCGACGTGGAGACGGCGTTCAACTCGCTGCCGGTGGTGGCCAGCGCGGAGAAGGCCGGATGCGGCCGGCCGCAGTACTGGAATGACTGGTTTGACCACCAGCAGGACGATGCCTACTGGCGCGCGCTCAGCATCGAGCGCCGGCTCGACCGGGTGAAGGTGCCGGTGCTCGGCATCGGCGGCTGGTACGACGACGCGCGCGGCACCATTCGCAACTACATGGGGATCGGTGCACTGAAGGCGAAGCCGTTCCAGCGGCTGTTCATGGATGCCGGCGCGCACAAGGGCATTGACTACGTGAACGGCTCGTTCGGCCCGCAGGCGCGCATTGACTCGCGGATGCTGCAGCTCCGCTGGTTCGACCATTACCTGAAGGGCGTGAACAACGGCGTGGAGCAGGAACCGCCCGTGGACCTCTTCATCATGGGCGACAACACATGGCGCAAGGAGGCGGAGTTCCCGCTCGCGCGCACGGTGTGGACCGACTTCTACCTGCACTCCGGCGGCCGGGCGAACGGCGGCGCGGGGGACGGCACGCTCGACACCATCGTGCCCAAGGCGGAGCCGGCCGACACGTTCACGTACGACCCCGGCACGCCGACGCCGTACCTGATTGACGCGCGCGAACTCGAGCTGAGCCTCAACGAGGACTATGCGAGGGTGCACGCCACGCGCCGCGACCTGCTGACGTTCACCACGGCGCCGCTGGCGAAGGCGATGGAGATCACGGGGCCGATGAGCGCGACGCTGTTTGCCGCGACCGATGCCCGCGACACCGACTGGAACGTGATGCTGCTCGACGTGTATCCGGACGGCCGCGTGATGCGCATCCAGGACGGCGTGGCGCGGGCGCGGTTCCGCGCCGGGTTCGACCGGCCGGCGTTGCTGGCGCCAGGCGCGGTGCACGAGTACCAGATTGACCTCTGGTACACGGGGATCGTGATTCCCGCCGGGCACCGCCTGCGCGTGGCGGTGGCGTCGGCGGCGTTCCCGAAGTACGACCGCAACCTGAACACCGGCGGCGACAACGAGCGGGAGACGGCGTTCGTGCGCGCGCACCAGCGGGTGCTGCACGATGCGGCGCATCCGTCGCGGGTGCGGCTGCCGGTGATTCCGCGGTAGGGGCGGGAAGAGGCCAGTGAGGGCGTTATTGCTCCCTGCCGAGACAGGACCTATATTTAGGGGGTAATTACGCCCTTCCCGGTAGGGCCCTATACGGGCCCCCGCCCGGGCCGGCCTGCCCCCGGAGGCCCCGTGGCCACCCGACGCCCGCCCTCGTCCGCCACCCCGACCGTGAACCCGTTCGCCGGCGGCGGCATCGCCGTCGTCGGCGACGACTTTACCGACCGCGCCCCCGAACGGAAGGCCATCGCCGCCGCCCTGCGCACCCCGGGCGGCCATCTCCTGCTCGTCGGCCCGCGGCGCATCGGCAAGACGAGCCTGCTCCGCGCGGTGCAGCACGACGTGCGCGCGCGGAAAGGGCCGCCCGTGCTCTACCTCGACCTGTGGAGCGCCTCCACCATCGAGGACATGACGACCCGCCTTGCGCTCGAGGCCGCGGCCGTGCTCGGCCGCACGGGGACCGACCTGGTGAAGAAGCTGGCCCAGCGCCTGCAGTTCCGGCTCGAAGTCAGCACCCTCCCCGACGGACGGCTCGTACCCGTGCCGACCCTCGCGTTCCGCGAGGCGCCGCTCGACGAACAGCGCGCGCGCCTCGTGACGGCGCTCGACACGCTCGAGGCCCAGGCGAAAGCCCACCGCGTGCACCTCGGCGTCATCCTCGACGAGTTCCAGGAGATCGAGCGGCTCGGGCGCGAGGCCGCGGACCACGCGTCGGTGAGCGCCATGCGGCAGGTGCGCGCCGCCGTCCAGCACCACCGGCACGTTTCATACGTCTTTGCCGGCTCCGACCGCGCCCTGATCGAACGGCTGAGCGACCCGAAGCATGGGCCGATGCACAACCTCGCGCGGCGCTACGAGATCGGCCCGCTCCCCGAGGCGCACTTCGCCGCGTGGATCGAGCACCGCTTTGCGGCGATGGGCGTCAACGCCAGCGGCTGCGGCCTGCCGATCATCGCGCTCGCCGGGCCGCGCACGCGCGACGTGCGCACCCTCGCCGAGAGCGCGGCCGACCGCGCGCGCGGGGCGCGGCGGCTGACGCCCGCCGCCCTCGACGCGCCGCTGCGCGACGTCGTGGCGCAGCGCGGTCCGCAGTACGACGCGCAGTGGAAGGACCTCACGCCACTCCAGCAGAACTGCCTGCGTGCCGTCGCCGCCGGCGAGCGCCGCCTCACGAGCGACGCGGTGCTCACCCGCTACGCGCTCGGCGACACGAGCCGCACCGCCAAGACGCTGGCAACGCTCACCGACCGCGCGATCCTCGTGCGCGACGGCGCGCGCCACACCTTCGACGACCCGTTCTTCCGGGCGTGGGTCGTTGTCTCCGTGCTGCCCGACGTCGGCCTGCAGCTGCCGATCACGCACCTGCCGCCGGCGTAACACCGCCCGACGAGCGCCGCCGCGCCGCGGCGAGGATGCCGAACCCCGCGAGGTTCATCATCACCACCACCGCCGTGATCTTGAGCCCGAACAGCCAGACGCTCTCCACCTGGATGATGGGGAAAACGGCGAGCGCGATGTACAGCAGGGTCATGAGCAGTCCCGACAGCGCCGCCACGCGCAGCCAGCCGGGCGGGCGCGGCGTCACGCCGCGCAGGCCGATGAGCGGGATGGCGAACATCACCACGTACGTCAGCGCATAGAACACGCCGCTCGCGTTGAACAGCAGCTGGAACGCCTCGGCCTGCCCGACGCCGATGAGGCTCAGCAGCGAGATGCTGAACGAGCAGATGCCGACAAGCACGATGGAATTGACGGGGGTGCGGTACTTCGCGTGCAGCGTGCTGAACCAGGGTGGCAGCATGCGGTCCCAGCCGGCGACCATCGGCAGGCGCGTGACGGCGGTGAAGCTCACGCTCGCCTGCGCCACGCGCATGCCAAGCGTCATGAGTATGGCGATGGTCACGAGCGGCCCGGCGATGCCGAACGGGCCGAAGCCGGCGCGCAGCACCTGCGCGAGCGGGGCGATGAGGTCAATCTCGCCCTGCGGGATATACGCCACCACGGTGCTGGTGCCGAGCACGAACATGAGCGCGATGATCGGCGCGGCGATGAGCACCGAACGTCCTACCGCGCGCGACGGCGCCCGCGTCTCGCCGGCGAGGATGGCGATGTACTCGAAGCCGCCGAGCGCGCCGAAGCCGAGCTTGCCGAGGATGTTGAGGTTGTACAGCGTCACCGGCGGCACGCTCGTGCGCAGCGGGTGGTACTCCCGGAGCGTGCCGGTGACGAGGCCGAGCACGGGAAGCAGGAGAAGCGCGCCGAAGATGATGAGCATGAAGACGCCGCCGGTGTTGTGCACCCACTTGCCCACCGACAGCCCGATGGTGGAGGCGACGATCATCAGCGACAGGATGACGGCCGACGACAGCGCCACGAACGGCGTGCTGCTCGTCATCCATGCCGCGCTCGGCCCGATGGCGTACGACATGTACGTTGCCACCTGGAGGCCGATCTCCGACGTGAACACGATCACGTAGAGCCACAGGTTCCAGGCGAGCATGAAGCCGACGGTCTGGTTGAAGCCGAGCTTGGCCCACTGGTACAGCCCGCCCTCGAGCGGCATCAGCTTGTTGAGGTACATCACGACGACGGCGGACGGCAGGTAGAACAGCACGAGCGCGAGCACCCAGAAGACGACGTGCGACGGCCCGAGCTTGCCGGCGACGCCGATCCAGGTGAGCCCGACGATGAAGAGGATCTGGGTGAGGGCGAGGTCGCGGACGCCGAGTTCCTTCTTCAGCTCGGCGCTGTGCTGCTGGACATCGGCCTCGGCGGCGGCGAGCTGGGCCGGGGGGGCCGCGCCGTTGCTGCCGTTGGCTGCCGCTCCGTCGGCGGCGTCGTGCCCGGTGTGCTTCATGGTTGCACCTCGCCAAGCAGCTCCCAGTAGCGCGCCCACGCGGCCAGCCCTTCGTGCAGGCGGTTCACGCGGAAGAACTCGTTGGGCGCGTGGTAGTCCTCGTCGGACGTGGAGAACGAGAAGTAGACCGTGTCGATGCCCATGTGCCGGTTGAACAATTCCATGATCGGCACGGTGGCGCCCATGCGCACGACGAGCGGTGGCACGCCGTACACCGCCTGCAGGGCGTCGGCGGCGGCGCGCAGCGCAAAATGCTCGGTGGCGATGTGCGCCGCCGGCGTGCCGTGATCGCCTGGAGTGACCGACAGCGTGGTTCCCGCCGGCACGTGCGCGATGAGGTGGCGCGTGATGAGCGCGACAATCTCGTCGGGATCCTGGTCGGGCACGAGACGACAGGTGATCTTGGCGTGCGCCTCGCAGGGGATGACGGTCTTCTGCCCCGGGCCCTGGTAGCCGCCCCACATGCCGTTGATCTCGAGCGTGGGGCGGGTCCACTGGCGTTCGAGCAGGGTGTAGCCCGCCTCGCCGAAGCCCGCCGGGGCGCCGACCTGCGCGAGGTACGTCGCTTCGTCAAATGGAATGGCGGCGATGGCGGCGCGCTCGGCGGCGCTGAGCTCGCGCACGCGGTCGTAGAAGCCGTCCACGGCGATGCGCCCGTCGGGGGTATGCAGCGAGGCGACGAGCTGCGCCATCGCGTGCAGGGGATTCGCGACGCTTCCGCCGTGGCGCCCCGAATGCAGGTCCTTGCCGGCGGCGGTCAGCGTGAAGTTGAGCCCGGCGAGCCCGCGGCTCGCCACCGTCAGCGACGGTTCAGTGGGGCGCCACATGGCGCCGTCGGCGGAGATGACGAGGTCGGCCTTCAGCAGTTCCTTGTGTGCGGCGATGAAGCCGTCGAGCGACGGACTGCCAATCTCCTCCTCGCCTTCGATCATGAACTTCACGTTGATCGGCAGCGCGTGCGCCACCGCAAAGAATGCCTCGGCCACCTTGATGGGGATCAGCACCGGCCCCTTGTCGTCGGAGACGCCGCGCGCGTACAGGCGGCCGTCGCGCACCGTGGGTGTGAACGGCGGCGTCTGCCATTTGTCGAGCGGGTCGGGCGGCTGCACGTCGTAGTGGCCGTAGACCAGCACCGTCAGCTTGCCCGGGGCGCCGAGCCATTCGCCGTAGATCACCGGGTTGCGGGCGGTGGCGATGGTGCGCACCGCGAGCGGGCCGGCAGCGGCGAGCTGCGTGGCGACCCACTGCGCGGCCGCCGTCATGTCGGCGGCGTGCGCGGGGTCGGTGCTTACGCTGGGAATGGAGGCGAACTCGACCAGTTGGCCGAGAATGTCATCGTGGCGCGCCTCGAGGTGCGCCAGCACCCGTGCGTTGGTCATCTATCGGCCGCCGTCTATGGAGAGCACCTGCCCGCTGATCCAGTTTGCCGCATCGGAGGCGAAGAAGAGCACGCCGCTGGCGATGTCTTCGGGCGTGCCGAGCCGCTTGAGCGCGATCCGTTCAATGAGTGCGCGCTGGCCTTCTTCGCCGTAAGAATCCCACTGGCGCTCGGTGGACGGGTTGGCCCGCACGAAGCCCGGCGCGATGTTGTTGACCGTGATGCCCCACGGCCCCAGCTCGTGCGCGAGCTGGCGGGTGAGCCCGATCTGCGCGGCCTTGGCCGACGCGTATGCCTGGATGCCCGTGAGACTGATGCCGAGTCCAGCGCCGCTCGAGATGTTCACGATGCGGCCGTAGCGCTGGGCCTTCATGGCCGGGGCGACGGCCTGCGCCATGTAGAATGCCCCGGTGACGTTGACGTCGAAGATGGACTGCCATTCGGCCGGCGTGATCTCCTCGAGCGGCCGTCCGACCTGTCCGAGCACGCCTCCCGCGTTGTTCACGAGGATGTGCACGCCCCCCGCCGCGACCGCCTCGGCGACGAACGCGTCCACGGCGCGCTTGTCGCGCACGTCCACGGTGCGCGTGGTGCATGCGCCGTGCGTCTCGCGGCAGAGCCGCTGCGTTTCAGGGAGTTCGTCACTGAGCACGTCACAAGCCCAGACGTGCGCGCCGCGGCGCGCGAAGGCCAGGCTGATGGCGCGCCCGAAGCCGTGCGCGGCGCCGGTGACGATGACGGTCTTGCCCGTGAAGTCCGCGTTCATCTGCTGCTCGTGGTGGTGAGAAGTGCGGCGAGCGCATCGAGCGTGTCGAGCGACTGCAGCCGCACGCCGTTCTCGATGTCGTGAATGAGGGCGACGAGGCGGGCCGTCAGCGGCGTCGGCACGCCCGCCTCCGCGCCGAGCGAGACCACGAGGCCCAGCTGGGCATCCACCTCGGTGCGCCGCCTGCGCACGGCGAGGTCGCGCCAGATGCCGCTGTGCGTCTTGGCCGAGCGCCGGTTGTGCGCCACCAGCGCGTCGAGCGAGCGCACGGCGGCGTCGCGCGGTGCGTCGGGGAGGTAGGCGGACGGATCGAACCCGTCAAACCCCTCGGTGGTGATGCCGCGAGCCGTGGCGACGGCGAGAATCTCCCGGGCCAGCGCGATGTACACGCCGCGATACGCCGGCATGGCGAGCGCGTCGGCGATGGACTCGTTAGTCAGCGCAGTGGCGAAGAGCATGGCGCCGTACGCTTCCTTGCCCCACAGGAAGCCCCAGATGTTGGGCGTGATGATGGCGCGATCGTCGAAGTCGAGCCAGGCGCGGTGAATGTCGCGGACGCGCGGCGTGTCGCGGCCGTCCGTCTCGCCGAGCACGACCGCGGCACGGCTGCCGTGGAGTATGACGCCCGGCTCCAGGTAGTCGGCGCCGAAGTTCACGAAGGCGCCGACCGTGCGCTCGGCGCCGACGATGCGCGCGATGGCGAGTTCGTTGAGGCCGTTCTGCGCGGAGACCACGCACCCCGTGGGGCTGAGGTGCGGGAGGAGTGCCCGCGCGGCGATTTCGGTGTGCTGCGCCTTGGTGGCGAGCACGATGGTGTCCCACGTGCCAGCCACCGTGTCGGGCGTGAAGGCGGGGAGCCGCTGCGTGAACTCTGCAACCGGGCCCGTTAGGCGCAGGCCGTCGCGGTTGATCGCCGCGACGTGCTCCGCGACGACATCCACGAGGGTCACGTCGTGGCCGGCGCGCGCGAGGTGCGCGCCCATCGTGCCGCCGATCGCACCCGCACCCCAAAAGAGGCATCGCATGGTCGTCTCGTTGGCTAGGCGGGATCGCCCCACGACCCCGTGAGCAGGGCGCGGGTTTCTTCAACGGCCACCTGCCAGAGGGCGAGCAGCTCCTCGTCCGGCCGCTGATAGAAGCCGCCATAGTTGCCGTCGCCGAGGTACTTGCGCAGGGAACCCGGGTCGAGGGCGCGCACGCGCGCGAGGTCCACCATCGGCCGCTGCGCAGCCGGCATCGCCACGCCGGCGAGGCGCGTCCAGGGGAAGTTCTCCATCCACGAGCCGTGCGACGCCACCGGGTCGATCTCCTGCACCTTGGCCCAGGTGCGCGGCGCGTTCCACCAGTTGTGGAAGAGGACGCGGCAGGCGGGGTGGTCGGCGCCCCACTCCTGCGCGAACTGCTGCACGGCGCCGTTGCCGCCGTGTCCGTTGACGATCAGGATGCGGCGAAAGCCGCTGTGCGCCATGCTGTCGAGAATGTCGCGCACCACGTGCAGGTGCGTTTCCACCTTCAGCGAAATGGAGCCGGGAAACTCGCGAAAGTAGGGCGTGACCCCGTATGGAAGCACGGGGAAGACCGGCACGCCGAGTGGCTCGGCGGCTTCGGCGGCCACGCGCTCGGGGAGAATGGCGTCCACCGTGAGCCGCAGGTGGCTGTGCTGCTCGGTGCTGCCGAGCGGGAGGACGGCGCGATCGTCGCGCGCCAGGTACTCCTCCACCTGCATCCAGTTCATGTCGCTGATACGCACGTTCGTGGCCCTCGGCGGATGAAGTCCCCATGGCAGACGACAAAACATGCGGCGGCGGGGAGCCAGGCGCCACGATCGGGGGTCACGTGAGGGTCCCGTTTGACGTCGCCGCGTGACGGCGTAGACTTGAGGCGTCCGTTCCTCATGGAGCCCCACGTGAAGCCGCCTCGCACTGTCGGTCGCCTGGTTCTCGCGGCGAGCTGCGCCGCGTTCATTCCCCTCGCCGCGCTCTCGGCGCAGGACACGCCCACCGAACGCGCCGCCGCCAAGGATGTGCTGCGCAAGATGTCGGAGCTGCAGGCGCAGCTGGGCGTGCCGGCGCTCGTGGCGCGGCTTGCGGCGCCGAACCCCGCGCGTGACGCGGTGGCCGCGCGCGCCAAGGCGCTGATGGAGAGCGAGCTCCTGGCGATGGCCGACGACATCACGCGGCATCCCGAGGTGGGCTTCAAGGAGGAACGCTCGGTGCGCATCCTCACCGAGTACTTGAAGGCGCACGACTTCGACGTGCAGCTGGGCGTCGCGGGGCTCCCCACCGCGTTCGTGGCGCGCTACACGAAGGGGACCGCCGGGCCCAACCTCGGCGTGATCCTCGAGTACGACGCCCTGCGTGGGACCAAGGGCGACTTCCACGGCGACCAGCACAGCGCGCAGGGCCCCGTGGGCATGGCGGCGGCCATCGCGACCGCGGAGTTCCTCACACGCACGAAGACGCCAGGCACCGTGACGGTGTATGGCACGCCCGCCGAGGAGATGATGCCGCCCGCGTCGAAGGCGCAGATGCACGCGGCCGGTGTGTTCAACGGCGCCGACATCATCGTGCGCTCGCACTCGAGCACGGCCACGCAACGGCCGGCGCCCGGCTTTGGCTCGTGCTGCCTGAACATTGATGCCGTGCGCTACACCTTCAGCGGGGCGCCGGCGCACCAGATGCTGCCGTGGGACGGGCGCGACGCGCTGACCGGCGTCATCGAGCTGTTCAACAACATTGACGCCATTCGCCGCGTGATGCGCCCGGAGGCGCGGATTCAGGGGATCATCACCGAAGGGGGGAAGGCGCCGAACGTCGTGCCCGACCGCGCCGTCGCCGAGTTCTACATCCGGTATCCCGACGAGGTGTACCTGACGCAGGTGCGCGACATGGTGGACAATGCGGCGCGGGCCGCGGCGCTGGCCACGGGGACCAAGGTGAAGATCGAGGGCACGTCGGGCGCGCGCGACGGCGTGTCGGCGTCCACCATCAACGAGCTGGCCTTCGCCTATCTCAAGAAATACGGCGGCGGCAAGGTGGAAGAGCTGCCGGGCAAGCCGCAGGGGTTCGAGGAGACGGGGACCGTGTCGCGCGACATCCCCGGCGCCGGCTTCTCGGCGTACTCATCCACCGGCACGTACCACACCTACGAGATGCTGGCCGACGCGCTTGGCCCCGTGGGGCATGCCGGGTTCGTGGTGGATGCGCAGGCGATGGCGGCGCTGCTCTATGATTTTGCCACGCGCGCCGATTATCGCGCCCTCGTGAAGAAGGAGTTCGAGGGGACGAAGGCGCTGTTTGGCGAGTACATCGCCGCGCTCGGGCCGGCGTATCCGAAGCCGGTGGTGAAGGACCCGTAGGGGGCGCGCCCGGGCGGGCCGCCACGCGGTCCGCTTGTCGCCGCGGGCCGTTCCGTGCAACGTAGGGGATGCCCCTTGCTGAGGAATCGCCAATGCGCCGCCGTCTTGCCGCGACCGCCGTGGTCGCGTTTGTGCTCGCCGCGAGTTCCGCCTGCTACGGCCCCAAGGCCGAGTCGGCCCACGGCATTGACCTCGTCGGCATGGACACCACCGTCGCGCCGGGTGACGACTTCAACGGCTATACGAACGGCGGCTGGCAGAAGGCCACCGAAATTCCGGCCGACAAGGCGTCGGTGGGGCCGTGGTCGGTGGTGTACGACGAGACCACCGAGCAGACGCAGAAGCTCATTCAGGACCTGGCGGCCACCAAGGACGCGAAGAACGCCGACTACGCCAAGATCGGCGACTTCTACGCGGCCTACATGGACACGACGGCGATCGAGGGGAAGGGCCTCACCGCGATCAAGCCGCAGCTCGACAGCATCGCGGCCATCGCCGACAAGGCCGCGCTCGCCGCGGCCATCGGGCGCACGCTGCGCGCCGATGTGGATCCGCTGAACTCGACGAACTTCTACACCGAGCACCTGTTCGGGCTGTTCGTCACGCAGGGACTCGACGACCCGTCGCGCAACCTGCCGTACCTGCTGCAGGGCGGGCTCGGGCTGCCCGATCGCGACTACTATGTGTCGCCGGAGCCGGCGATGGCCAAGCTGCGCACGGCGTACCAGGGGCATGTCGAGGCGATGTTCACGCTGGCCGGCTTCAGCGATGCGGCGGCGCACGCCAAGCGCGTCTTCGACCTCGAGACGAAGATCGCGCGGGCGCACGCCACGCGCGTGGAGTCGCAGGACGTGAAGGCACCGAAGACCTGGAAGGCCACGGAACTTGCCACCAGGGCGCCCGGGCTCGACTGGACGGCGTTCGTGAACGCGGCCGGGCTGGCCGACGCACCCGCCTTCATCATCTGGCACCCGAAGGCGACGGCCGGCCTGGCGAAGCTCGTCGCCAGCGAGCCGCTCGACGCGTGGAAGGACTGGCTCGCCTTCCATCGCCTCAATGAGACGGGGGGCTTCCTGCCGAAGGCGTTCGTCGAGCAGCGGTTCGCCTTCTACGGCAAGACGCTGAGCGGCACCCCGCAAATGCGCGCGCGCTGGCAGCGCGGCGTGGACCTGACGAGCAGCGCGCTCGGCGACGCCGTAGGCAAGGCGTACGTGGACCGCCATTTCCCGGCGGAGACGAAGGCGAAGGTGCAGGCGATGGTCGCCGACATCGTGAAGGCGTTTGGCGTGCGCATTGACGCGCTCACCTGGATGACCCCCGCCACCAAGGCGAAGGCGAAGGAGAAGCTCGCCAGCCTGCGCGTGGGGGTCGGCTACCCCGAGACGTGGCGCGACTACGCGACGCTCACCATCAGCAAGGACGATGCGCTCGGCAACATCCAGCGCGCCGACCTGTTCGAGTATCGGTGGCAGGTGGGCAAACTGGCGAAGCCGGTGGACAAGGGGGAGTGGTGGATGACGCCGCAGACGGTGAACGCGGTGAACCTTCCCCTGCAGAACGCGCTCAACTTCCCCGCGGCCATCCTGCAGCCGCCGTTCTTCGACGCGCAGGCGAGTGCGGCATACAACTACGGCTCGATGGGCGCGGTGATCGGCCACGAGATCAGCCACTCGTTCGACGACATGGGGAGCCAGTTCGACGCCGAGGGACGCATCGCGAATTGGTGGACGGCCGAAGACCTCGCGCACTTCAAGACGGCGGGCGAGGCGCTGGCGAAGCAGTACGACGCGTACCAACCCTTCCCCGACGTGCACGTGAACGGGCACCAGACGTTGAGCGAGAACATCGCCGACGTGGCGGGACTTGCGGCGTCGTACGACGCGTGGCGCTCGTCACTCGCCGGCACGCCAGCGTCCGCGTACAAGCAGTTTACGGGAGAGCAGGAGTTCTTCATCAGCTTCGGCCAGAGCTGGCGCACGAAGACGCGCGAGGAGGCGCTGCGCGCGCAGATCGCCACCGACGGCCACGCCCCCGAGGAGTACCGCGCGGCGTCGGTGCGCAATCTCGACGCGTGGTACGCGGCCTTCCCGTCCATCAAGGCGGGGCAGAAGCTGTTCCTCGAGCCGAAGGACCGTGTGAAGGTCTGGTAGGAGCTGCACGGAAGGGGCCATGGAGTTGCAGGAGGCGGGACCACAGCAGACACTCCCGGAGTTCCTGCGGGCACGCGCGCTCGCGAGTCCGCCGAGCCGCCTCGTGCTCGACGCGCTCTGCGGCGCGGCGGTAGCGGGGTGTGCCTGGTGGGCGCGGCCGCGACTGTGGGTGGTGCTGGTGAGCGCCGGGCTCTGCTTCACGACGTATGGCGTGTGGGCCGCGGCCGAACGCCGCCTGCGCGCCACGACGGAGATGGGTGTGGCTGAGGAGCTGACGTGGCTCGCCGTGCGCCTATGCGCCGGCGGGCTCGGCGTGGCGGCGATGCTCGCGCTCGTCTTTGCCGTGCTGGGCGCGATGCTCGGCACCTGGATCAGCTGAGCGTCCCTTCAGGGACGCGAGACGCCCCGCGCTAGAACTTGAAGACGAACGACATCAGCGTTGACACGTCGCTCTTCTCGATGGACGCGGTGGGCGGGGTGGTGCGGTAGGTGTTGAGCACCTCGACCTTCATCTGGGTGCGGTTCGTCACCGAGGCCGCGACGCCGACGCTCGTCGAGTAGAGGCCGTTGCTCACGTCGTTGGCCACCACATTACCGGCGAAGCCGTGGGTCAGCGAGGCGGTCTTCGAGAGCGACCGGGTGAACCGCTCGCCGAAAGCCACGGCGGAGTGGCTCTTCACCGGCTTGCCCGGGGTGCTCTCCCACGACGCGCCGGCGCTGGCGTCCACGGCGAAGCTGCCGCCGGCGGTGTTGTAGAACTTGTAGCTCAGCCCGGCGGTGGGCGCAACGAAATACTCGATGGACTTGAAGGTGTCGCGCAGGTACGCCATCTGCCCGAAGACGTACGACTTGTCGGCGAAGCGGCGCTCCAGGCGCGTGTTGAACACCGTGTTGTCGGTGCTCGGCTTGCCGTTCTTCGTCCCGCGGATGACGAGGCCGTCGGCCGAGAAGATCATCCCGGTGCGCCGGTCCTGCCTGGCCTTGAACGACAGGTTCCAGTTGGAGGTGTTCGTGTTCCCGCTCGTGACGGCGAGGCCGGCGCCGAAGGAGCCGGTCCAGGTGGGGCGTGCGACGGGAGGGGCATTCTGCGCCGTGGCGGCGCCGGCAGGCAGAACGACAAGCGCGAGCAGGACGGCGAGGAGCGGCAGGGGCGTGTTCATTGCGGGGAAGTTCGCGTGGGGCGACACCGAAAAATAGATGGATGAGGGCATCGTTTCCACGTCTCCGGCGCATCGGGCGTGTCGAGCGACCGCGGCCGCACGCCGTTCGGCCTCGTTCTCGTGATCGGAGAATCGGACGAGTCGCCCTTCTTCGGCCAGCTGCAAGGGAAGCTGGAGGCAGCGGTGACGCGTGCGCCGCACTACCCACTTGCCGCGGCGGCGCGTGGGAGGTGGATTTTCACGAGGTGATGGGGGTGCCGTTCGTGGTCGTGTACCTCGAATGATGCCGCCCCGTCCGCACCGTGGGCGATGGCCCGGCCGACACTGAAGTGATAGCATTGGCAGATCGCACTTCCGGTTGACCGACGCCGCGCCGGCATTCCCTCATCCGCCTCCCCATGCGCCCCTTCGCTCTCCTGCTCGCCGTCGTCCCCGCAACGCTCGCGGCCCAGTCGGCTTCGCTCACCTACCGGCTCGGCAAGGACACGCTCGCCATCGAGCAATACACGCGCACCGCCACCGGCATCACCGGCGAAATGGTGCAGCGAAACGGGCCGGCCGTCGTGCGCATCGCGTACGCGATGACGCTCGGCAAGGATGGGCGGCCCGCCGTCGCCACGCTCAAGCGCCTGCAGCCCGACGGCTCGCCGGCGCCTGGACTGGTGAGCGAGTATCGCTTTTCGCTCAGCGGCGATTCGGTGATCCGCGAACTGGTCTTCGCCGACAGCGTGCAGCGCCGCGCCTTCGCGGCCAAGGGGGCATTGGTCAACTGGCCGACGTTCGTTTACGGCCCCACCGAGGTGCTCGCCGCCCTCGGCAAGAGCGGCGCGGTGGATTCACTCCCCGCACTCGGCCCGGCCGGCAATCTCAGCTTCACCGGGTTCACGACGCTCGGCGGCGACTCGGCGCGGCTGAAGGGGCCGGGCTACCCGATGGTGCTGCGTTTCGACGCCAGCAATCGGCTGCAGTCGGTGGGCGGCAGCGGCACCACCAACAAGGTGGTGGCGACGCGCGGCGCCGAAGGCGCGATAGGCTGCCGGGCCACGTGGCAACCCGCGCCACCCCGTCCGCAGGGCGATACCCGACGAATTGGAGGCGCCGGTGATGGACTACCGCCTGAATGACGCCGTCCCCGTGCTGCGCAACACCCCCGCGGTGCTGCGCGCGCTGCTCAATGACCTGCCCGCGGCGTGGACCGACGCCCATGAGGGGGAGGGAAGCTGGAGTCCGTATGAGGTCGTCGGCCACCTCATCCATGGCGAGCGCACCGACTGGATGCCGCGCGTCATGCACATCATGCGACACGGCGCGTCGGCGCCATTTCCACCCTTCGACCGCGAGGCGATGCGCGCCGCGTCGCAGGGGCTGACTCTCGGCGACTTGCTTGGCACCTTCGCGCACCTGCGCGCCGAGAGCCTCGCGCAGCTGCTGGCGCTCGGCCTCACCGACTCGGACCTGGCACGTCGCGGTCGGCACCCGGAGTTCGGCGAGGTGACGCTTGGCCAGCACCTCGCCACGTGGGTGGCACACGATCTTTCGCACGTGCACCAGGTGGTGCGCGTGATGGCGCGGCAGTACACGGACGCCGTGGGGCCGTGGCGGGCCTATCTCTCCATTCTCCGGGCGACCTAGCACGCTCGTCCACGGGGTGCTTGCGACCGCGATTAGCTTTCGAGTCATTTCGCAGTCCCTGCACCGGCCGTGGCCCCCACCGCCAGATTCCCTGAGAGCCTGCATGCCTTCCATCGCCGTGATCGCCCTGTTGTCCTCGATCGTGCTCCCGGGCACGACGCCCGACTCGTTGGCTCCGCTGAAACGCACGACGCCGGTGGTCACGGCCGTGCGCGCCGTGGCAGCCATGACGGTGGACGGCGACCTCAGCGAGGAGGCATGGGGCCGGGCGCCGGCGGTGCGCGACTTCGTGCAGAGCGAGCCGTCCACGGGTGCGGCGGCGAGCGAGCTGACGGAGGTGCGCGTCGTGTACGACGCGACCACCCTGTACATCGGGGCCTACCTGCACGATCACGAGCCGCGGAAGCTTGTGGTCAACGACATCAAGAAGGACTTCAAGGAGGAGAACCAGGACGACTTCGAGGTCATCCTCGACACCTTCCGCGACCGGCGCAATGGGTACGCATTCCTGACGAACGTCGAGGGGGCGCGCGCCGACCGGCAAGTGGCGAATGAGGGACGGGAGATCAACACCAACTGGGACGCCGTCTGGACGGTGGAGACGCGTCGCGCAGCCGACGGTTGGGTCGTCGAGATGGCCATCCCGTTTCGCGCGCTCCGCTTCGAAGCCAGGGCGGGGCAACCCTGGGGCATCAATTTCTCGCGGCGGATCCGCCGGAAGAACGAAATTGACTTCTGGGCGCCGATTCCGCGCGAGTACTCGCTGACGCGCCTGTCGCTCGCCGGAACCCTCGAGGGGCTGCAGCCCGACGGCGCATCGCGCGACCTGCGCGTCAAGCCGTATGCGCTCGCCCGCTCGGTGCGCCCGACCGGCGGCACCGAGTTTGGCAGCTCGGGCGACGCCGGCCTCGACCTCAAGGCGCGCGTCACGCCGGGGCTTACGCTGGACGCCACGGTCAACCCCGACTTCGCGCAGGTCGAGGCCGACGAGCAGCAGGTGAACCTGTCGCAGTTCTCGCAGTTCTTCCCGGAGAAGCGCGAGTTCTTCCTCGAGAACTCGGGGGTGTTCTACGTTGGCGACGCGGCGCGCAACAACCGCGTGCAGGCGCCGCCCACCCCCGACGAGGACCTGCTCCTCTTCTTCAGCCGCCGCATCGGGCTCACGCCGACGGGCACGCCCATCACCATCCCCGGCGGCCTGCGGGTCACCGGCATGGCGGACGGGCTGGGCATTGGCGCGATGGCCATGCGCACCGCCGACCTCCCCGGCGTTCCGGCCAGCACCTACTCGACGCTGCGTCTGCGGCGCAACATCGGCGATGGCACCGACATCGGCGTCATCGCGATGAGCCGCGAGGGGGCCGACGCGGGCAACTGGAATCGCGTCGGCGGATTCGACGCGAACGTCCGCTTCCACGGCACGGTGGACTGGAACTCGTTCGCCGTTCTCACGCGCACGCCGGGACAGGAGGGCGGGCAGTACGCGTGGCGCACGTCGCTCAACTACGAAGGGCGGTTCTTCCACGGCAAGGCGGCCACCCTCACGCTCGGCGACGGGTTTCAGGACGACCTCGGCTACTACAAGCGGCGCGACGTGCGGAAATGGATGCTCGACACCGGCATTCGGCCGCGCTCGGCTTGGCTGCGCGCGCACGGCATCCGCGAGGTGCATCCGCACGTCACGTGGAACTACTATGAGGCGCTGGACGGCCGTACGATCGGGAAGACCCTGCACAGCGGCAACACGTTCTTCTTCAACAGCGGCGCCTACACCGAGCTGTCCGTCAATCCGCGCTACGAGTACATCACGACGCCGTTCCGGCTGAACCGCGCCAATGCCAACGCGGCGCCCATCGCCGCCGGCGGCTATGCGTGGAACGAGTGGATGCTCAAGTGGACCAGCGATCTCAGCCGGCCGGTGTCCCTGCAGCTTACCGGGACGACCGGCGGCCTGTGGACGGGGCACCAGCGCACGGTGCACGCCACCCTCATCATGCGTCCCGATTTCCGCCTCAAGCTGCAGGCCGGGGTGCAGCAATCGCGCATCACGCTCGCCCAGCCCGTGGAGGCGTTCGACGTCACCCTGCTGACCGGTCGCACGAACTACTCGTTCACGACCAACATGTTCCTCGACGCCCTGGCGCAATACGATCCGCGCAGTCACCTGTTCAACGCCAACGTGCGCTTCAATTTGATCCACCACCCGCTGAGCGACCTGTTCATCGTCTACAACGAGCAGCGCCTGACGGCGCCCGATGCGCACGTGATGCCGGGGCGGAGCCTGGTGGTGAAGTTCACGCAGATGATCGCGCTGTAGCGCACGGCGAGGCACACCCTCATGCCGACGAGAACTCGCTGATGAACCGTCAAGTACACTGAGCAGGCGCGACGACGAACCGATGCCAGCGATCAGCTCCCGCCTTCCCGCCGTCGGCACCACGATCTTCACCGTGATGTCGCAGCTTGCCGCCGACAGCGGCGCGGTGAACCTCGGCCAGGGCTTTCCCGATTTCGACATCCCCGAGGCGCTGGCCGAGGTGCTGGCGCGCGCGGTGCGCGACGGAAAGAACCAGTACGCGCCGATGCCGGGGCTGCTCCCCCTGCGCGAGGCCATCGCCGAAAAGACAGAGCAGCTATACGGCC
>JAJZRK010000266.1 GCA_021802745.1 bacterium
CTTTTTCATCACGGAGCGGCGCGCGGGGCTTTTTCATCACGGAGCGGCGCGCGGGGCTTTTTCATCACGGAGCGGCGCGCGGGGCTTTTTCATCACGGAGCGGCGCGCGGGGCTTTTTCATCACGGAGCCACGGAGAACACGGAGCGGCACGGAGACGGCAACTCGTTGGGGGAACAGCGCGCGCCACGCGAGCAAGTCCGTGGCGCGCTGTCGTCACCCCCAGCCGTGGCTGCCTCCGTGCCACTCCGTGTCCTCCGTGGCTCCGTGATGAAGAAAGCCCCCGTTCCAGCGCAGGACTCTGTTGTGCGGCGGCGGACCTTTTTCAACACGGAGACACGGAGAACGCGGAGGGGCACCGAGACGGCAACCCGTTGGGGGAACAGAGCGCGCCACGAGGGAAAGTCCGTGGCGCGCTGTCGTCACCCCCAGCCGTGGCTGCCTCCGTGCCACTCCGTGTCCTCCGTGTCTCCGTGATGAAGAAGGCCAGCTCGCCGGTAGGGAGGCGGACGAGCCGCACGGAATGACCGGCGGCAGCCTTGGACCATCCGCGCCCGACTTTACCTTATACGGGGATGGCAACTTCCCTGTCGCCGTTCGGCTGCCCAAAGGGGTATTCTCCAAGGCAGTCGCAGCAGTGCACAAGTCACCACCGCGCTCTTCGGAGCTCTTCATAACAGGAAGCGGACCACATGACCGCCATACCCGCGCGCGACGCGCGCTCGCACACCCAGCTCAAGAACCTGACCGGCAAGGCCTACGTGACGGCCCTGATGGAAAAGGTTGTCGCGCAGAATCCCGCCGAGCCCGAGTTCCATCAGGCCGTGCATGAAGTCGTTGACTCGCTGAGCCTCGTGCTCGACCAGCATCCGGAGTACAAAGCCGCGCACATCATGGAGCGGATGATCGAGCCGGAGCGCGTGATCCTGTTCCGCGTGCCGTGGGTGGATGACCATGGCGAGATCCAGATCAACCGCGGCTTCCGCATCGAGATGAACAGCGCCATCGGCCCGTACAAGGGCGGCCTGCGCTTCCACCCCTCGGTGAACCTCGGCATCCTGAAGTTCCTCGCCTTCGAGCAGGTCTTCAAGAATTCGCTCACCACGCTGCCGATGGGCGGCGGCAAGGGCGGCAGCGACTTCGACCCGAAGGGGAAGAGCGACACGGAAGTGATGCACTTCTGCCAGAGCTTCATGACGGAGCTCTTCCGCCACATCGGCGCCAACACCGACGTGCCGGCGGGCGACATCGGCGTGGGCGGCCGCGAGATCGGCTTCCTGTTCGGCCAGTACAAGCGCCTGAAGAACGAGTTCACCGGCGTGCTGACCGGCAAGGGGCTCAACTGGGGCGGGTCGCTCATTCGTCCCGAGGCGACCGGCTTCGGCGCCGTCTACTTCGCGCAGGAGATGCTGGCGTCCAAGGGCACCGACTTCCAGGGCAAGGTCGTGGCGGTCTCCGGCTTCGGCAACGTGGCGTGGGGCGCGGTCAAGAAGGTCGGTGACCTGGGCGGCAAGGTCGTGACGATCTCCGGGCCCGACGGCTTCGTGCACGATCCCGACGGCATCGCCGGCGAGAAGTGGGAGTTCATGCTCAAGCTGCGTTCGTCGGGGCAGGACGTGGTCGCCCCGTACGCCGACAAGTTCAAGGGTGCGACGTTCCATGCCGGCAAGCGGCCGTGGGGCGTGAAGGTGGACGTGGCGCTCCCGTGCGCGACGCAGAACGAACTCGATGGCCATGATGCGGCCGAACTGGTGCAGAACGGCTGCATCGCGGTGGTCGAAGGGGCCAACATGCCGAGCACGCCGGAGGCGGTGGAGGCGTTCCAGAAGGGCGGCGTGATGTTCGCCCCCGGCAAGGCCGCCAACGCGGGCGGCGTGGCGGTGTCGGGGCTCGAAATGTCGCAGAACAGCATGCGCTACAACTGGTCGCACGACGAAGTGGATGCCAAGCTGCACACCATCATGAAGAGCATCTACAAGGCGTCGAGCGATGCCGCGGCGGCCTACGGCTCGCCGGGCAACCTGGTGAACGGCGCCAACATCGCCGGCTTTCTCAAGGTGGCAAATGCGATGATGGATCAGGGCGCGGTCTGACGCGCGAACGCACTACGACGGTCAGCGAGCGCGGGGTGGGCGGATGCCACCTCGCGCTCTTACCTTTGGGTGGTCATCGGCCATCTGCCTTCCGCCATCTGCCATCGGATGCGGGGCGGCTGATGGCTGATGGCTGATGGCTGATGGCGGATGGCCGATGGCGGAAGGGAACAGTGAACGCGGAGCGCGCGTGTGAGCGAACGAGTGCCGGAGACGTCGCTGGACCAGGCCCTGCCGAGCGAGCTGTTCCAGGACCTGATGCCGTACCGCGTGCAGGACATCCTGCTCGTGTCGAGCCTGTACGACGCCTTCACGCTGCAGGAAGACGGCCGGCTGAACGAGCTGGTGATGAGCGAGTTCGTGGACCTCGACACGCACCACACACCGCACATCACGCATGTGGCCAGCGGCGCCGAGGCGATTGCCAAGGCCAAGGCCCAGCGCCAGTTCAACCTCGTCATCACGACCATCAATCCCGGCGACATGGACGCCACGCAGCTCGCGCAGCGGCTGGCGGACGCGGGGCTCGACGTGCCGGTGCTGGTGCTGGCGTACGACCATCGCGAGTTCAAGGACTTCGAGTCGCGCGCCGACCTGTCGCGCATTGACCGGTGCTTCATGTGGCAGGGCGACGCCCGCATCCTGCTCGCGATGGTCAACTACGTGGAAGACCAGCGGAACGTGGCGCACGACACCTCGACCACGGGCGTGCAGGTGGTGCTGCTGGTGGAGGACAGCATGCGATTCTACTCGTCGCTGCTCCCTACCATCTACACCGAGATCATCCGCCAGTCGGCGAACGCGCTGGGCGAGGGGACCAACCTGTCCCACAAGCTCGTGCGCCTGCGCGCGCGCCCCAAGATCCTGCTTTGCACGTCGTACGAGGAGGCGTGGGCGCAGTGGTCGCGGTACCGCGAGTTCGTGCTCGGGGTGATCACCGACGTGGAGTTTCCGCGGGGCGGGGCGGTGGCGCGCGACGCGGGCTTCGCGCTGGCGCGGGCGATCCGCGCGGAAGCCCCCGATGTGCCGGTGCTCATGCAGTCGGGGCGCGCCGAATACTTTGCGCAGGCGGCCGAGCAGGGCCTGCCGTTCGTGCTGAAGGGGTCGCCGACGATGCTGCACGAGCTGCACGGCTTCATCGTCGAGCATTTCGCGTTCGGCGACTTCATCTTCCGCCTCCCCGACGGCCGCGAGGTGGGTCGCGCCGACGACCTGCGCAGCCTCGAGGCGAAAGTCGCCACCGTGCCGGCGGAGAGCCTCGTCTACCACGGCGAGCGGAACCACTTCTCCACCTGGCTCGCCGCGCGCGCCGAGTTCGGCGTGGCGCACCGCCTGCGGACGCAGCGCGTCTCGGACTACCAGTCGCCCGAGGACCTCCGCACGAAGCTCATCGCCGCGATCGCCGAGTATCGCACCGATCAGGCGCAGCTGCAGGTCGGCGACTTCGACCGCGAGTACTTCGATGCGTCGGTGCCGTTCTTCGCGCGCATCGGCGGCGGATCCATCGGCGGCAAGGCGCGCGGGCTGGCCTTCGTGCGGCGGCTCGTCGGGTTGTACGGCGTGAACCGGCGCTTCGAGGGGGTGCAGGTGGGGGTGCCGCCCGCCGTGGTCATTGGCACCGACGTCTTCGACCGCTTCCTCGCCGACAACGACCTGCTCGAGATCGCCTTCCACGGCACCGACGACGCCGAGCTGGCCCGGCGCTTCCTCGCCGCCCGGCTGCCCGACGACGTGCTGGCCGACCTCGACGCCTTCCTGCGCCAGGTGCGGTGGCCGCTGGCCGTGCGCTCGTCGAGCCTGCTCGAGGACTCGCAATACCAGCCGTTCACGGGCGTGTACGAAACGTTCATGCTGCCGAACCGGCACCCCGACCACGACGAGCGCCTGGCGCGGCT
>JAJZRK010000267.1 GCA_021802745.1 bacterium
TCGGGATGCAGGAACAGATGCGACGCCGGATCGAGGGGCTTCGGGGCCAGGCCGCTGGACGTGGCGCGGGCGCGGGCCCGATGATGCCGCCGGGGGTGGGGCAGGGGATGGGACAGGGGATGGGGCCGGGGATGGGCCCGGGCGCTGGCGCACCGGGCACCGGTTTTCGCCAGGGGCAGCGGCCTCTGCGCCAGCAGGCCCCGCGAGTGCCACCGCCTGAGAACTGAGGCGGGCGAACATGGATGGGGCCGCCACGACTGGCGGCCCCGTCGCGCATCAGGGGCCGAGGACGCGCGCTAGCTGCGTGTGGCGCGCAACCAGCGCAGCGCATCCTCGGCGGCGTTCACGCCGGATGCCGCGGCATCCGCAAAGGCGATGCCATCGAGCGCCGATCCCGCGATGAAGAGTCCGGGGTGTGCGCGCAGGCCGTCGCGAACTGCCCGCACACGATCGGCGTGACCCACCGTGTATTGGGGAATGGCGCGGGGCCAGCGCACGACGTGGCGGAAAACTGGCGCGGCGACGGTCCCGTAGAGGCGGGCCAGCTCGCGGCGCACGAGCGCAACGGCCGCTTCGTCGTCCAGCGTGCCCGCGTCACGATCGACGGCGCCGCCCAGCATCGCCCGCAGGAGCAGATGACCAGACGGACTGCGCGAGGGGAAGAACTGCGAGTCCCACAGATTCCCGAGCGCGCGCAGCCCTTCCCCACGCGTGATCAGCACGCCGAATCCGCTTGGCACGCCGATGGCGTCGCCCGGGGCAAAGCCGAGGGACACCACGGTCACCGGCGGGTAGTCAAACTGGCGCAACGCGGCTGCCGACGGCGGCGCGACGCCGTCGAGGAGCGGCGCGGCGGCCCACGCCTCGACGGCGATGACCACCGCATCGGCGACCAGTGCAGGACCGCCTTCGACGGACACTGACCAGCGCGCCCCGTCGTGCGCGAGGGCGCGCACCGCGCGTCGAGTCTGCGTTGCGAAGCGGCCGCGGCGCGAGAGTTCGCGCGGCAGCGTCTGCAGGCCGTCGCGAAATGACGTGAGCGTGCCGGTGGCCATCCGCCCGCGCTTCGCAATCAGGCCGCGCACAAGCGAGCCGTGCTCCGACTCGAGTGCCGCCATGCGCGGGAAGGCGGACGGCAGCGACAATTGGTGAGCGTCGCCGGCATAGATGCCCAGTGTCATCGGCGCCACGAGCCGGTCCGCGGCCTGCGCACCAATGCGGCGCGCGGCGAAGTCCCAGACGGACTCCTCCGGCCCGGAACGGCGCGTTGGCACGAAGGGCTCGCCGAGCAGGCGCAGCGCGCCACGCACATCGAGCAGACCGGCGGTCACGAGCCCGACAGGATTCGGCACCACCCGGCGCAAGGCGCTGTTGAAGTACACGAAGCGATGCGCGGCCGCTTTGTTGGCCGTCACGACCTCGTCGGTGAGTTCGGCTTCGGCGATGATCCGCTCGATCGCGGGCCGGCCGGACAGAAAGCCGGCCGGCCCGCCCTCGGCGAGCCAGCCACCGTTGCGGTGCGTGCGTGCCTTGCCGCCAGCCTCGGCTTCGCGTTCGATGACGGTGACATCACAGCCATCGGAGAACCCGGCGCCGTGCCGCGCGGCGGTCCAGGCGGCGGAGAGACCCGTGATGCCGCCGCCGATTACCACAAGGTGCGGACGCATCACACGGTGCGGCTGAACACCGGCTTGGCGTCGGCCGCGTGCTTCTCGCGCATGTACCGGTCAAAGCACATCGCGATGTTGCGCACGATGAGCTCACCCACCGGCGTCACGGCGATGCGCGTCGGCGAGACGGTGGCGAACCCGTCGCGCACGTGCGGCTCGAGGAGGCGCAGATCCTCGGCGAAATACGAGGCGAACGCGATGCCGAACTGCCGCTCGACCTGCGGAATGTCGAGCTGGAAGTTGCACATCAACTCGTGGATCACCGTGCGGCGGACGTCGTCGTCGGCATCGCGGGCGACGCCGCGCGCCACCGGGAGTTGCCCGGCGAGCACCGATTCCTCGTACGTCGAGAGTTTCTTCTCGTTCTGCACGTACGCGCCCCGCACGTCGCCGATGGCCGAAATGCCCAGTCCAATGACGTCGTCGCCGGGAATGACCGCGTAGCCCTGGAAGTTCCTCCGCAAGCGCCCCTCGTGCTTGGCGCGCCCGAGTTCGTCATCGGGGCGCGCGAAGTGATCCATTCCGATCGGCTCGTAGCCCGCCTCGAGAAACCGCTCGCGCGCGAGGGCGAAGAGCCGCAGCTTGGTGGACGCATCGGGAAAGTCGGACTCCTCGAGCTTCTTCTGGTGACCGCGCACCCACGGCACAAAGGCGAACGAGTAGACGGCCGCGCGGTCCACGCCGAGACCGATCACGGCGTTCACCGTCTGTTCGAAGGTCTCCTCTGTCTGCAGCGGCAGCCCGTAGATGAGATCCACGTTGATGCCGCGGAAGCCGCGCGTGCGGGCGTGGTCGATGAGCCGCTTCGTCTGCTCAAGCGTCTGAATGCGTCCGATCGCCTCCTGCACGTCCGGCGTCAGGTCCTGCACGCCCATCGAGACGCGGTTGAAGCCGAGGTCGGCGAGTGCGTCGAGGTGCGCGATGGTCGTGACGCGCGGATCCACCTCAATCGCGAGTTCCGCGCCGGGGAGGGGCTCGAAATGGGCGAGTAGGTGCTGCAGCAGATCGGTGAGCTGCGCCGGTTCGTAGTAGGTGGGTGTGCCGCCGCCGAGGTGGAGCTGGGCGAAGCGGCGGCGATGCGGCAACCGCTCGGCGACCATCGTGATCTCGCGCTTCAGCAGCTCGAGATACGGCGCGGCCACGTCGCGATGCTTCGTGATGATCACGTGACAGCCGCAGAACAGGCACCGTTCCTGGCAGAACGGGAGGTGCACGTAGAGCGAGAGTGGCGCGTCGGGGCCGAGCGCATCGGCCGCCGCCAGGCGACGCGCGTAGTCGTCGGCCGTCAGACCGTCGTGGAACTCGACGGCGGTCGGGTAGCTTGTGTACCGCGGCCCCGACACGTCGTGCCGGGCCAGCAGGTCCGCCGTGGCGTGGCGCGACACCGGTCGCGCGCCGTGGGGGGCAATGGTCATGACGAACGCTCCGCGTGCACCACCTCAATGAGGGCGTGCACGCTGTCGAGGGGGGCCTCCGGCGTGATGCCGTGCCCGAGGTTGACGACGTGGCCGCGAGCGGGGACGCGCGCCAGCAGGGCGCGTGCCTCGCGCTGGGTCGCCTCCGGGCCGGCGAGGAGAAAGGCCGGGTCGAGGTTGCCCTGCAGGCCGCGCTCGGGGCCAACCAGCTCACGCAGACTGGCGAGGTCTTCGCGCCAATCCACGGCGATCGCCTCGG
This sequence comes from bacterium, assembly GCA_021802745.1. Next base: position 3,345 of record JAJZRK010000267.1, read on the forward strand.
AAGCGAGCGATGCGTAGCCCGGCACGAGATGCGAGGCATCCTGCACGAACAGGATGCGCGGCACGCCGAGCGAGGCCGTCTCGGCGAGCAGGCGCACGAGATGCGGCCGCACGAGCTCCGACCAGCGGGCGAGAGACAGCACGCCGGCCCACGTGTCGAAGAGCTGCACCGCGCCGGCACCGGCGGCCACCTGCTCGCGCAGGTACGCGACGACGAGACCGGTGAGGCGCGAGAGCAGCGCGTCGAGCAGGCCGGGATCGCGCGCGGCGAGCGCGCGCAGGGCGGGGAAGCCCGGCGCGCCCTTGCCCTGCACGAGGTACGCGGCCAGCGTCCACGGCGCACCGGCGAACCCGAGCAGGGCCTTGTCGGCGGGGAGTTCGCGGCGCACGAGCCGGAGTGCTTCCATCAGGTGCGGGGCGATGGCATCGCGTTCCGGCTGCCGCAGCGCATCCACATCGGCCGCAGTGCGCACGGGATTGGCGATGACCGGCCCGGGGCTGAAGCGCACCGGGACGCCGAGTGCCGGCATCGGCGTCATGATGTCGGCGAAGATGATTGCCGCGTCGAGCGGAAACCGGCGGAGCGGCTGCAGCGTGACTTCCGCGGAGAGTTCCGCGCTGCCCGCG
>JAJZRK010000268.1 GCA_021802745.1 bacterium
GAGTACCGCGCCTCGGGGTTGGCGGCGAGCGCCTGGCGCAGCTGCTCGGCGCGGGAGAATCGCCCGCGCAGCGGGAAGTCCTTGCGCAGCGGGAAGCCCTCGGCGTACTGCTCCCACAGCAGGATGCGCCGCAGGTCCGGGTGCCCAGCGAAGACGATGCCGAACATGTCGTAGCACTCGCGCTCGAGCCAATCGGCGCCCTTGTACACGTCGTAGACCGACGGCGCCGTGAGCGGCGCGCCCTTCGGGATGATCCCCTTGAGGCGCAGGAAGCGGCGGTACTTGATGGAGCGCAGGTGCCAGATCACCTCGATGGGCAACGCGCGGTCGCGAAACTCGACGGCGGTGACATCCGACAGGTATTCGTAGCTCTGCGACGGATCGTCGTGCAGCCAGCGGATGATCTCGTGGGCCTTGTCCATGGCGACGACGACGTTCGTCTCGCCCCACACCACCTCGACGCGCTGGATGTCGCTGCCGAACCGCGCGGTGAGCGCGTCGGCCGAGGGGTTTGCGTCACCGCCGCGATGCGGGACATGGCGGGGTGTCGTCGGCGTCGGCAGGTCGGGCGCGCTCCCCGCCTTGATCACGATGAAGTCGGTCACTGGCCGCTCCGGTTCTGCGGGACGGAGTTGCCAAACTGCTCCGACAGCTTGTCAATGCGCGACGGCGGAATGTAGAGCTGGCTCAGCGGGTCGGGCACCATCTCCTCGCGCGGCGTGGATGACATCCGCTCCTTCATGACCTTCTTCTGCAGCATCATGATGGCGTAGATGAGCGACTCCGGGCGCGGCGGGCAGCCCGGCACGTAGACGTCCACCGGAATGATCGTGTCAATGCCCTGCACCACGGCGTAGTTGTCGAACATCCCGCCGGTGGAGGCGCAGGCGCCCATCGAGATGGCCCACTTGGGCTGCGGCATCTGCTGCCAGATGCGGCGCAGCACGGGCGCCAGCTTGAACGGAACGCGCCCCGCGCAGATCAACACGTCAGCCTGGCGGGGCGAGAATCCCATGCGCTCCATTCCGAATCGCGCAAGGTCGAACTTCGAGGCCGCGGAGGCCATGAACTCGATCGCGCAACAGGCGGTGCCGAACGGCATCGGCCACAGCGAGTTGGCGCGTCCCCAGTTCACGAGGAAATCGAGGCGGGTGGTCATCCACCCCTCGCTGTGCGCCGGGTCCACGGAGACGACGCTGGGGGTCGGGGCGTCAATCAATCCCATTGGAGGGCTCCCTTCTTCCAGATGTAAACGAAGCCGGCGAGCAGGATGGCCATGAAGACCAGCATTTCGCCAAGCCCGAAGAACGAGATCTGACCCGCGGGACACGCGCCGTTGACGAGCGACACGGTGCACGACAGCTGGCGATAGTACGCCGCCCACGGGATCATGAACACGGTTTCGATGTCGAACACGATAAAGAGCATCGCGACCATATAGAACTTCACCGAAAACCGTTCGCGGGCATCGCCGAGCGGCGGCATGCCGGATTCATAGGCCTGCTGCTTGACCGGCGTCGGCCGGAAGCGCATCACGAGTTGCGAAAGCCCGATGATGGCGACCGCCGTCAGCACAGCGATCCCGAGCAGAAACAGGACGGGTATGTAGTTGCGATCCATGCCTTAAGTCCGCCTTCGTGAAGGAATTCACGAGCGCTCAATAAGATGGAAAACTAGGTATCGTGCGTGAGGAGTGTCAACGCAGTTTTCTATAGAAGGCGCATAAGGATTTACCCGAATCACTGTCAGGGAATCTGGCGAATGCGTTGTCATGCGATCTTTCGCGTGGTTCCACCTTGCGCGCCGAGCGACTAGCATCCATGCAGTCCTTCCGCCTTCCATGCGATTCGTCCTCCTTTCCCTGCTCGTCGCCACGACCGCGATGGCGCAAACGCCAACCGCGATCGTTCGGCGATACGAGCAGCGCCGGGCTCAGGCGCGTCGCGCCGTCGCGCAGGCGGTCGCCGCGGAAAACCAACTCGCCGTCGGCGCGCCGCGTCGCGCGACGGTGGCCGTGATTGCGGGTCGCACCGAGGGGGCGACGATTCGCGGGCTCGGCGGCGGCCTCGCTGACCTGTTGGCCACCGACCTCGCGCGCGTGCATGCGCTTCGGCTCGTCGAGCGGATGCAGGCGCAGGCGATCATCGCCGAGCGCGCACTGGGAGGAGCAGACGAAGCAGGACGTCCGCGTGCGTGGCATTTCGTTGGCGCGTCCGACGTGGTCGTGGTGGACGCCGCGCAGTCAGGGCCGACGCTCCAGCTCACGGCGCGCGTGGTGAATCTTGCGCGCAAGCGCGTGGACGCCACCGTCGTGCAAACCGGGCCGCTCGCCGACCTGTTCAACATCGAGCGCCGGCTCGCGCTTGACATCCTCCGTGCGCTGGGGGTTGAACCCACCTCGGCGGAACGCCGCATCCTCGCCGACCGCCCGGCCGCCAACATTGATGCCTTTCTCGCGTGGGCCGCGGCCATGGACGCGCTCGAGAGCGGCGACGCCCCGCAGGCCGATCGCCTGCTCCGCCGCGCCCTGGATGTTGACGCCGGCATCAACGCCGTCTTCGACGCGAGCGTGCTGGCCCAGGCCGGCCTGTCGGCGTCGTTGGCTGCCGTGGTGCCGATGCCGGGGGCGTTGTCCGTGGCCGGCGATGATCCTACCGAAGCCGGCCTCGCCACCGAGGGCAATGAAAGCGAGTACGGCGAGGCGTGGTTCGAGGGAGCCGGCGATCGCTCGTTGACCCTCTACGAGATGACGGTGCCGCTCAGCACGTCACTGCCGCTGGCTCGCGGACGCCTCGACCTGGCCACTGTCTGGGCCTCGAGTCGCGCCGATACGCCGGCCAATGATGTCTTTCATGCCTGGGGATTCACCGACGTTCACGTGCGCTTCACGCAGCCGCTCGGCGCATCGGGCGTGTCGTTCACGGTGGGTGGTGCTTTGCCGGCGCGCGACGCCCACGGTGCGGATGACGACATCCGTCGCGTGCCCATTTCGCCGGACCTCCTGCCCACGGCGATGTACCGGCGGCGCAGTGCACCCTCGGTATCCGGCGGGCTGTTCTTCACCCGGCCGGCGGGCGCCTGGTCGTGGGGGGCGGCAACCGGCGCCGAGTGGAACGCCACGTACGACGAGGCAGCACCGTCGCTCCATACGATCGCCATTGCCCCAGGCCTACGGTGGCGCGGGCGGGCCGAAGCCGCGCGTCCGCTGGGCGATGGCCGACTCGCCCTCGGCGCGTCGCTGATGGCCTTCTCGCCAGCGAAGCGCGCCGGCGCAGCGATCACCGGCGGGACGCGCACCCTGCTGCGCGGGAGCTACGCCCTACCCGTGGGCGCGGCGGACCTTGAAGCGGGCGGCTGGCTGCTGCATGCCAGCGCCGTCAGTTTGGCGGGCACGAACCTGCGCCATGCGTCCACGATCACCGCCGGCTTTGCCGACGCGCGCATGCATCGCGGCGAGTGGACGCTGGACGCCGGCGTCGAACTCAAGCGGTGGGTGGCGGGCGGCGGCAACACCGCCGACCTGTGGGTGCCGCAGTTGGCGGTGACACGCCCCCTCACGCGCATCATGCTGGCCGAACTCGGCGTGGATTACGTGGCGGGGCACTTCCACGACGCGCCCTCGCCCGCCGACATTCCGGTGCGCGGCTGGCTGCTGCGCGCCGGCGTGCGTGTCGAGCCGTAGGCGCCTTGCCCTTGGCGTGCGCGCCGCGGCGTAGGCGCCTAGCCATACGCCGTGCGCACCGCGTAATTTCCGCTCGAACCCCCAACCCACCGTGCGCGATGAGCATCCTGAACGACCGCTGGATCACGGAGATGGCCGAGCAGCACGGGATGATCGAACCGTTCGAGAACTCCCAGGTGCGCTCGGGCGTCATCTCGTACGGCGTCAGCGCCTACGTCTACGACATGCGGGTGGCCCGCGAGTTCAAGATCTTCACGAACGTCCTGAACTCGATCGTTGA
>JAJZRK010000269.1 GCA_021802745.1 bacterium
TTAAGGAATCATTAGGCCGAGGGTCGAGTTGTCAGCGCGGAAAGCGGATACCGAACCCCATGAACATGGCCGGTCCCTTTCCTCGTGCCGCCGCAACAGTGTTGCCCTGGCCCTGCAGGGACAAGGTGAATTGCCGCGCGCTTCCCCATTCGGCGTGGAGCCCAAGCGCAACGCCTACCCGAGCGGTTCCGTCTCCCCCGTCACCGTTGCAGGCAATGCGGCCGTTGGCATCGTTCGACCCATCGGTACCGCAGCCGATGCCCACGGTGAGAACTGGGCCCAGAAAGGCACGGACGCGAGCGACGCCGACCGCCGGGGACATCCAGTGCGCGGCGAGTTCCAGCGAGTTCTCGGTCACGTGCCGGTTGGGCTTTGACGGAAAGTCGCGCGTGAAGCCCGCCTGCACGAAGGCCCCCTCGATCCGCCAGCGTGCGTTCGCCTGAAAAGGCCGGTCATAGGAACCGCTGAGGCGGAATCCGGTAGCCGGGTCGTTCCCTTCCTTGGCCCCGGTGGTCATCCAGCCGCCAAAGGACGCACCGAACGCTTGGGCGTGAATGGCCGTGGGAATGATCCCCATGATGGCCAATGCGAATCGGGCAAGCGACTTGAACACGATTGACCTCCGTGCGGGAGCACCCGCGGGTGCGTAAACTTGCTGCCATGAATATGAGTCCGCCCGCGCGCACCGGAACACCCCGCATCGCCATCGTGCACGAGTGGCTGACCACGCTGGGCGGGTCGGAGCTGGTGCTGAAGGAAATGCTGGCGGTCTATCCCGACGCCGACCTGTTTGCGCTGGTTGATGTGATGGCGCCGAACGACCGCGAGGCGCTGGGGCTTACAGGGCGGGCGGTGACGACGTCGTGGATGCAGTCGCTGCCGGGAGTGGGGAAGCGATATCGCCTGTTGCTGCCGCTGATGCCGATGGCGGTGCGCGGGTACGACCTGCGCGGCTACGACATCGTCATCTCCAACACGCATGCCGTTTCGCATCGCGTGCATGTACCGAGTGGCGCAACGCACCTGGTGCATTGCTGCTCTCCCGTGCGCTATGCGTGGGATCTGCGGGAGCAGTACCTCGAGGAGTCCGGGCTGCATCGCGGCCTCACCGGCACGGCGACACGCGCGATGCTCGAGTACATACGGCGCGGCGATTATCGCGCGGCGCAGTTGCCGCAGGCGTATGCGGGGATTTCGCACTACATCGGCGAGCGCATCAAGCGCTGTTATGGGCGCGAGGCGACGGTCATCTATCCGCCGGTGGACGTGGCATACTTCACGCCCGGGGACGAGCGAGCGGACTTCTACCTGGCCGCGTCGCGAATGGTGCCGTACAAGAAGCTGCCGATGATCGCGGAAGCGTTCACGAAGCACCTGCCGCACCGGAAGCTGGTGATCATCGGCGACGGGCCGGAGATGGAGCGCGTGCGACGGGCGGCGGGGGCGAACGTGCAGATCATGGGGGCGCAGCCGCGTGCGGTGCTGCGCGAGTACCTGCGGCGCGCGCGCGGGTTTGTCTTTGCGGCGGACGAGGATTTCGGGATCCTCCCCGTGGAAGCGCAAGCGTGCGGGACGCCGGTGATCGCGTACGGGGTGGGTGGGGCGCGGGAGACGGTGGTGGAGGGGATGACCGGGATGTTCTTCGGGGAGCAGACGGCATCGGCGCTGGCGGAGGGAGTGCGACGCTTCGAGACCATCGCGTTCGACGCCGCAGCGTGCCGGGCGAACGCCGAGCGGTTTGCGGTGGATCGGTTCAGGCTTGAGTTCCGGTCTTGGGTGGAGACTGGGGCGCCACGCTGAACTACTTCACCACGGAGACACGGAGGGCACGGAGGTTTCACGGAGGCTACAACTTCTCGGCGTAACTGCGAGCGCCACGCAAAACCCTGCGTGGCGCGCTGTCGTTCCTCCAAGAAGTTGTAGCCTCCGTGAAACCTCCGTGCCCTCCGTGTCTCCGTGGTGAAGAAAGCCAAAATGCGAACGAAATCGGCCGATGTGACCGACTTGGCTTGCGATGCGTCTATGGTTTGGTAACCCGTGCTCTTGTTCGCACTCACGTGCGGTCCTATCTTGCCGCACGTCGCGACGATTGCGAAAACTCCTGACCGCGACGCGCCGCCACTTCAGACGATGCTCATCAATCTGGTCCCGGACTTCCTGACGGTCCTGCAAAGCACCGATCCGGTGGCGGCCTACCAGCGCTACTTCGAGACCCATCGCCCCCTGCTCGAGGCGTACTGGCACAACTACGTCATCGATCCGAGCGGACCGCACTATCTCGATGTCGTGCGCGAAACGGTCTACGCGGATCGCGACGACTTGAGAGCGATGCTCGACCGCGTCGATGTCGCCGCGCTGGCCAGGTCGGCCGAGGAGCAGTGCGCCGCGCTGTTTGAGTTGGATTCACGTGTGGACGTGGTGCTGATGGTGGGCGTGGGTGGCGCGAACGCGGGTGAGCTGGTGGTGGGCGGCAAGGGGATTGCCTTCGTCTGCCTCGAGCACTTCACCGGCGTGACGAACACGACCACCCGCGGGCTGGGGCTGGAACCCGAGCTGCTCCCGATGTGGCTCTCGCACGAACTGGCGCACGCGGTGCGCTACACGTCGCCCAAGAGCCGCAGCGCGATGCGGCAGTTCATCGCCGAACAGGGCGGGTACTACTCGTACTGGGAGACGGGACGCCACGTGGCGTTGCGCGAGCATCTCGTCAACGAAGGGCTCGCGGTGCAGGCGTCGCGACTGCTCAGCCCGGGGCACGCGCCGTGGGAATATTTTGGCTTCCAGCGCCGGCAGTATGTGCGCACGCGCGAGATGGAATCGGTCCTGTTCCGGTCGGTCTCCGAGGAACTCGACAGCGCCGCACTCGGCCTGCGCCTCCGCTGGCTCTCCGGCGGGATGAGTGACGACGCGCGCACTGTCGATCGTTACGTTGTCCCGGAACGCGCCGGCTATTTTCTCGGTGCGCGCCTCGTGGAAGACGCCATCGTCGAGCACGGCATCGGCAACTGCCTGCGGATGTCGGCGCAGGAACTACTCGGCCTGGCCCCGGCCGAGTTGATGGCGCGCACGGCGTAGCGGACGCCGGGCTGTTTCATCTGGGTTTCTTCACCACGGAGACCGGAGTACACGGCGGTTCACGGAGAACTGCAACTTCTTGGGGGAACTGCGCGCGCCTCGCAAACCATTGCGTGGCGCGATGTCGTTACCCCCAGTTGTAGCAGCCTCCGTGCAACTCCGTGTACTCCGGTCTCCGTGGTGAAGAAACCCAGCGTAATCGACAGAACGCCGGAATCGTTGCCTATTTTCCGATGCAGAAGGTCCGGAAGACGCGCTCCAGCACATCTTCCACATCGACGGCACCAATCAGCGACTCGAGCGCGGTGGCCGCGGCGCGCAGATGGGTGGCCGCCACCGGCGCGGGGAGCGCCCGGGATTCCCACGCAAAACTGAACGCGCGGAGTTCTTCAGCGGCGCGGCGGAGGGCGTGCTCGTGCCGAGCACGGGTGATCAGCGGCACATCCTCGGCGGGTGGTGCGACTTGATCGGCCACGGCGCGTCGAATGGCATCACGGAGTTGAGGGAGTCCTTCGCCGGTGACGGCACTCACCCGCAGTGGTTCCCCTGCGGAGGTGCCTTCTCCGCGACTTCGTGGTGAAGAAGCTGTGAGATCACACTTGGTGGCGACCGGTACCACTGTCCCCTGCGTGAGTCCTTGCACCGCGCGCATCGTCGTGTCGAGCGCATCGGGGCTCTCCGCACAGGCGAGCACCACCTGCGCCTTGGCGAGATAGCGTTCGCTGACTTCGATGCCCATCTGCTCCAGTCGATCGGCACTGGTGCGCAGCCCCGCCGTGTCGACGAGGCAGAGGGGATACGGATCATCGTCGAGGAAAACTTCCACCGCGTCGCGCGTGGTACCGGGGATCTCGGAGACAGATCGG
>JAJZRK010000021.1 GCA_021802745.1 bacterium
GGCGCGCGACGTCCATGAGCGCGCCTACCGCCTCGTTGGGGCGATGCCGGCGATCGCCGTCCACCGCCGCGCGCGCCTGCGCCAGCGACGCGCGATGCGCCGCGAAAAGCTCCGCGTCGGGCGAGACCGAGGGTACGACGCCGGCACGGTACTTCTCGATCATCGCGATGGAGCGGCTGCCGAGGTTGCCGAGCGTGTTGGCGAGGTCGCCGTTGTAGACCTCCTCGAACCGCTCCCAGCTGAACGAGCCGTCGCCGTCGTACGGCACGTCGCGCAGGAGGTAGTACCGGAAGGCGTCCACGCCGTAGCGCTCGATGGCCTCGTCGAGCGAGAGCTTCACGCCGGCCGACTTGGAAAAGCGTTCGCCGCCGAGCGAGATGAAGCCGTGCGCCCAGACCTGCCCGGGGAGCGGCTCGCCGGCGGCCATCAGCATGGCGGGCCAGATGACGGCGTGGAAGCGCGTGATGTCCTTGCCGATGACGTGCAGGTCGGCGGGCCAGGCGGCCTTCTGCTCGAAGCCGGGGAAGAAGCGCGCGGTCCAGTAGTTGGGGAGGGCGTCGAACCAGACATAGGTCGTCTGCACGTCGCCGTTCGAGAGCGCCCGCGGGAAGGGCACGCCCCAGTCGAAGCGCGAGCGGCTGGCCGAGATGTCGTCGAGCCCCTGCTCGAGCAGCTGCAGGATCTCGTTGCGGCGGCTCTCCGGTTCGAGGAACGACGGATGGTCCGCGAACAGCTTCTTCAGCCGGCCAGTGTAGGCCGAGAGCCGGAAGAACCAGTTGTGCTCGGTGACTTCCTCGAGTGTGCGCGTGGGATGCACGGCGCATTTGCCGTCCACGATGTCGGCCGGCTGCTTGAAGCTCTCGCAGCCCACGCAGTACATGCCGGTGTACGAGCGCTCGTAGAAGTTGCGGCGTTCCTCGGGGAGCGAGGCGTCGGCGGCGAAGATCTGCTCGATGAGCCGCCGCACGGCGGCCCTGTGCGCTGGCGAGGTGGTGCGGATGAACTGGTCGTATCGCACGCCGAGCCGCGCCCACATGGCCTGGAATAGCGTGGCGATGCCGTCCACGAATTGCTGCGGCGCGACACCCTGCTTTTCGGCGGTCTGCGCCACCTTCTGGCCGTGTTCGTCCATGCCGATGAGGAAATGGACGTCGTATCCGAGCTGCCGGTGAAAACGGGCGATGGCATCGGCGCCGACCTTCTCCAGCGCGTGCCCGAGGTGCGGCTCGCCGTTGGCGTAGTCAATGGCGGTGGTCAGGAAGAAACGGGGCACGGGTCAGTGATTCGGGTTCGAAGAAGGCGCGCCATCGGCGCCGGTGCCATTGCCACCCGCGCCAGCCGGGCCGCGGTCACCGCGGTGCCGGCGTCCACCGCGGCGTCCGCGCCGCCGGCGCCCGCGGCGCTGATCGGCATCGGAGGCGGCTTCCTGCTGGCCCTCGGGCGCCATCGGCTGCTCGAGGCGCGCGGCGCCGGGCGCGGCGCCGGGCGCAGTGTCATCGGGGCGCGGTGGCGCGTCGGGGCGCGACTCTCGCATCGGGTCCGTGCGTGGCGGGCGCGCATCGCCGCGCGCTCCGGCGTTGGCGGCGCCGCCATTACGCTCGGTGCGCGTCTCGGCGGCGGGCGATGGCGGTCCGGCGGGGCGCGTGTCGCGACGAGGCTCCGGCCGCGTCGCGTCACGGCTGGCAACCCGCGGGTCGCCGCGAGATTCGCTGCGCTGATCGCCGCGCGGATCGCTGCGCTGATCGCCGCGGGGCTGGCGCTGCAGCTGCACGGGCATCTCGGGGCGGGCCGGCCGCGCAGGCCGCTGCACCGCACGCGGCGATGACGGCGTGCGCTCGACCTCCCCGCCGTCGTCCGCAGCCTCGTCGTCCGATTCGCGTCCCTCGTCCTCGACGGGCATCGCCTCGCCGGCGAGTTCGCGCTTGAACTGGGCGAGCGGAATGGTGCGTACGTCGCCCGCCGGATTCCGCAAGGTGACGAGATCGCGGAAGATGTCGGTGGCGTCCACCTTCTCTTCGCCCGCGAGCGTCTGCACGATCTTGCCCTGCTTGGGAAAGCGCTTGCGCGCCTGCACGTAGAACTCGTGCTCGTAGCGCAGGCAGCACATGAGGCGGCCACAGGCGCCGGAGATCTGCGTGGGCGTAATGGTGGAGAGGCGCTGCTCCTTGGCGAGCGACGTCTTCACCGGCAGCAGCTCGGGGAGCCAGGCGGCGGAACAGAGCTGGCGTCCGCAGTGGCCGACGCCGTCGAGGCGCTTGGCCTCGTCGCGCGGCCCGATGTGCCACATCTGCACGCGCACGCTGAAGTGCGCCTCGAGCTGGCGGACGAGGGTGCGGAAGTCCACCCGCTCCTCGGCGGTGAAGTAGAACGTCAGCCGGCGGCGGTCCCACTGCCACTCGGCGTCGGAGACCTTCATCTGCAGGTTGAGCGCACGCGCCTTCTGCACGGCGAAGCGGCGCGCCGCCTCGTCGTCGGCGCGCAGGGCCTCGGCGCGCGCGATGTCATCGGCGGTGGCGAGACGCAGCGCGGCCCGCAGCGGCTCGCGCTGCTCCTTGCCGTGCGTGGTGCCGGCCTTGCGCCGCTCGGCGAGCTCGCCCGTGGCGTGCACGCGCCCAAAATCCTCGCCGCGTTCGACGTCCACGATGATGGACGCCGCCACCGGCGGCGGCGCCTCGAACGCCCAGCGGAAGAACTCGCGGCGATTGCCCTTGAAGGCGACTTCGATCAGGTGCTCCACCCTACTCCTCGTACTGGCCCATCTTCATGAACTTCTCGCGCCGCCGCCGGACGAGCTTCTCCGGCTTCAGCTTGCGCAGGTCCTCGAGGTTCTCGAGGAGGCGTTCCTTGAGCGTCGCCGCCGCGGCCGCGTGGTCGGCATGGGCGCCGCCGTCCGGCTCGGGGAGGATCTCGTCAATCACGCCCAGCTCGAGCAGTTCGGGCGCCGTGATGCGCAGGGCGCTCGCGGCTTTCTCGCGCATCTCGGGGCTCTTGCCGTCCTTCCAGAGAATGGCCGCGCATCCCTCCACCGTGATCACGGAATAGACCGAATGCTCGAACATGAGAATGCGGTCGGCGACGCCGAGGGCGAGCGCGCCGCCGGAGCCGCCCTCGCCGATGACGGTGGCGATGATGGGGACCTGCAGTTCCGACATCATGAACAGGTTGCGCGCGATGGCCTCGCTCTGGCCGCGTTCCTCGGCGCCGAGGCCCGCCCAGGCCCCCGGCGTGTCAATGAAGGTGAGGACCGGCACGTGGAACTTCTCGGCGAGGCGCATGAGGCGCAGCGCCTTGCGGTAGCCCTCGGGGTGGGGCATGCCGAAGTTGCGGTGGATGTTCTCCTTGGTGTCGCGGCCGCGCTGGTGGCCGATGATCATGACCGTCTCGCCCTCGAGGCGCGCCCAGCCGCCGACGATGGCGGCGTCGTCGCGAAAGGCGCGGTCGCCGTGCAGCTCGATGAAGTCGGTGAAGCAGAGCCGCACATAGTCGAGCGTGAAGGGGCGCCGGGAATTGCGCGCCACCTGGACCTTCTGCACCGGGGCCAGGTTGCGGTAGACCTCGCGGCGCAGCTCGGCCAACTTGTGCTCGAGCGGCGCGAGTTCGGCGGTGATGTTGATGCTCTGCTCGGTGGAGCTGCGTCGCATCTCCTCGATCTGCCGCTCCAGCTCGAGGATCGGCTTCTCGAATTCCAGCGCTGCACTGCCCATGTCAGCTCCCGCGCACCAGGCGCACGCGCTCCTCACCGAGGAGCGCCCGAAGTTCCAGCAGTGAGGCCCCAGCCGTGGACACGTTCAGCGACGACGACCGGAATCGCGTGGTCGCGCCGTCCGCCCCCTTCCAGTGCACCTCCAGCGGCGCCGCGCCGGGGTGCGATTCGGCGACGGCGCGCACGTCCTGCATGACGGCCCCCGCCAGTTCGCTGCCGGCGGTGAGCGCAATGGCTACCGCAATCTGGCCGGTCGTGCGCAGTTCGGCGAGGCGGGTGACGCTTTCGACGATGAACGTCGGGTTGTCCACGCCCTGGTCGCGGCGCGAGTAGTTCCCCTTGATCAGCACCGGGACGTCGGTCTGGACCTTGTCGCCGAGGGCGGCCCATGCCTCGGGGAAGACGAGCACTTCGCCGGCGCCGGAGAAGTCCTCGACGACGAGGCGCGCGAACTCGGCGCCGGACTTCTTGCTGACTTGCCGGCGGATGGCGGTGACGACGCAGCCGATGGCGATGGGCTGCTCGGTCCAGTGGCCAAGCTGCGCCACCGTATGCGACGCGAGGAGCTCGCATTCGGCGCGGAAGGGCTCGAGCGGATGTCCGGAGATGTAGAAGCCGAGGATCTCCTTCTCGCGCTGGAGTCGCTCGCTCTCAGACAGCGGCTTGATGGCCGGGAGCGTGGGGGCAATCTGCTGCTTGGCGTCGGCGGTGGAGCCGCCGTTGTCGCCGAACAGCGACCCCTGGCCCGAGGAGCGTTCGTGCTGCACCAGCGAGGCCGACTGCATGGCGCCGTCGAGCGCCGCGGCGAGCTGGGCGCGATGGCCGAGGCCGTCGAGCGCCCCGGCGAAGATGAGCGCCTCGAACACGCGCTTGTTGCACGTCCGCAGGTCCACGCGCTCGCAAAGGTCATACAGCGTGGCGAGCGGCTGCTCCTTGCGCGCGGCGATGATGGAGTCAATGGCCGAGCGGCCCACGTTGCGCACGGCACCAAGGCCGAACCGGATGCGGTTGTCGCCGACGACCGTGAACTTGTAGCCCGACTCGTTGACGTCGGGCGGGAGGATCTGGAGGCCGAGGTCGCGCGCCTCATTGATGTACTTCACCACCGAGTCGGTGTCGCCGATGCACATCGAGAGCAGCGACGCCATGAACTCGGCCGGGAAGTGCGCCTTGAGGTACGCCGTCTGGTACGAGAGGACGGAATAGGCGACCGAGTGCGACTTGTTGAAGCCGTAGCGGCCGAAGGTCTCGATCTGGCCGGCGAGATCCTCGATGATCCGCTTGTCGTGGCCGCGGGCGATCGCCTTCTCCGCGAACTTCCCGATCTCCCGCTTGATGAGGTCGTCGTCCTTCTTCCCCATCGCCTTCCGCAGGACGTCGGCTTCGGCGAGCGAGATGCCGGCGAGCCGCTGCGCGATGCGCATCACCTGCTCCTGGTAGGTGATGACGCCGTAGGTGGGGGCGAGGATCTCCTCGAGTTCGGGCAGCGCGTAGCTGACGGGCTCCTCGCCCTTCTTGCGGCGGCAATAGACCTTGTGCATGCCCGCGTCGAGCGGGCCAGGACGCATGAGCGCATTGGAGGCGACGAGGTCGTCGAACCGGTCGGCGCGCATGCTGCGCACCATGTCGGTGGCGAGCGGCGACTCGAACTGGAAGACGCCGGCCGTGCGGCCGGCGCGCAGCATGCGGTAGGTGGCGTCGTCGTCGTAGGGGATGGCGTCGAGGTCAATGGCCACGCCGCGGCGCGCCTTGATGGCGGCGAGCGCGTCGTGGATGACCGTGAGCGTCGTCAGGCCGAGGAAGTCCATCTTCAGCATGCCGGCGTGCTCGAGCATGTTCATGTCGTACTGCGTGACGACGACGCGCTCGTCGTCGCCGGCGCCGGAGCCCTTGGACTCCTGCGTGCAGACCGGCACGTAATCGTCGAGCGGACCCGGGGCGATGACGATGCCGGCGGCATGGATGCCGGCGTGCCGCGACAGCCCTTCGAGCGCGATGGCGAAGTCGAAGAGCTGCTGGTGGCGCTCGTCCTGCTCGTACAGCTTGCGCACCTCGGGAACCTTGGTGATGGCCTCCCGGACGGTCAGCGAGTAGTTGGGCGCGTTGGGCACGAGCTTGGCGATCGCGTCGGTCTCGCCGGGGGTGAAGCCGAGGACGCGCCCGACGTCCTTGATGGCGGCGCGCGACTTGAGCGTGCCGAAGGTGATGATCTGCCCCACCGAGTCGCGGCCGTACTTCTCGCGCACGTACTCGATGACCTCGCCGCGGCGCTCCTCGCAGAAGTCCACGTCAATGTCGGGCATCGAGACGCGTTCCGGGTTGAGGAAGCGCTCGAAGAGGAGGTCGTACTTCAGCGGGCAGACGTCGGTGATGCGCAGGGCGTAGGCGACAATGGAGCCGGCGGCGGAGCCGCGGCCCGGGCCCACCGGAATGCCCCGGTCGCGCGCCGCCTTGATGAAGTCGGCGACGATGAGGAAGTAGCCCGCGTAGCCCGTCGTGGTGATGACGTCGAGTTCGTAGTCGAGTCGTTCCTTCACGTTGGCGGGCAGGGGCGTGCCGTAGCGCGTCGTCGCGCCCTCGGTGGCGAGCCGGACGAGGAGTTCGTTTTCGGACTTCACCCCCTTCGGGAGCGGGAACGACGGCACGTGGTACTTCTTGCCGAACTGCACCTCCATGCCGTCGGCGATCGCCAGGGTATTCTCGAGCACGTCGGGGCGCGCGGGGAAGAACTCCCGCACCTCGGGCGCACTCTTGAAATAGAGCCCGCGGTCGTAGCGCATCCGGTCGGCGTCGGTGCGGTCCTTCTTGAGCCCGATGCAGAGCAGGATGTCGTGCGCGTCGTGGTCCTCGGCGCGCAGGAAGTGCGAGTCGTTGGTGGCGATGACCGGCAGGTTCAGCTGGCCGGCGAGCGCGAGCACGCGTTCGTTGAGGAGCTTCTGGTCGCCGGAGTTGTGCGCCTGGACCTCGAGGTAGTACCGGTCGCGGAAGACGTCGGCGTACCACTCGGCGGTGCGGCGCGCCTCGTCGGGGCGGTCGCCGAGGAGGTGCGTGGCGACCTCGCCGGCCATGCAGGCGGAGGAGACGACGATCCCCTCGTTATACTTGGCAAGGATCTCGCGGTCCACGCGCGGCTTGCCGTAGAACCCCTGGGTGTAGGCCAGCGAGGAGAGCTTTACGAGGTTGCGGTATCCGGTGAGGTTCTGGGCGAGGAGAATGAGGTGGTAGTAGTTCCGCTCGCCGGGGCCGCCGCGCGTGCGGGCGCGCCGGTCGCCGGATGCGACGTACGCCTCCATGCCGATGATGGGGCGGATACCGGCCTTGCGGGCCTTCTCCTGGAACTCCCATGCGGCGTGCAGGTTACCGTGATCGGTGATGGCGAGAGCTGGCTGCTCGAACTCCAGCGCCCGCTCGATCAGGTCGTCAATGCGGTTCGCGCCGTCGAGGAGCGAGAACTCGGTATGGCAATGCAGATGGACGAACGACATAGAATTCATAAGGATAGCGTGGGCGCACCCCGCCGTCAAAGCAATTTCCGGGCCAATTCTGCGTGCGTAATCGCTTGTCAGCCATGGATTTAGTGCTACATACCCGACGCCGGGTCGCTGCAATTGGCTTGGTGGCGATCGCCGCGGCGTGTTCGCACGACCGTGTGCTGGCGGCGGGGCGCGCCTACTCGCTTCGCATCGCGGACGGCAACCAGCAGTCGGCACCGGCGGGAAGCGTGCTGCCGAAGCCGCTTTCGGTGGTGGTACAGGATGTCGCGGGGAGGCCGGTGAAGGCGGCTGTGATTCTTTTTCGTGTCACCACGGGACGCAGCGACGGTGCGACGCTGCTCGACACGATTGCAGTCACTGATGAGAACGGCCGGGCGGACGCCGAACTGCGGCTCGGGTCGCGCGCCGGCACGGTGGAGGTGCAAGCGTATCCGCTGGGGGCCGCCGATCGCGCGGTCACAATCACGGCGACCACGACCGCTGGCCCCTCGGTGAGCGGGGTCCTGCCATTCAACGTCGGTCCGGGCGATACGCTGAGCATCGCGGGGCAGGCCCTCGGCGGTGCTGACGCCACGGTAGCGTTTGGCTCGGTTCGCGTGCGGCCGGTCGCTGGCTCTGACGATCTGCTGCGGGTCATCGTGCCCGACTGCCTCAGCGCGGGAAGCGTGGACGTGCGCGTCCTCTCCGGCAGCGCCTGGACGGCGCCGCGAACCATCGCGTACACGGCGCGTCGCCGAACGCTCACGTTGCCGCGCTACGCCGCCGTCGTGATCGGAGCGAGTGAACTCGCGTCGTGCGTGTCGCTTTCAACCGACGACGGCGCGGAATATGTTCTCATCCCGCAGCTGGCCGCTCACGCGGCCACGCCCACCACGACGCTGGTGCGCATCACCGCGGGCGGCGCGACGGCCGCGTCGCTGTTTGGCGAGGGCGTGGAAGGGCTGCGGCCGGTGTTGCCGAGACCGGGCGCGCAGGGGCTGCTCGACGCGCGGCTGCGTGACGAGGAGCGCCGGCTCGCGCCGTTCGCGCGCGGAGGCGAGCCGTATCAGCCGCCGATGCTGGCCCTCACGGTCGGCAGCACGCGGAACTTCAAGGTCATCACGTCGCTGGAGGGCGACAGGTTCACCACCGTGATGGGGCAGCTGCGGTGGGTGGGAGAACACCTGGGCATCTACCTCGACACCGCGGCGTCTAACGCGTACACCAACGACGAGATTGACAAGTTGGGCCGGCTGTTCGACAACGAACTGCACCGCACCGCCCTCGAGTGGTTTGGCCCTGAATCGGACGTTGACAAGAACGGCAGGGTGCTGGTCTTCCTGACGCCGCGCGTCAACGCGCTCGTGGCGGCAAACGACTGCGGCCAGTTCGGCTTCGTGACCGGCTTCTTCTATGGCCGGGACCTGCTGCCGTCGCTCCCCAATTCGAATGCCGGCGAGATCTTCTACGCGATGGTTCCCGACCCGGTGGCGCGCTACAGCTGCGCGCATGCGAAGAGCGATACGCAACGGCTGGTGTCGGGGACGTTCATCCACGAGATGCAGCACATGGTCTCGTACTTCCAGCACGTGGTGGCGCGCGGCGGCGAGTCGGAGGAGCCGTGGCTCAACGAGGGGTTGAGCCACATGGCGGAGGAAATGGCGTCGAAGCTGTTCGAGGCGCGGTTTCCGCCGCCGTTGGGACGCTCCACCCCGGAGCAGATCTTTCCCGACTCGGCCCAGGCGTTCATCACGCCGCAGCTGCTGAATGCGTTCGTGTACCTCAACAGCACGGCGAGCCACTCGGTGACGACCTATGTGGGATCGGGCTCGCTCGAGGAGCGCGGTGCGTCGTGGCTCTTCCTGCGGTGGCTCGGTGACCAGAAGGGGGATGCCATCTTCCGGCGACTGGTGCAGACGTCGCTGACCGGCGTGGCGAATGTGGAGGCGCACGCCGGCGAGCCATTTGCGACGCTGTTTGGCGACTTCAGCGTGGCGCTGTGGGCGGACAGCCTGCCTGGCGTGTCGCGGTCGGCAGTTTCGTCGCGGTACCGGTTCCTCAGCCGCAACCTGCGGCAGCTGATGGCGCGAGAGGCGCTCGTTGCCGGGTTTGAGGATTCCTTCCCACTGAAGCTCGTGCGCGTGCCGGTGGGCGGTTACGCGGAAGGGACGATCATTCCGGGGACCATGGTGTTCGGGTCGCTTGGGCCGTTCTCGCCTGGCCAGCCCCCGGTGATGCTGGGGTTCGGCAAGTCGGATGGCGGCGCGTTCGGGGCGACGGAGGGGGCGCAGGTGGGGATACTGAGGGTGAGATAGGTGGGGGCGACTAGCAGATGGGAGATGAGAGATGGGAGATGGGAGATGGGAGATGGGAGATGGGAGATGTCTGAGGGCGGAGGAGCGGGGTGAGTTGTCTGGGGTTGGCTTCGCATGACACATTGAGTGTGATGAACCTTCAACGCGCGTTTACGCTTGCGGTGGCGGCGACGATGATGTGCGCGCCGGCGCTGCGCGCGCAGTCGTCCATGGCGGTGCTGTCGCTGCCGGCCAGCGCCCGCGCGGCGGGGGGCGGCGACGCGGCGGCGTTCGCGACCGATGCGAGCGCGCTGTTCTACGGGGCGCAGCGTCTGCCGCGTGAACGCATCGCCACGGCCAGCGCCGGCACATGGATTGGTGATGTCCAGCTGGCGACGCTGGCGTATGCGATGCCGATCGCCTGGCAGCGGCGCGCCCGCTCCGTGCTCGCGCTCGGCGTGCAGTCGCTCGACTACGGCAGCGCCGACGAGATCATTCCCGATCCGCTCACCGGCGGTACGCGCGGTACGCCGACCGGCGATCGCGTGGGGGGCAACGAGCTGGCGCTGACGGCGGGCGTGAAGCAGCAGACGGCCCGCGTGCGGGTGGGCTTTGCGCTGTCGTACCTGCGCCAGCAGGTCGCCGACCTGAGCGCATCGGCGCTGACGATGAGCGCGGCGAACGGCATCACGGTGCGCGGGTGGGACGCGGACCTTTCCGTGGAGCATGCCACGGGCCGCGCACGCAATCCGGCCCGGCGCTCATTAACGATCCCCTCCACATGGCGGGGGAGCGTGGCGACGCCCGCGTGGACGCTGGCGGGCGCGCGCTGGCGCGGGATCGCCGAGTATCGTCGCGTGAATGCCGCGGGGTCCACGTCGGTGCTTGGCGCCGAGGGCGTGTTCACGACGGCCACCGGATGGGAGTTGCAGCTGCGCGGCGCTGGGCTCGCCTACTCCGATGAAACGGCGCGCGCGCCGTGGTCGGCGGGCGGGGGTGCGGCACGCGGGCGGTGGTCGCTGGATTATGCGTACCAGGGATTCGGCGCGCTCGGCGCGGTGCATCGCATGGGGATCACGTGGCGCTCACGCGACCCGCGAAACGCATCCCGCTGAGGGGCGCCGGCATGCGCCTGCGCTGGGGGAGCGTGGGGGTGGCGCTGCTCATCGCGTGCGGCGGCGTGGCGCTGCTGACCGCGGGCACGCGCACCGGGCGCTATCTCGTGCGCGCGGCGTGGGAGGAGGGACGAATCCTGCGCGGCCGGCGCTCGATTGCCGCGCTCGTGCACGACCCGAAGACCGACGCCGTGACGCGCGGCAAGCTGCAGCTGGTGCTCGAGGCGCGCGCGTTCGCCAAGGACTCGCTGGGGCTGCCGGCGAGGGACGCCTTCACGCAGTACACGCGACTGGCCTCGGACACGCTCGTGCTGGTGCTCAGCGGCGCCGCGCGCGACACGCTGGCGCCCGTGACCTGGTGGTTCCCGGTCGTGGGGCGGGTGCCGTACAAGGGCTTTTTCAACGTGAAGCAGGCGCAGCGCGAGGAAGCGCGCCTGCGGGACCGCGGCTTCGACGCCTACCTGCGCCCGGCGCTGGCGTTCAGTACGCTCGGCTTCTTCAACGATCCGCTGCTGTCCACGACGATCAGCACCGATTCCGCCGACATCGCCAACACGGTGGTGCACGAGCTGACGCATAACTTGTACTACGCGCCGGGCGCGGCGGATTTCAACGAGAGCTTCGCGAGCTTCGTCGGGGCGCGGGGGGCGGCGGCGTTCTTCCGGGCGCGCGGCGACACCGCCAACGCGGCGCTGTGCGAGCGACGCTGGGAGGACCAGAAGCGCCTCGGCGTCTTCTGGATGCGCGTGAAGGACTCGCTGGAAGCGGCGTACGCGGCGCATCCGGGCGCGGAGGGGAAGCCGGCGCGTCTCGAGGCGCGCGAGCGCGTGTACGCGTGGGCGCGACGCGAACTCTTGGACAGCGTGGGGCCGCAGCTCGCCACCTACCCCAAGCTGTTCGCCGCCCGGGTGCAGCTCGACAATGCGTCGCTGCTTGCCCGGCGCGTCTACCTGACGGACCTCGGCCGGTTTGACGCCGTGTGGGAGCGCGAGGGACGCGACCTGCGGCGGACGATCGCGCGGATCATCGCTGAGCACCGCGCCGCGCGCCGGCAGCAGGCGGCAGACACCAACCCCTAGGTCGCGCCGAACTTCCCCCGCATGATCGCCCGCAGGTCGGCGACGGGAGGCGTCTTGGCATCTGGCGCCGGCAGTTCGCCCGCGGGCGGCTCGGCGACGATGCGCTGCATGGTGCCGCGCACGCCGCGGTCGAGAAAGCGCGACACCTGGTCAAAGGTGTAGTCGGCGCCGCGCCGGGTGTCGTAGACATTCAGCGGGTAGGAGACGGCCAGGTGGTTCCGTGCGCGGGTGAGCGCCACGTACATCAGCCGCCGCTCCTCGTCTATCTGTTCCTCGCTCCCGAGCGCGCGGGAGAGCGGGAAGTAGCCGTCCACGGCCCAGATGACAAAGACCGCGTCCCACTCGCGTCCCTTGGCGCTGTGGGCCGTGGAGAGGACAAGCGTGTCATCCTCGGCGTCGGCGCCGAAGCCGAGGTCCTGTGTGCCCTGCGGCGGTTCGAGCGCGAGCGCGCTGAGGAAGGAGGCGCGGCTCGGATAGCCGCCGGCGATCACCTGCAGCTGGTCGAGGTCGGCGAGGCGGGGATCGGGACGGTCGTACTTCTCGCGCAGGATGTCATCGTAGAGCACGCGCACCCGGACGATGTCGCGGGCGACCGCGGCTTCGTCGTCGGGCGCGCCCGACCGCAGGGCGTCGAGCAGCGAGACGAGCGCGGCGTGTGCCGCGCGCGCGCGCGGCGGCGGCTGGAATTGGCCGAAGGCGGCGTGGCTCCAGGCGTGCTCGGCCATCACCTCGATGGCGTTGCGCGCCGTGACCTCGCCGATGCCGGGCATCAGGAGGAGCAGGCGGTACCAGCTGACCTCATCGCGGGGATTCTCGAGGACGCGGAGGAAGGCGAGGACGTCCTTCACGTGCGCGGCCTCGAGGAACTTGAGCCCGCCCCACTTGTCGAACGGAATGTTGCGGGCGGTCAGCTCGATCTCGAGGTCGGCGCTGTGGTAGCCGGCGCGGAAGAGCACGGCGATCTCGCGCAGCGGAATCCCTTCCTCATGCAGCTCGAGAATGCGGTCCACGACGAACCGCGTCTGCGTCGGCTCGTCCTGCGCCGTGACGAGCCACGGCCGGTCACCGCCGGTGCGCGTGGTGTAGAGGCTCTTGGTGTACCGCTCGCCGGCGCGCGAGATGAGGATGTTGGAGGTGTCGAGGATCGGCTGCGTGGAGCGGTAGTTCTCCTCGAGCGCGACGACCGTGGTGCCGGGGAATTCCCGGGGAAAGTCGAGGATGTTGCGGATGGTGGCGCCGCGGAACGAGTAGATGCTCTGCGCGTCGTCGCCGACCACCGTGAGGTTGCGGTGCGTGCGACACATGCCGCGCAGGATGCGCGCCTGCAGGAGATTGGTGTCCTGGTACTCGTCCACGAGGATGTGGTCGTACAGCGCCGCGATCCGGTCGGCGAGCGCGGGCACTTGCTCCAGCAACATGGCCCAGAAGAGCAGGAGGTCGTCGTAGTCCACGAGGTTCCGTTCCTGCTTGCGTTGCGTGTAGTCGGCGTAGACCTTGGCGATGTCCTCCTCGTACTCGACGAAGCGCGGATATTCCTCGCGCAGCAGCGCGCCGATGGGGATGTCGGTGTTGACGTGCCGCGAATAGACGTGGTGCAGCGTCTCCTTCTTGGGGAAGCGCTTCTTCTTGTCGCCGAAGCCGAGGCGGGCGCGCGAGAACTGCATGAGGTCCTCGGCGTCCGACTGGTCCATGATGGTGAAGTCGGGCCTGATGCCGGCCTGCTCGCCGAAGCGGCGCAGCAGCCGGTGGGCGGTGGCGTGGAAGGTGCCGCCGTGCACCTGCCGGCTGGTGCTTCCCACCAGGCGCTCGGCGCGGGCGAGCATTTCCTGCGCGGAGCGGCGCGTGAAGGTCAGGAGGAGGATGCGCTCGGGGCGCACCCCGCGCTCGAGGAGCACACCGACGCGGTGCACGAGAGTGCGTGTCTTTCCGGTGCCGGCCCCGGCGACGATGAGGAGCGGACCGTCGCCATGCGTGGCGGCGCGGCGCTGGGCGTCGTTGAGTCCGCTGGTGGCGCCGTCGGTGCCCTCGCGGGGGCCGACGTCGCGCTGGCGCGCGGCATAGAGGCGGGGATCGTGCGACACGGTCCCAAACTTACACCGAAGCCCGCGTCGCAACCGGGGAGGTTCGGTCGGACGAAGGGCGCGGACGGTAGATACGGGCACGAGTACTGTGAACCGTCCTCGTGGGCGGACGAGTTCCATGAATGCTCCGCGGCGGCCGCCGGAGGCCGTCTCGCGTGGGGCGCTACGTCGACGGTCGGTCGCGCTTGCCCGGCGCGGTGCGACCCGCGATTCCGCGCGGCATGACGCGCTGCATGAACGCGGCGAACATGGGCACGGTGAACGCGGTGTCTCCGTGCTGCGGACTGTAGATCATGCCCTTGGCGATCAGCGTGGCCCGGAGCGCCGCCACCGCAGTGACCTTCACACCCAAGCGGGCGGCGATCGACCCCGAACGATGCGGACCGTCGCCAAGCGAGGCCATCGCCCGCAGGTAGTCCTTCTCGCCCGGCGTCAGGCGATCGAAGCGGACCCGGAAGAATCCGTCGTCGAGGTCTTGCAGCGTCGGGCCGCTCGCCGCCTCCACGTCCGCAAGCTGCAGCGGCGACGCGGCGGCGACGTCCCACGTGTGCTTTCCCCACTCCTGCAGAAAGTAGGGATACCCTTCCGTACGCGCGACGATGGCCTCGAGCGCCTCCTCGGTAATCTCGGCAGGCGCCTTCTGTACGGGGAGCGCGATCGCCTCGCGTGCGCCGGCGCGATCAAGCGCACCGACCGGCGGGTACTCGAACAGGCGTTCCGCGTATGACTTCGCCGCGCCGGCCAGCGCGGCCAGTTGCGGAAGGCCCGCACCGAAGAGCACGAGCGGCAACCCCTCCTGCGTCACCCGGTGCATGGCGACAATGAGCGAGCGCAGATCTTCTTCGTCGAGATACTGCAGTTCGTCCACCAACAGCACGACCGGGCGCTCCGCGGCCTGCGCCGCCTGGCCGACCTGGACGCACAATGCGGCCAAGTCGGACTCCAGATCGCCAGAGTCGGCAATCCCGCGCACCGACTCGGGATCAACGCCGAGTTCCCCGGTGGCCAGATTCACCTTGAGCGCGGCCGCGAAGCGCTGGAGGACCGACAGTGCCGTCAGCGCCACCTGCCGGGCATGTGCCAGGCGGCTGAGTTCGTACAACGCGCGGCGCAGCGCCGGCGCCAACGACTGGGCCAGCCGTTGCCCCTCCGGGATCTCCACAGGAACAGGCAGGAGTTCCTCGTCACGGGCCATCCGTCCGATCGCCCCAAGGAGCACGGTCTTACCGACACCACGCAAGCCGAGCAGAAGCTGCCCACGGGCATCGCGTCCCGCGCGGAGGCGTTTCAGGGCCGTACTCGCCCGCTCCAAGAGCTTCTCTCGCCCGGCGAGCTGTGGAGGACGTGTCCCCGCGCCTGGGTTGAAGGGATTGAGTACGGGATCCATCTATAGGGAGGTTAGGTAAAGTTAGACAAGTTATGAGAAGTTAGGACACGACGAGAAGATAGTAGAAGAGGCCAATAAACGCCAGCGTTTGAGTGCGTGAGCGAACCACAATGGTCTAAGCAACGGACTCGCCTGAACAGTCCCCTTGAGCGGACGAGTGGGGAAGCTGACCGGGTGGGCGGCGTGGTCGCGAGTGGCGTCAGCATACCTCGTTCACGGAACTCGTGCCCGTGTCTAACGGCACGGGGCGTCAGATGTCGCGATGGATCGCCTCCGGTGCCTTGATGGCACCCGTGACCGCGTGAATGTTGCAATGGTGAGCCGACTTGAGCCGGCTCGAGATCCGCGGCGGAAGCGATGCGACGCGTGCTGGCGGTGGCACTGGTGCTCTGGACGACGAGTTCCAGTGCGTGGGCGCAGGACGCACGGGCGATCATCCTGTTCGGCACGGTGCGCAACACCATCGGCGTGGCGCTTTCCGGCGTGGACGTCTGGATTGACGGCACGAGCGTGCACGTCGTGACCGGCGACTCGGGGGGATTCCAGTTCAGCGCCGCCCCGTCGGGCCACGTGACGGTGCTGGCCCGGTACGCGGGATTCCATCCGGCGAGCAAGCGGGTGACCATGCGGCCGGGCGACACGAAGCAGGTGGACCTGACGCTCGAGGGCATTCCGGACGCGCTCGACACCGTTCTCGTGGCGGCACGCCTGGACTCCGCCGTGCGGCTGCGCGAGTTCTGGGCGCGCCGGACCATCGGGATCGGCATCTTCATGACGCGCGCGGACATCGAGCGGCGGCGCGCGCAGCACTCGTTCGACCTGTTCCGCGGCGTCATGGGCATCCAGGTCGTCACGGGAACGGGTGAGTCGACCAAGCTGGTGACGACACGCCGCGCGGCGAGCCCGATGCGGCTGCGTTCCACCGCGGGGGCCGAGTGCCCGATGCAGTACTACGTGGACGGGATCTACATGTCATCGAGCGCGTTCTCGGTGGACGAACTGACCACCGACATGATCGAGGCGATCGAGATCTTCCGCGGACCGTCCGAGGTGCCCGCCCAGTTCCGGCAGACCGACGTGGATTGCGGCCTCGTGGTGATCTGGACGCGCGAGCCGCCGCGGGCCACGCTCCGGTCACCCTAGCGCCGGTCGCCGCGGAACCGGTAGAACGTGAGACCATCCTTTCGCGACGGCAGGAGCCGTCGCTCGGCCGGGGGCTTGCCGTCGGCGAGGAGCTGCGCGAGGTCGGAGAGGAAGCCGTCGTTGCCAAAGAGCGTGTGGCCGAGCACGTCGGCCGTCACCCGCGTGGCGTCAATGGTGTCCATCCCGTCAATGACGACCAGCGAGTCGCCGCCGAGTCCGAGCCGGCCAGCCCCGTTCACCAGCCGCGACGCGCGCAGCGCGTCGTCGTCGCTCGAAGCGTAGAGCGTGATGCGCGCGGCGTGCGGCGTGAGGCGCGGCAGGATCTCGCGGCGGAAGACGCGGGAGTCCACATCGGGGGCGGCGAGGATGACCTCGTTCAGCCGCGGGGTGGTGTCGGTCGGGGCGGTGAGCGTCAGCGCCTTGCCGATGACCTCGACACCCATGGAATGCCCGAGGAGATCCACGCGGTCAGGTTGCGCGGCGACGGCGTGGTTGCGGAGGACGCGCAGCAACTGATACCCGGCGTTGCGCGCCGACTGCTGGTCGCGCACGTAGGCGGTGACCGACGCGGCCGACGGCCAGGAGAAGAGCAGCACCGACCCATCGAAGCTGAGGTCGGCGGCCACCTGGGCGGCGCGCACCGCCGCGTCCTCGAACGAGACATTGTAGCCATGCACGAAGACGAGCAGGTCGCGCGAGTGCGACAGCGCGAGGTCGGCGGAGAGCCGCTGCACGAAGCGGGCGCTGTCCACCGGAATCGTGGACGTCACGAAGAAGTCGCGCTGCGGATCGGGGCGGTAGGTGAGGGCATTGTCGCGCAACGCGCTGGTGCGCGGCAGGTCGCCGGTGCCGCGCACGCGGTACGAGGGCACGTTGACGCTGACCGCGGCGAACTGCAGCGAGTCGGCGTCGTCGGGCCCGTAGCGCAGACCCGGGCGTTCGCTCGATACCAGGCGGCGCGTCGTGGCGAGGAGGATATCCACGCGGGCCGGGCCCGTGTCGAGCGCGGCGTACGATCTCCGCTCGATGGCGCGAGGAATTGGCGGCGGCGGTGCTGGCTCCGGCGTGACGACGGGCGGCGTGCCGCCGCCGCAGGCGGAGAGGGCGAGTGCGAGGACGAGCGTGCGGCGCATCATGCGATGAAGGACGCGGCGAGCGCCGCCGGGTCGGCGGGCTCCGGCGTGAGGGAGAAGAGGGTGGCGAACGCGGCGATGGTGCGCTCGCGGACGTCGTCGAACAGGGCGGGCGATGGCGCGAGACATGTGCTGGCGGCCGCCTCGAGCAGTTCGCGCTCAACGTTTGTCATCACGACGTCCGGAATGCCGCACGGCACCATGAGATCGAAGTACGAGAGGTCGGTGGTGACGTTGAGAGCGAAGCCATGCCACGTGACCCATTGCCGTGCGTGGACGCCAATGGACGCGATCTTGCGGTCGCGCACCCAGACGCCCGTCTTGCCGGCGTTGCGCCCGGCGGTGATGCCGAATGGCGCGAGCGCGCGGATCATCGCTTCCTCGAGCTGGCGCAGGTACCAGTGCAGGTCCTGCGTGTGCCGCGTGAGGTTGACGATCGGGTAGCCGACGAGCTGGCCGGGCCCGTGAAACGTGACGTCGCCGCCGCGCTCCACGTCGAACAGCTCCACGCCACGCACGGCGAGCTGCGCAGAGGAGGCGAGCAGGTTGCCCGCCTTGGTGGAGCGGCCGAGCGTGATGACCGGCGGATGCTGGACGAGGAAGAGGACGTCCTCGGCGAGCGATCCCGACAGCCGCGCCCGTGCGGCATCGCGCTGCAGCGTGAGGGCGTCCGCGTAGGGCATGCGGCCGAGATCGGCGACGAGGAGGCGGCGGGCGGGCACGACTTGAAGATAACGACAGAGAACGGCAGAGAACGGCAGCGAACGGCAGCGAACGGCAGCGAACCGCTGCGTACCACAACTTGCCGGGGAAAGCCAGCGCACCGCGGACAACGACGATGCCCAGCGCCCGGCGCTGCCGACGCGTATCGTTCATCGAGACCTCTCCCGAGCCTTCCATGCTTCGATCCATACGCCTCTTCTGCGGCCTCGCCACGCTCGCTGCCATCTCAACGCTTCGCGCGCAAGGCGCGCCGCCGGCGTCGGGCAAGGACGTGCTGGCCCGCATGCGCTCCACGTACGCCGGTGAGTGGTACAAGACGCTCACCTTCCGGCAGACGACCACCATGCGCCAGCGCGACGGGCGCGACACGGTACAGACCTGGTACGAGACGCTGCGCTACACCGCGGAGCGCGGCGCGCAGCTGCGCATTGACGTGGCGCCGCTCGCGGCCGGGAACGCGTCGCTCTCCACGTGGGATTCCACCTGGGTGATTCGGGCGGACACGCTGGTTACGGCGCGCGCCGGGGGCAATCCGTTCCTCGCGCTCATCGAAGGCGTGTACATGCAGCCGGTGGGGGAGACCGTCCGTCAACTGGCGCCGCTCCGCTTCAACCTCGAGCGGCTGCGCACCGCCGACTGGAACGGCCAGGCCGTCTGGATCATCGGTTCCACGGGGCCGTCGGACACGGCGTCGGCGCAGTTCTGGGTGGAGGACGCGCACCACACCGTGGTGCGCATCATCCTGTCGGGCGGGGCCGGCCAGCCGACGCTGGACATCCATCTTGGCGCGCTCGAGCGGTGCGGCCGGGGGTGGCTGGCGACGAAAGTGGAGATGCTGCAGGGCGGACAGCGCCGGCAGACCGAGCAGTACCACGACTGGAAGTGCGACGTGCCGGTGGACGCCCAGCTCTTCAATCCGTCCGCCGGCAAGCTCGCCAAACACTGGGCGAAGTAGCGCGCGCTAGCGGTTCCCCCCGAGCTCCCACACCACCTCGCTGGCGGGATCGGCGCCGCGTCGAATGGTCATCTGCACGCTGGCGCCGATGCGCAGCCAGCGGGCGCCGCCCTGTTCGGTGAGCATGGCGGGCGCGGGGTGGAGGAACAACCCGCTGGCCGCGACGGTGTCGAAAGCCACCACGTCGTCGAGATCGCCGATCTCGCGCACGCGCGCGCGGCCGCCGCGCAGCGGGTCCTCATAGTTGAACGACAGGTCCACGCGCACGGGCGGCTGGCCGGGAATCACCAGCGACGCTCCGCGCACCACGACGTCCACGGCGGAGCCGCTGTTCACGGGCATTGACGTATAGGTGTCGGCGCTTTCGTTGCGGAAGTCGCCGGTGGCAATCGCGTCGAGCGCGCTGAGGATGGCGATGACGTTCACGCGGCGCAGGTGCTGCTTGTCCGGATCGCCCGACAGCGCGCCGCTCTCGATGAGCACCACGCGCGTCCCCCACGACTGCATCAGGTCGCCGAACGCGCGCGCGTTGAACGTGTCGTCGTAGCGGGCGATCCGCCCCGGGATCTCGCGTTCGAGCACCGACCGCACGCGCGCCGCGACGAGCCGCGCGTCGGCGCGCACCGGGCCAAAGCTGTTCGTCACCTCTGCCGCCGGCGCCAGCAGCGCGATGCCGACGCGCTGGTTGCCGGGGCGTCCCAACGTGCGCGCGTTCTGGTCGTGCAGGTTGAACCCGAACGCCGGCTTGATGGAGTCACGCACGGCCTTGAGCACGCGCGCTTCCGCCGTGGACAGGCGGCGCACATCGCGGTTGATGTCCACGCCCACGGCGTTTTCGCGCTGGAAGAGCTCGGCACCGTCGGGATTGAGCATCGGCAACATCACCACCGTCAACTGCGCCGCGATGCGGTCGCGCACGGCGTCACGCGCCGACTCGGCGCGGGCCATCCACGCGAACAGGTCGGCGAGGGCCATGGTGGCCGTGGACTCGTCGCCATGCATCTGCGACCAGAGGAAGACCGTCGTGGGTCCGGTGCCGAACGTCACCGCGCGCAGCGGACGCCCATGCGTGGACGCGCCCACCGGCGTGACGCGCAGCGCCTTGGACTTGAGCGAGGGCGCAATGGCCGCCCAGTACTGCTGCTGCGTGAAGCGCCGGGACTCGATGGCGGCGACGCGCTGCTCGGTCGCCACGCGCCGGCCGAGGTCGAGGCAGCAGTCGGACGCTGGAGAGGGACGCGTCGTGGCGCGGGACGCGCCGGAGCACGCAAGGGCGGCGAGGATGAGCGGGAGGACGACCACACGCGACGATCGGGACGACATGAAGGCTCCGGGACACGAATTGAACCGGGGGGCGTCCCCTTGAACAGAATACAAAGGAGGGGCGCCCGCAAACCGCGGCGCCCCTCTGTTGTCTCTCTGTTGTTTCTCTGTTGTCTCTCTGTTGTTTCTCTGCCTCTCAGGCGTGAATCATTTTCCCCATCGAATCCAGCACCGCCTCGGCGACCGCCTCGCTCAGCGTCGGATGCGCGTGAATGGCGAGATCCACCTCTTCTACCGTGAACTCATTCTCGCGCGCCACAAGCAGTTCGTGGATCAGCTCGGTGACGTGCGGGCCGACGAGGTGCGCGCCGAGGATCTCCCCGTACTTCGTGTCGCGAATGATCTTCACGAAGCCCTCGGTCTCGCCCGCGGTGCGGGCGCGCCCGTTGGCGCTGAACGGGAACTTGCCGACCTTGTAGTCGAGCTTCTTTTCCTTGCACTGCGCCTCGGTGAGCCCGATGGACGCCACTTCGGGGCTGCAGTACGTGCAGTTGGGGATATTGCCGTAGTTGATGGGGTGGTGATGCTGGCCGGCGATGATCTCGGCCACGATGACGCCCTCGCGCTCGCCCTTGTGGGCGAGCATCGGCGGGCCGGCGACGTCGCCGATGGCGTAGATCCCCTTGGCGGTCGTCTCGAGCGTGGCGCTGACCTTGATGAAGCCGCGCTCGGTGAGCTGCACGCCCGCGTCCTTGAGCCCGATGTTCTCGACGTTCGCGGCGCGGCCGGCGGCGACGAGCACCTTTTCGACGACGATCTCCTGCTTCTGGCCGCCCGCCTCGACCGTCAGCGTCACGCTGTCCTTGCCGACCTTCGCGCTTGAGAGCTTGGCGCCGGCCAGCACGTCAATGCCGCGCTTCTTGAACGCGCGCGCCACCTCGGCCGAGCTGTCGTCATCCTCGAGCGGGAGGATGCGCGGCATCACCTCGATGAGCGTCACCTTCGTGCCGAAGGCGTTGAAGACATCGGCGAATTCGCAGCCCACGGCGCCGGCGCCGACCACGGCGAGCGTCTTGGGCGCCTTTTCGAGCACCAGCGCCTCGTCGGACGAGATGACCGTCGTCTTGTTCAGCTCCAGCCCCGCCTGCGGCAGGCCCTTCACGCGCGAGCCAGTGCCAATGACAAGCGCCTTGGTGGCGGTATGCGTCTCGCTCTTGCCGTCGGCCGTGGTGACCTTCACGGTCTTGCCGGCGCCGATGACGCCCGTTCCCTTGATCCAGGTGATCTTGTTCTTCTTGAAGAGGAACTCGACGCCCTTGGAGTTCTTGATGGAGACATCGCGCGAGCGCTTCATCGCCACGCCGTAGTCGAGCGTGATGTCGCCCACCTTCACGCCGAACTCGGCGGCGTGCTTGAGGCGGTTGGCGATGTGCGACGACTCGAGCAGCGCCTTGGCGGGGATGCACCCCCACAGCACGCATGTGCCGCCGAGCCCTTCGCGCTCAATGACGCCGACGGTGAGGCCGAGCTGGGCCGCGCGGATGGCGCCGACGTAGCCCGCCGGGCCGCCGCCGAGGAAGATGATGTCGAAGTTTGCCATGGAAGATTGGTGCGGAAGGGAGTGACGGTGGACGGTGGACGGTAGACGGTTGATGACAGCGGATGGTAGATGACTGG
>JAJZRK010000270.1 GCA_021802745.1 bacterium
GTGATGGCGAACGGCGCGACGCCTGAACAGGCGGCGGTCGAAGCGCAACGGCAATTGGCATGGAACGCCCGCCCAGGTACGCATCCCCAAAGCGGGGCAAGATTACATCAGCTTACGAGTACGTAACTTTTGCGCTCGCCAGCACGACGGGAGTCAGTATACAACTGTTTCTTTGTCGGAGTTTTCGTGACCAAAGAGTCAGCGTTTCTGGCGTTTCTCCGAGCGCCCCGCCGTTGAATACACGATCGCCGGCCACCAGGCTCAGTGTCGCCAGCGGCGAGGAGGTGCCAGCGGAGTCCTCACGACGGCGAAGTCGTTTTCCCACATCTAAAACAGGCGTTTCCTGACTCTCAGTTTCGTCGCGGAATCACACCTTACATCTGCGTAATATGAGAAATGAAACATGCGTGTGGACTGTTTGCTGAGTGAGACTCGAATGGGACGCTCGCCATCTCTGCCGGTGTCGGAACCAATGACCACGATCCCGCCAGTCCCGGTACGCGCAAAGGCGCGGCGCAATCGCGCCGCCGCCGGGCTTCGTCTCGGCGCGCTGACGGCCCTCCTCACCCTGGCCATCGGCGCGACCGTACAGGGGCAGGGTCTCTCCACGCCGCGCGCCATTGGTGCGCCGCCGGCGAAGCCGCGAGTGTGGCCATTGCCGCCCGAGCAGCCGCGCATTGCCCTGACGTCTACCCTCGCGAGCGACCTGGACCTCAAGCGAGAGGCCGGCGCGTTTAGCGGATTGCGGAAGCTGATTGCCGGTACGACGACGGTCGCCTTTCCGGTCATGCGACCGCATGACGTGACGGTCGATTCGCGCGGCCGGCTATACGTGAGCTGCTGCGTCCCGACGGTGGTGCGTGTTTTCGATCCGGCGCTGTCGCAATCGAGAACGCTCGGCACCTCCGGAGACTGGCGTCTCTCGAAGCCGATGGGCTTGACGGTGGATGAACAAGACAACGTCTACGTCGCCGATCAGGGGGCGAGGCGGGTGATGGTCTACTCTCCCACCGGCGCGTTCGTCCGGATGTACGACGGCGACGGTGTCTTCCTCAATCCGGTGGATGTCGCGGTCGACACGGCCGCCGGCCTGCTCTATGTCGTGGACGCCTTCCGTCACCAGGTGCTGGTGCTGAATCGCGCCAGTGGCAAGGCCCTGCGGCGCATCGGGCGCACGGCGGGCGACGCCGAGCAGCCACGCGCGGCAGCAGGCTCCGCGCTGACTGCATCACACGGCGGCGCCGCCCAAGACTCGGCCGGCGGTTCGGCGCCACCGGGACACGGTCGGCCCACGGCGCCGCGCGATATCGAGAAGAACCGTGGCACGGAACCCGGAACCTTTCGCTACCCCGCCTTTGCCACGGTCTCGCCGCGCGGACTCCTGTTCGTCAGTGACGGCCTGAACGCTCGAGTGCAGGTCTTTGCCCGCGACGGCAAGTTCGTGCGCGAGATCGGCCGGCGCGGCGATGGCCCCGGCACGTTTTCGCGACCAAAGGGTGTGGCGCTCGACAGTGAGGATCACCTCTATGTGGTCGACGCGGCCTTCAGCAACGTGCAGCTCTTCGATGATCAAGGGCGTGTGCTGATGGCCTTCGCCGCCGGGGGGCAGGGGCCGGGCGATCTGCTCATGCCGAGCGGCATTGCCAGCGATCGCTACGACCGCCTGTACGTGGCGGACCGCATGAATGACCGGGTGCAGGTCTACACCTACCTTGGCGCGCGCGCGGCGGCCAAGGCACCGCCGGAGGCGACACGCAAGTAACGCTCCCCGCAGTAAGTCAACCGTTTCACTTCATCCGTGAGGAAGACAATATGATTGGAAAGACCGTTCGACTCATGCTCGCCGCGTCGGTGCTCGCGTTGGCGTTGCCGGCTGCCCTGCAGGCGCAGGCAACGGTCACGGGCACCAAGCACAACTTGTCGGCGGGCTCGCGTACCGCCACGCCAGCGATCACCGCAACGCAGGTCGCCGATTACGGTGAAGTCTGCGTCTACTGCCACACGCCGCACAGCGGCTCGGCCTCGATTCCGCTCTGGAATCGCGCGAACACCGGGGCGACGTACACGATGTACACGTCTACCAACAGCGCGACGATGGATATGACCGTCGGCGCCGCCCCCGGGCCGGTATCGCTGGCGTGCGCCTCCTGTCACGACGGCACCGTTGGGCTCGACGTGATCACCAACAAGCCAAACGCATCGGCGGCCACGCCGGTCAGCCCCGCGGCCCTCATGAGCACGGTGTTCACCACCACCAAAGCGGTGCTTGGCACAGAGCTGAGGGACGATCATCCGATCGCGGTGACCTACGATCCCACCAAGGACGCGGACTTCGTGGCGAAGGCCACCGTGGTGACCAACGGCCTGACGTTCTATGGCTCTGCCAAGGACCAGGTGGAATGCGGATCCTGCCACAACCCGCACAACAACACGAACGCGCCGTTCCTGCGCAAGTCGAACGCCGCCAGCGCGCTCTGCCTCACTTGCCACATCAAGTAACTGCGCCTCGCGCCTCCCGGACGGTTCGGTGATGATCGTCCGGGAGGAGCCCCCCAACTCGCGAGTACTCGACATGGCACTGAACACAGGGTGGAAGTTGCGACGAGTCCGGGCGCTTGCGTTGCTTGCCTGCCTGATGACCGGCGTCACCGCCTGCAACCGGCGGATGCTCGCGGTCTTCTTTGACATCCCCGTGGAGCCGGCGGGCGCGGCCGCCAAGGCGTCGGCGCGCGGCGCGCGCGATTCGGTGCCTTCCGCCAAAGCTGTCGCGGACGCGACACCGGCAGCCAAGCCGTTCGTCCCCTTCGGCGGCTCGCTTGCAGAAGACAGCGTTGTCCCCCTGCTTCCCCGGGATCACGCCGGCAACGTCGACTGGACCGCGGCCCTGCGCTCCGGCGTCGTGCGACCGACGGTCTCCCCGTCTGGCGTGGACTCGGCCACCACGCGCCTGCTGCGCTTCGGTTTCGACTTCTTCCTGCCGCCGGGGGAAGACACGACCGTGACCACCTGGTTTCCCCACACGGGGCACACCGAGTGGATGGCCTGCAGTTCGTGCCATGTTCGTCTCTTCCCCTATCGACGCCCCGTCAAGCTGTCCATGGACGCGCTCTTTGAGGGAAAGTACTGTGGCGCCTGCCACGGCCCGGTCGCGTTCCCCATCGAGACCGGGTGCGAACGCTGTCACCCGAAGGAAGAGATGGCGGCCGGCGAGGCGCCCCCGGCCTTGCTCGGCACCATCCGCCTGCGGCGCGTCAGCGGCGACACGCTGGAACCTCCGCGGTCGATCTTTCCGCACTGGGTGCACCGCGCCCGGTACGTCTGCGCGACGTGCCACGACCAGCTCTTCGAGATGAAGGCGGGGAAGGCCGCCGTGAGCATGGATCTCATCTCGCAGGGGAAGTCGTGCGGAGTGTGCCATGATGGCAAGCGGGCCTTCTCGGCCGACTTCGGCGCGTGCGATCGATGCCACGCGCCGCCGAAGCGGCCCACCAAGTAGCGTTCCCCTACCATGCCGTGGCGCCGCCGCTGCCGAGTCCGACTTGCCCGCGCGGTTGTCGTGGGGGTTGCGGTGTGCTGGCCGTCGACCGCCGCCGCGCAGTTGCTGCGCGTCAGTGCCGACGGTGGCGAATTGGGCGTCGAAGCCCGGCGCGATCGCTCGTTGGGTGGAATCGGCGCCCCCTCCGCCATCACGCTGATTTCGGAATGGGTGGCCCTGCCATTCCAGGGGACGCTTGCCTCGCCCCGGTTGATGACCTATGCCATCAACCTGCGCCCGTCGTGGGCGCAGCAACGCGGCACGCCAGGCGCGGCGGCCATCCTGAACGGCATGGGCGCGAGCGCAAGCGCCAACCTGCTGGCGGCGTCGCCGTTCCCCATCACGGTGCACGGCGAGCGGTCCACGGGGAGCCTGCGCGGCGACTTCGGTTCCGAGAC
>JAJZRK010000271.1 GCA_021802745.1 bacterium
GGTGAGCAGGACCACCTGTTGGGAACCGGCGAGTCCCGGCGGCGCGATAGGCACGCCGGGCACGAGTTCGAGCACGCCGGCGAGGCTGGCAGCGACCTGGTTCTCGATGGCATCGCGCCCGATGACAGTGGCCGAGGCGATGGTGCCGTCGGCACGCGAGCGCGCGTCGGCGGTGACGCGCACGCGATCGAGGCGCAGGGGGACGGTGGCGAGGGTGACGTCGACGCGCAGGGTGTCGCCGGCGCGAAGATCGAGATCGAGGCGTGCCTCGGCGAAGCCGAAGCGAAGGACGTGCACGACGACGGGGCCGGCTGGCACGTGCGCGATGCGCCACGCGCCGGTGGCATTGGAACGGGCGGTGAGCGGGGAGTTCTCGATTATGACGAGTGCGCCGTCGACGGAGCGTGCGTGACCACGGGCGGTAATGCGGCCGACGAGCGTTCCGGTGGCCTGCGCTTGCGCGACGGCGCTCGCCCCACACAAAAGCAGCGCGGCCAGCCGGCGGCTCATGGTATGGAGAAGGGCGTGGCTTGCAGAATGGAAAAGTCCCGCGCGCTGGAACGGCTACGACGGAGGTAGCCCAGACCCGGCACTCGAGACCGCTGAAAGGACGTGCCGATAAAAGGGTCAGGCGAAATGACCGCTGGCGCGGCGTCGATATTCGCGCCGACGGCTGGAGCGCAGAGCGGTGGGAAACGCGGGTCCTCACGAAAATACGAAATGACATCGAGTAATGTCGACTTCGCGAGGAACAGGTAGTCGTGATTCTGCGCCGAATTGAGTCGACGGGGAAGCGTCAACGCGTTCTGTGGCAAAGCGAGCGCAAGTGCATTGTCCACTTGAAGCCATGCGATGCCGTGGTCGTCGGTTAGCGACGAGTGCGCCTGCACCGTGCCGACGGAAATTAGATTGGGGACCGAGGGGTTGTCGACGTCACCTGGCCCCACGTACACCTCGTAGTCGGCCGTGCGAAGGTCGTAGACGTCGCGCACGGCGAACGGCCGGTGATCGATGGCGTCCGTTGCGATAACGATAAATTCGTCGGGTTTCAGTCGCCGGCCAACTGGAGGCAGTTGATAGATGATGTCTGCCCAGACGCCCGAGGTGTCGGCGTACAAGTCACGACTGACCGCACAGTGCTCCGGACCGTAGTTGCGGAGTGGGCTGGTCGTGATGGCCAACAACATGCCGTCGAGAGTAATCGTCGTGTCGCTGTTGTTGAAGAGCTCTAGGTAGCCGCTGAACGTGTATCTCGTGCCGTTCGGCTGGAAGGTGATGAAACCGCCACTCAGTACCTCGGCAAAGAGAAGCGCGCCGCGCCGTACTGCTCCAACTGTGATCTCAAATGGTAAGACACCGCCGATGCTGCCTATGCTCAGGCTGCGTGCGCCACCCCACGCCGAGTAGTCCCGATCAGTTGCTGCAAGGTTGCCCAGGTCGGTCGCGGTGAAGCCGCGCGACGCGGTGACCTGATAGTTACCCTCCACCAAATCCGCAAAGGCGACAACGCCCTGTGCGTTGGTCAGTGCGGTCACGTCCGCCCCACTCTCGCGACGCAACACCACCGTGGCACCCGGAATTGCGTCCGGCCAGCCGAGCGTGCGTGCGATGAGCAGGTCGGGTGACTCGGGGCGCACGGTGACGTTGAGTGTAGTGCGCTGCACGCCGCCAGGTCCTTGCGGGCCCGGCGGCTCCGGTGCGCTCACTGCCGAGTCGCCACCACTGCAGGCAGCGAGGAGCAGGGAAGCGGCTGCAACGCGGACGATCAGGCGCATCGGTGCGATGAGGTCACGCTCGTGAACGGGACGCTACAACAGCCTGCCCTACTGCATTGACAGTGGGCGACTGGAAGTGGATACTCAACTGTCAGGCATGAGGAGCGGCACGTGAAATGGAGCTGGGCGTGGACGGAACGGTTGCTCCTGCTGGCGCTCGCTGTACTGGTATTCTGGCTCGGCCGGGATGCCACGGCAAGCCGGGCGCGCGAGGTGACCCTGAACCGCAAGCTGCGCGAGCCATGGCGCGGCAATGCGATGGCCACGTTCAGCACCCGTTCAGTCCAGGGCGACACCGTCACCGTCGCGCGGGTGCCGATGGGGAGCAAACAACTCGTTTACGTCTTTCGCACGGCCTGTCCGTTCTGTCGTCGGTCAAACCCGTATCTGAACGCACTCCAGAAATCGTTCGATAGTGCAGCAGCGGCGGGCGGCGTGAGGGTGCAGCTGGTAGGTATCTCCCTCGATTCCTTGGCTGAGACCGAACGATACGTCAAGGAGCAGGTGTTGTCGTTCCCGGTAGTGCGGTTCCCGGAGCGGAAGCTGCGGCTGATCTACAAGGCGCAGGTCGTCCCGTCGCTGATGCTGCTCACCGATGAAGGCCGGGTGATCTTCGCGCGACTCGGGGTCTTCGAGGCGCCTGCAGCGCGCGACTCGCTGCTTCGGACAGCCCTCACACCGCCTCCCGCCCGAGATTCACTGCCGCTCGGCATGCCAGTTGTTCCGTGAGCTTCGTGTTGGCGTACGTGGTCCACTTGCAAGGAGGGTGTGATGAAGGAGAGAGTGTCGGCTGTTCTTCGGATATCGGTGCTCGCAGTGGCTGCCGTAGCTTTGGTCACTGGCGTTGCCCAGGCGCGCACGGCCGCGGCAAGAGACGACTGCTTCTACAGCCCGCCGTATTATGTCGGAGCATGTGTGGATGATCCATCGTGCAAACTTCTTTGCGAGCCGTACTGGCCGGGCCAGGGCGTTGGTGGCTGCACGACTGGACCATTCTGCTGTATCTGTGAGTAGGAGTCCGTCACGGAAGAGAACAGCGGCGAGCCATCGGGTTCGCCGCTGTTCTCGCATGTGGGCATGTCCGGCTCCCCCAAAACTTGATGAGCTTCAGCGCGCGCCATCGATGGTGCGCTCGTCAGTACAAGTGGACTGCACGCGCGCCGCTGTTGCCACGGTGAGTATCACCAGCGCCGCGAAAGCAAGACTCACGGTACGGTGAAAGGTGTAGCGCTGAGAATCGAATAGTCGCGCGCACTGGATCGGCTTCGCTTCAAATACGAAGACCCCGAGAGGCGTGACTTTTGAAATGATGTGTTGGTCAACACCCACGAGTTCATGAGGAACGGGGCGGCGTCGATGTTGGCGCCAACAGCGGGCGCACACAGTGCAGGGAACCGAGGATCCTCGACAAACCACGTGAAAACATCGAGCACTGTTGTTCGTGAGAGAAAGAGATAGTCGTGATTCTGCGCGACCCTGAGTCGCCGAGGCAGTGCCGCCACATTCTGTGGAAGCGCGAGCACCACCGCGTTGCTCAATTCGACCCACTTAGCGCCATGCGAGGTGTATGCGGAATGCGCCTGCACAGTGCCGACAGAAATCAGATTGGGAACAGAGGGATTGTCGACGTCACCGGGCCCCATGTACAATTCGTAGTCGGCATTGCTTAGGGCTCGTCAGGAAATGACTGACTTCAACGTTCCGCGGGTTGGACGGATGGTGTAGTTCCAGTCGCCGTGGAATGGGTGCGGTGTGAGCGCGAGGCACTGCATCTGCGTGGGGCTCACGCGGACGCCGGCGGGATATCGACGACGGTCGAGTTCGGCGCGGACCCGGAGCCCGCTGGTACTCGTCGTCGCGGCGATCAGATTCACAATCGTGGCGAGACTGGTGAGGGGTCGGCCGCGCCAGTTCATGGCGATGTGAGAGAAGAGGCGATGCTCGATCTTGTTCCACTTGCTCGTGCCAGGCGGGAGGTGGCAGACGGTGAGCGTGAGGCCGGTGCGATTGGCGAATTGCTGCAGTTCCCATTTCCAGAGGCGGAGTTTGGCCCCGTTACTCCCGCCCGCATCGGCGGTGATGAGGAGGGTGCGCGTCTGCGGATAGCGCGCGCGACCCATGAGCT
>JAJZRK010000272.1 GCA_021802745.1 bacterium
CCGCCTCGAACTCGGCCCGCGTCGCGTACGTCAGGAACGCCGCGACGGTGGATCCGGCCGAGAACTGCGCGGGCGGCGCCGTGAAGATGGCCGCCGAGTCGGCCGCCGGCATCAGCTGAGGACGCCCGGTGTAGCCGCGGGCAAACCGCCACTCCGTGCCGGCGCCCGTGGACCGTATGATCACCTCGCCCTCGCCGACCACCGGCGACAGCGTGTACATGGCGAACTTCCCGTCGGGCGACAGCGTGGCCCCCTGGATGGTGCGCCACTGGTCGTAGGTGTCCTGCGTGAAGGGCTTCTTGGTCTGGGCAGCGAGCGGAACCGTCAGGGCGCAGAGGAGCACAACGCGCCCGGCGGCGTGGACGATGCGGCGAATGTTCATCGCGGATTCCAGGTGTGGAGTTATCTTCCCCGGCATGTGGAGGCACGGCACCCCCTGCGGGTCTCCATTAAGGTACGAACTGCACGCACACTCCGTTGCCCCGGACGCCATGAAACGGATCTTCGGTTACTTCATCCGCGGCCTCATCCTCACCGTGCCCGTCGTTGTCACGGTCTGGGTCTGCTACGGCATCTTCACCCGCGTGGACGGCTGGCTGGGCATCTCGATTCCCGGTATCGGATTCGTCCTCACGCTGGTGCTCATCACCACCATCGGCGCCTTGGGCTCGAGCATCCTGACGCGTTCCGCCGTCACCATGTTCGAGGACCTGCTGCAGCGCCTGCCGTTCGTCCGGCTGCTGTATACGTCAACCAAGGACGTGCTCAGCGCCTTCGTGGGCGAGAAGAAGCGCTTCAGCCAGCCGGCGCTGGTGGAGCTCGGCCTGGGCAGCGACGTGCAGGTGCTCGGCTTCCTCACGCAGTCGTCGGCGGAGCGGCTGGGCCAGGATGGCTCGGTGGTGGTCTACGTGCCGCATTCGTACGCCTGGTCGGGGCAGATGCTGATCATGCCGTCGGCCAAGGTGAAGCTGCTGGCCACCGACAGCGCCGAGTTCATGGCGTTCATTGTGTCTGGTGGGGTGACGGATTTTCCGAAGCTGCATTGAGGATGTAGACTCAGGATGGCGATTGCTGATTGCGACTGGTGATAACGATTGGCGATTGAATGGGTCGGTTCTTTCGAGGGTTGGTAACCATGCGTGCACTGCTTCTGCTGTCCCTTTTCGCGGCGCCGCTCGCGGCGCAGGTGCGCGACTCGCTCATCCTCCTGCGGCCCGCCGCCGTCTGGGACGGCACGAGTGACACGCCGTCTGCCGGTTGGACCGTACTCGTCCGCGGCGATCGCATTGCCGCGGTGGGCCCGGCCGCGCAGGTTGGGGCGCCGCGGGGCGCCGTCGTGCTCGAGTTGCCGGGAGCCACGCTGGTCCCCGGGATGATCGAGGGGCACTCGCACCTCTTCCTCCATCCGTACAACGAGACGCCGTGGAGCGACCAGGTGCTGCGCGAACCGCTCGCGGTGCGCACCGCCCGCGCCGTGAACCACGCGCGCGCCACGCTGATGGCGGGCTTCACCACCGAGCGCGACCTCGGCACCGAGGCGGCCGGCGACGCGGACGTCGGCCTCAAGCAGGCCATCGAGCAGGGCATCATCGCCGGCCCGCGCCTGATCGTCACCACCCGGGCCATGGTGGTGACGGGGAGCTACGCGCCGAAGCGCACCGACTTCGCCTTCGAGCCGCCGCAGGGGGCCGAGGAGGCCGACGGCATTGACGGCGTGGTGCACGTGACCCGAAGCCAGATTGCGCATGGCGCCGACTGGATCAAGGTCTACGCCGATTACCGGTGGGGCCCGCGGGGCGAGACGATGCCTTCGTTCAGCGAAGCCGAACTGCGCGCGATCGTTGAGACGGCGCGCAGCAGCGGCCGGCCCGTGGCGGCGCACGCCAGCACGCCGGAGGGAATCCGGCGCGCCATCATGGCCGGCGTCGAGACCATCGAGCATGGCGACGGCGGCACCGACGAGACGTGGCGCCTGATGAAGGAGCACAACATCACTTTCTGCCCGACGGTGGCGGCCGGCGACGCCACGCGACAATACGCGGGCTGGAAGAAAGGCGTGGATCCCGAACCGGCGGCCATCGCCGCCAAGCGCGCCTCGTTCCGCGCCGCGCTCGCCGCCGGCGTCACCATGTGCATGGGCGGCGACGTGGGTGTGTACACGCACGGCGACAACGCGCGCGAAATGGAGATCATGGTGGATTACGGCATGTCGCCGCTCGCCGTCATGAAGGCGGCGACGTCGGTGAATGCGACAATGCTGCACTGGGAGAACCGCGTGGGGCGCGTGGCGCCGGGGCTGCTCGCCGACCTCGTGGCCGTGCGGGGCGACCCGACGCGCGACATCCACGCCGTGCGAAGCGTCGTGATGGTGATGAAGGGAGGCGTGATCGAGCGCCGGCCGTAAGAGCCCGAAACGTCCTGCGCGCTGACCCGCGCTGACCCGCGCTGACCCGCGCTGACCCGCGCTGACCCGCACTGACCCGCACTGACCCGCACTGACCCGCACTGACCCGCACTGACCCGCACTGACCCGCGCGGGTCCGCCGCGCCCGCGGAGAACTACGCGCCGGCCGGCGACGACCCGCGCCGCACGACGCGCTGCATCACGTAGTACCACGGGGCGCCCACCACCATCGCCGCGAGCGCCGCGGCCGCTGAGGCGAACCCGTATTCGCCATCGTGGAACGCGATCACGATCACCGCAAGAAAGACGGTGAACGGGACGAGCGCCAGCGCGGTGACGCCCGCCGTGCCGAGCGGCACCCGGAATGGCGAACGCCGTGCTGGCTCGCGGATGCGGAACCAGACGAGCGACGCAAACTCCAGCGTCAGCGCCGCCGCGTAGAAGATCGCGTCGGCCACCACGAGGTGGCCGAACGAGAGCAGCGAGAAGAGGCTGTAGATGGCGGCTGAGACGAGGATCGAGACGTACGGCGTGCCGCGCGCGTCGGTGCGGCCGAGCACGGGCGGCAGGAGGCCGTCGAGCGACATCGCCAGGGGAATGCGGGTGTAGACAAGGAGCAGCGCATTGAAGAGCGCAATCGCGCTGCAGATGCCGGCGATCGCCAGCAGGGGGGCGAGCACGACCCCGGCCGATCCCGTGGCGGCGGCCGCGATGGCCGGCCAGCCGCCATCGCGCCAGGTCGTCCAGTCCGTGGCGCCCAGCGCCGCGGAGGTGGGCACGAGGTACGCGACGACGACCAGCGGCAGCGTCAGCAGCAGCGCGCGCGGATAGGTGCGGCCGGCATCCACCACTTCGCCGCTGACGGTGGAGGCGTTGTCCCAGCCGAAGTAGTTCCACAGCGCCGTCGAGAGGCCCACGGCGAGGCCGGTGGACAGCCCCTGCCCCGGCTTCAGGATCGGCTGCCATGGGGCGTGCGTGATGTGCGGCACCGCGAAGAGCGCCACGAGCAGGAAGCTCCCGAGCACCAGCGAGCCGATGGCGATGGACACGCGCCCCACGGGGAGCGCGCCGCGGAGATTGATCCCCGCCGCGCCCCAGATCATCACGAGCGCGATCGCCCAGCGCGCGAGCGGCGAGAGATCGGGGACGAACCAGGCGAGGTACTGGTTGAGGAGCGCCGGGTAGATGGCCATGTCCACCAGCGAGTAGAGCCAGGTGTACCAGCCGTTCTGGAAGGCCCAGAAGTCGCCGAACGCCCGCCGCACCCAGCGGTAATAGCCGCCCTCCTCCGGGAAGAGGCTTGCCAGTTCGCCGATGAACAGCACCTCGGGCAGCGACCAGACGAGCGGGATCACGACAAGGATGAGGAGCGCCAGCCCCGGGCCCGTGCCCGCCACGAGCCCCTCGAGCGTGAAGGCGCCGCCCGAGACGTTGAAGAAGATGACGAAGACGAGCGGAAGCGTCGTGAGGGTACGGCGCAGCATGGGCGATCG
>JAJZRK010000022.1 GCA_021802745.1 bacterium
CCCCGTATCGCGCGAGCTTGCGGTGCAGCGTGGACGGATCAATGCCGAGCGTCTCGGCGGCGCGCGTCTTGTTGCCCTGCTCGCTCTCGAGCACCCAGAGGATATACGCGCGCTCGATCGTGTCGAGCGTCGGGTTCGGCGTCGGGCGCTCGGCGACGAGCGGCTCGGCACGGCGCTCGGCGAGCCGCTCCGGCAGCGCCGTCACGCCAATCACGGGACCGGTGCACAGGATGACCGCGCGCTCGAGCGCGTTTTCGAGTTCGCGCACATTTCCTGGCCAGGCGTACTCACCGAGCATCTCCAGCGCATCCTCGCTCAGGCGCTTGGGCTCCTCGCCCCGCTGCACCGCGGCCGCCTGGAGAAAGGCCTCGGCCAGCAGCGGGATGTCGTCGCGGCGATCCCGCAGCGGCGGCAGGTGGATGGCGATGA
The DNA here is from genome assembly GCA_021802745.1 of bacterium. Next base: position 430 of record JAJZRK010000022.1, read on the forward strand.
CATTCAGCCGGTAGAAGAGATCGCGGCGGAACGCGCCGCGCTTGATCTCCTCCTCGAGGTCGCGGTTCGTCGCCGCGATGATGCGCACGTCAATCGGCACCGCGTCGGTGGCGCCGACGGGAATGATCTCGCGCTGCTGCAGCACGCGCAGGAGCTTGACCTGCGTGGCCTGCGTCGTCTCGCCGATCTCGTCGAGGAAGAACGTGCCGCCGCCGGCGGCAGTAAAGAGTCCCGACTTGTCCTTGACGGCGCCGGTGAAGGAGCCCTTCACATGGCCGAAGAGTTCGCTCTCGAGCAGCCCCTCGGGGAGCGCGCCGCAATTGATGGAGAGGAACGGCCCGTCGGCGCGCGCCGACAGGTCGTGGAGGTAGCGGGCCACGACCTCCTTGCCCGTCCCCGACTCGCCGGTGACGAGCACCGTGGATTCGGTGGCCGCCACCGCCTCGGCCATCCGCATCACCTCGAGCCACTTCTTGCTCCCGCCAATCGGCGCCCCCTCGGTCACGCGGTCGCGCCGCCGGATTTCCTTCTTGAGCGTGGTGTTCTCGACGCGCAGGTGCCGGTGCTCGGCAGCGCGGCGCAGGATGGCCACCAGTTCATCGTTGCGGAATGGCTTCTGGATGTAGTAGAACGCCCCTTCGTTGACCGCCTGCACCGCGGTCTGCAGGCTCGCCTGCGCCGTCATCAGGATGACGGGCACGTCGGGGTCGCGGCGGCGGGAGGCGGCGAGGAGTTCGACGCCCGTCACGTTGGGCATCTTCACGTCGGTCAGCACGATGTCGTGCGGAACGCGCTCGAGCGCCTCGAGGCCGGCGCGCCCGCCGTGCGCCACCTGCGGCGCAAAGCCTTCGCTGCGCAGGAGGATCTCGAGCGTCTCGAGGATGCTGGTCTCATCGTCCACGATGAGCACGGACGGCCGGACGATATCGTTCACGCGGAGTCTCCAGTCGAACGGGGGGAGCGGGGCAGGAGCACGGTGAAGCGCGTTCCCGTGCGATCGGAGTCCACGAGGACGTATCCCTTGTGGGCCTCGATGGCGCGATGCGTCACGGCAAGTCCGAGGCCTGTGCCTCCTGATTTTGTCGTGCTGAATGGCTCGAACAGCCGCTCGGCGATTTCCGGGGCGATGCCCGGCCCCTGATCGGCAACCGCGACCTCAAGGGCGCCGGACTCGAACGCAACGCCGGACGGCAGCTGTGCGCGCTCGACGGCGCGCGCGGTGACGTTGACGCTGGCGCCCGGGGGCGACGCCTGGATGGCATTGAGGACCAGGTTGAAGAGCGCGCGATGCAGCAGGTCCTCGTCGCCGACGAAGGGCAGCGACTCGCCGATCACCTCCACCTCAACCTGCACATTCTCTGCGCGGTTCGGGTGGGCCAGCGCCAGGGAGGCCGCGCCGCGCGCGATCTGGCCGAGGTCCACGTTCTCCATGCGCGTGACGCGCACTCGCGCGAAATCGAGAAACTCCGTCAGCACGCGCGACAGCCGGCCCGATTCACGGACAATGAGGTTGCCGAGGGTGCGCTCGTCGTCGGTGGCCGCGGGACGCCGCGACATCTGCTCCACGGCGCTCTGGATGGACGCCAGGGGATTGCGGATTTCGTGGGCCAGCGACGCCGAGAGCTCGGCCACCGCCTCCAGTCGCTGCGCGCGAAGATTGAGCTGTTCAAGACGCTTCTGGTCGCTGATGTCCTGAAAGATGGCGGTGGCCGAACGCGGCACGTGCTGTCCGTCGCCCGCATCGGACGTTGTGGTCACGCCGACGGGGAAGACCGAGCCGTCGCGCGTCAGAAAGCCCTCGGCGCGGCTCAGGTGCACATGATCGCGGAGCGCATGATCGAGGGCATTGCCGACCACGGGCGCCACCCGGCGCAAGTCGGCGAGGACGGCGCGGCCGATGACCGTGTTGAGCGGCAGGCCCAGCAGGTCGCTGGCCATCGGATTCGCATACTGCAGCGCGCCGAACTCGTCCACCGTGATGATGCCGGACCTGATGTTGGCCAGGATGTCGGCAGCGCGCAGGCGGGCGCTGGCCAGTTCGGCCTCGAGGCGTTCGGTGCCCTGCCCTCGCTCACGCAAGCGCGCGGCGATGGAACTGGTGCCGAACGCCACGCCGACGAACACCACCAACTGGAGCGCGAGCGCCAGCGAGAGGTTGTCCGCGCCAACAATGATCACGTCGGCGACGTAGAACGTGCTGCCGAGCCCCGCCACGAGCAGGGCGCCTCGGGTGGGAAGGAGCAGTGCGGCCGCGGCGTTGACCAGAATGTAGAGGGCGGCGAAGCCCCCCGCCGCGCCCCCGGTGACCTGGACGACCGACGTCACGATCATCAGGTCGAAAATGAACTGCCCGTACATGAAGGCGATCGTCGGCGGCCTGCGCTGCACCTCTGTCCAGATGGCGGACGGAACGGTCACGACCATCGTCAGCGCGAAGGTCAGCGACGCAACGAGCGTGTCCTGCTGATCGGTCTTCGCCCAGACGAAGATGGCGGCCGCGTAGATGGACGTGGCGACCGAAAAGCGCGCCAGATACAGCCATCGCACCATGCGGCGCGGAGCGAGCAGCCCGCGCACCCGATCGTCGGCACTTTCGAAGAAGTTCGCGCGCATCGGCCTCCGGAGCAGTACTGTTGCAGGATGCAAGAACTTCAGGATCGGACTTCCCGACGCATTATGCAAGAGCGACCGGTGCGGCGCAACCATTAGATTGGGGCGTCCGGCCTGGCCGCTCCCTCGACCGAGCGTTCGACATGGCACCTGACCAACCGTTGGCTGTCACTGACGCCGTCACGATTCCACGCGGCGAATTGGACGTGCGCGCCACGCGGGCAGGCGGACCCGGGGGGCAGCATGTGAACACCTCGTCCACGCGAGTCGAGGTGACGTGGAATGTCCGGACCTCCGCCGCGCTCGACGACGGCCAGAAGGCGAGAGTACTGACCGCACTCGTGTCACGGCTCGATGCGGACGGCACGTTGCGCGTGGTGGCGAGCGACACCCGGAGCCAGCGCCAGAATCGCGCCCTCGCCGAGGAGCGGCTGGCGGCGCTGGTGCGGCGCGCACTCGTGGTGCGGCGCGCGCGCAAGAAGACGCGGCCAACGCGCGCCTCGGTGGAACGCCGCCTCACGGGGAAGAAGCTCGCCGGCGAGAAGAAGCGCGACCGGCGCTATCGCGGAGACGACTGACGCCGCCCCGAACCGGGGCGGCGCCTCGTACCGCCGCGGCGGCGATCTTTAGCGCCGCTTGAAGGAGAAGCCGACCTGGAGCGTGAGCAAGTCCGCGCGCGAGAAGCGAGGCGAGAGCACGGGCTGGTCGTTCTGGTCGAACGTGATGTCGTGGCGCGTGAGGTACCGCGCCTCGCCGTTCCAGTGGTAGCGCAGGCCAAGGTCAATGGCGCCGCCCCCCGACCCAACCGGAATGTAGAGCCCGCCGAACAGGGTCTTGGCGAACGTGCCGTCGCTGTAGTTCGTGGACGAGGCGAACGCGTCGCTGTTGTACTGGTCGGATCCCGACACGCTCGAGCGCGTGACGAACGAGGCGAAGCCGATGGAGCCGCCGACGTAGGGTGACAGCGCGCGTCCCGGGAGGCCGGCCTGCAGGCCGAGGCCTCCCGAGAAGATGTTGTTGGTCGTGTTGACGTCCACCGCAACGAGGCCGAGCGGTCCGCTGCCGAGGGGCGCACGCCACGAGCGCGAACCGTAGATGTCGTAGCCAAGGTCGGCCCGCACGAGGAATGGCGACTTCCCGAGCTGCCAGCCCACGTACCCATTCACGCCGAACGCCGCGTTGACGTTGCTGGCGAAGTCCCCCTGCGGCGACCCGTAGTGCAGGGCGCCGCCGACGGCGACGGAGCGCGGGAGTGGACGGTTGTGCGAGTTGTCGTACTGCGCAGCACTTGGCACGGCTGCAGCGGCGAGCAACGAGAGTACGGCGATCGTCTTCATGATGTCGCTCCGGCGCGACGTTGGCATCGGGGAGAGGAATCGGGGGCGGTGGCGCACCACGGCGCCCCGCCCCCTGTCCTACCCATTTAATTGAGCCCCGGTTTCAGGGCGACGCCAGCGACGGCCAGTCGTCGCCAAACGGGTCGCCGGGGGGAGGCGTGAGCGCGGGCGTGAGTGCCGGCAGTTCACCCTTGTCCTCGTAGCGCGCGATCATCTGGCTGATCGCCAGCCAGTGCGCCTTGGCCCCATCGTTCGCCGCCGCGGCGGCGCGCGTGGCGGCGCCCTCGCGCAGACGCCCAAGTTCAAACTCGACGATGGCCCGCACGGCCGGCGCCGCTTCCTTGTCGGCGGCCAGCAGCACCAGCCGGTCGGCGACGGCGCGCTGCGTGACCCGCTGGAGCGCGACGAGTTTGCCGTTGGCCGGCGCCGGCGCGTCCCACGTTCCCTTCACGAGCGCGCCAATCGCTGCCTGCAGCGAGTAGCCGTCGGTCGTCCGCGCCGAGTACTGCACCATGCGGGCGGCGCGCTCGCGTTGCAGGATGCCGTCCACAATCATGCCGGCGAGCGTGCGCGCCGCGCCGAGTTCATCAAAGGCGGGATACGTGCGCGATCTCGGCAGCTCGACGTTGCTGTTGGCGTCGAGGCGCGGTGCAAAGAGCGTCAGCACGGTGTCGGGAATCGCCAGTTCCGACGGGTCGAGCGCGCCGAGGAGCTGCTGCATCGCCTCGCGCTGGCGCGCCCCGCTGATGATCCGGGTGGCTTGCTGGCCGTCGCCCTTCATGGCGTTTGCGTACTCGAGCCCGCCGAGTGTCTTGGTGACGCTGTTGATCGCGAAGCGATGGAAGAAGTAGAGGAGCGGGAAGCGATCCTGGAGAATCTCCAGCGGTTCGCCGTCACGAATGTTGCGAAGGCCGAAGCCCTGGAGCGCGATGCGCCGCGCCGCCATCTGGTGCGACAGGAACTCGCCGGCCGTCGCCGCGTCGTCCCAGAGGTTTGTTCGCGGATCGGCGGCATTCTCGGGGCGCGCGTCGCCGTCGCTCAGGTAGAGATAGCCCTTCTTCAATCCGTCGGCGACGATGGCCTTCAGCGAATCGGCCTCGCTGGCCGGCGGGAAGATGCCGTAGCCCCAGTGAATGGCCCAGATGTCGTACGCCCCTGGCCCCCGGGCGTATGCGGCACTGATGTCAATCTTGCCGTTCTTCACGCGGATGCGCGGCGCGGGGTAGTCCATCACCGATCCGCGCTCGTAGGTGCTCGCGATGTAATTGTGCCCGAGCCCGAGCGTGTGTCCCACTTCGTGTGCGCTCACCTGGCGCACGCGCGAGAGCACGAAGGCGGTGTCGGCGGCGGCCGCGTCGGCGCCCAGGAAGGCGGCGTAGATGTTGTAGTCGGTGCGGTTCCGGTGCGAGTCCATCCGCGCCATCCCCTTGAGCATCTCGCCGGTGCGCGGATCGGTGAGGGCGCCGCCCACCGACCAGCCGCGCTCGTTGCGGTTGACCCATTGCACCACGTTGTATCGCGCGTCCATCGGGTCCACGCCCTCGGGAAGCAGTTCCACCTTGAAGCCGCCCTTCAGCCCGGCGCGGTCAAATGCCTCGGTCCAGAAGGCGACGCCCTCGAGCGTCGCGGTCCGCAGGGGTTCGGGGATGCCGCGGTCCACGTAGTAGACGATGGGGTTCTTGATGGGGCTCTTGGGATCGTTCGGGTTCACGCGCTCGAGGCGGTGCCGCGACGCCCACGTCTTCTCGAGCTGGCCCTGCAACGGGGTGGCGTAGTCCTTGAACGACACGCCGAAGTAGCCCACGCGCGGGTCGGCCTCGCGCGGCCGGAACGCCGCATCGGGCAGGCGCAGCAGCGTGAGATGCTGGCGGAAGTCGAGGGCCCGCGTATCGGGCACGAAACGGCGCAGCGCGCCGCCCGGCTCGCCGGACGCGGCGAACGTCAGCGCGACATCAATTTCGGTGTTGTCGGGAAAGGCCTTCGTGTACGGCCTGTACGGCCGCGACCGGTCGCGCGCGACGGTGTACGTCCCCTGCCGGTTCCGGGTGAGGGTGCCGGCGATGTCGTTCCAGTCGCGCAGCACGAGATCGGTGGCATCAACAAGCAGCCGGCCGCCTTCCTCGGCGAGGAGCGGCAGCGCGGCCACGGTGCTGGCGGCGAAGCCCTCGGCCACGGTGCGCTGGTTGTCCGCGCCGCCACTCGAGCGATACTGCGTGTTCTCGAAGGTGAGCAGCACGCGCTCGCCGGCCTTGTCGAAGCGCGCCATGCGCACGCCGCCGCCGGATCCGCGATCGAGGCCGAGGTCGTTGGAGCCGAGGCCCGTGGCCAGGGTCGTCATGAAGAGCACGCGCGTGGAGTCGGCCGGAAGCTCGAGCCAGACGGCGCCGGTGCGGTCGTTGAGATAGACGGGGATGAAGCCGTCGCGCTTCTCGAGTCCCGCCGTGCGGGCGGAGATCGAGGTGGAAACGCCGGTTGGCGCCGCCTGCTGGGCCGACGCCGGCAGGGTGAGCGTGGCGGCAAACGCGGCGGCGAACGAAAGGCGGGAGGCGATCATGGCGAACTCGATGGGCGAGGGACGCGATCAACCTCGCGCCGGCGCGAAAGCACCGCAAGCGGCGCAATGCGGCGGGGGCCGCCGGCGAATGCCGGCGGCCCCCGCCCTACTCCGGGCTTGCGACGCGATTACGGCTTGACCATCGCCTTCACGCCGTCGGGGAGTGCGAAGACCTTCGGATCCACCTTGTCCCACTCGTACGCCGTGAAGGTGAGCACCACGTCGCCCTGGGGCGTCTTCTGCGTGATCTTGCCCGGCATCTTCACGCCGTCGTGGTCCTGGTAGTCGGACATCACCACGGTGATGTCAATCTTGCCCATCTGCGGGTTCTCCATGCTCCGCGTCATGCCGACGGCCATCCCGGTCTCGGCGTCGAAGTACTGCATTGCCTCGCCGGTGCTGTCGGCGCGGACGAGCTTCACCTTGTAGCACTTGCGCCCCTCGAAGTCCTCGGCGCCGACCGTCTCGATGGTCGTGTACTTCCCCTGGTCGGGGAAATCGGAGAGGAAATCGGCCTGCTGCCGCATCTGCGCCGCCTGCTCGCCCGAGAGGACGCTGGCGCCCGCCATCGGGTTGATGGACCAGGCGGTGGTGCCGTCGTAGCCGCTGGTCATCTCGCCGAAGGAGCCGAGCGTGATCTGCTGCAGGTAAAGCGCCGGCTTGGCGCGGTAGATATGCATGGCGCCGTCAATCCCCATGGCGGCCATGGAGAAGGTGCCCATGATGTGCAGGGACGTGTGCTTGTCCATTGCATCGCGGCCGCCCATCGCCTCGACGTGCTTGGCCAGCAGCGCCTTGCCGTCCGGCAGGGCCTGCGCGGAGGCGATGGCGGGAATCACGCTGGCGACGACCAGTGCTGAGAAGGTGCGGCGAATGCTCATGTCTGACCTCGGTGGTGACTGGGCCGGCCGTCGGTGGCCGGTCGCCCAGCGGAAATCTGTGCGATGGCCCGGGGAACGCGCTATACGCGGGCGGCGACGGATGTGCGGCCGGTACGGGGCGCCGGCCGGCGCCGTTTCGCGCCCGGCGGGTATTGCCGCTATCGGCGCGGCGCGGCGAGCCCCGCTTCGATGGCCAGCCGAACGCGCTCGCGCTGGCGGTCGCTGCCGCCGACGAGCACGGCAATCAGGTTGTTCTGCACGAGAAACATCGGCGGTTCCGCAAAGGGGTTCTGCTGTCCCTTGGGAATGGCCGTGAGCGTGTCCATGGTCGCGCTGACCTTCTTGCGCGCCACGCTGTCGGCGAAGATCCAGGCCAGGAGGTGCGCCTTGCCGACGCGCAGTCCGACGGGCGTCACGGGCAGGCGGGGATGCGTGGGGAGGGAGTCGTCGGCACGCGGCGCGAGACCGGCGTTGACGAGGCGCCGCGTGAGCTGCACCTCGTCCCACCGTCCTGTTGACACAGTGCGCGGTGCCGAGCGCAGCTGCTGCGTCACGGCCGCGACCTCGCGCTGCGCCTTTGCGGCGCGTGCGATGCGCGGGTCGTCGCCGCAGGCGGCGATCAGGAGCAGCGCTCCCAGCGCACTGGCACGGTTCGCAATCGAGGCACGCGGCATATTTTGAAATATGGCACAGAAGCACAGCGACGACAGCGAGGAGCGCGACGGGCACGTCCGCCTCGACAAGTGGCTCTGGGCGGCGCGCTTCTACAAGACGCGCGGCCTCGCCGTCGAGGCGATTGAGGGGGGCAAGGTGCTGTACGGCGGCGAACGCACCAAGCCATCGCACGTGGTGCGCACCGGCGACGAGCTGCGCCTGCGCCTCGGACCGTACGAGCACGTCATCCACGTCCGTGCGCTCAGCGCGCGTCGCGGGCCGGCCCGGCAGGCGCAGTTGATGTACGAGGAGACCTCCGAATCGGTGGCCGCGCGCGCCAGGCTTGCCGAACAGTTCAAGGCGGCCAGCGCGTTCAACCCGCAGGCGGACTGGTCGGACTCGAAGAAGGACCGCCGCGACCTTCGCCGCATGCGGGGGAAGGACTGAAGGGCGGACAGGAGTCCAGGCTCGGAACGGCCACGGCGAGGGACGGCCCCGCGTTGCGCGGAGGCAGCCGGGGTCACTACAATTCGCGCACTGAACGGGAGCCGATCGAATGACAGAACCGCAGCGCGTGAAGCCGTCGTCGCAGGGGTGGGGCGTGGCCGCCTTCATCATCATCCTCGCCATCGTGGCGAACACGATGGCGTACCGGATCCACAAGGCAACCTACCTGAAGCCGGATGCCCCGGCGGCGGCAACGGCCGAGCCCTAGGCTGAGCGTTGCCCCATGAACGACAGATGCGGCGGAGGCCACGAGGGCTTCCGCCGCATTGCACGTGCCGGGTGTCCGCCGGTCAGGTCTTGTGCCGGAAGGTGATGCGGCCGCGGCTCAAGTCGTAGGGCGAGACTTCTACCGATACGCGGTCGCCCGCAAGGACACGGATGCGGTGCCGCCGCATCTTCCCGGCCATCGTCGCCAGCACGTCATGCCCGTTGGTGAGGTGCACGCGGAACGTGGCACTGGGAAGCACTTCGGTGACGGTGCCTTCGAGTTCGATCGCTTCTTCCTTCGCCATAGATCCGTGTCGTCGTTTGGCGGCCTCGACTGCTGCGCCCCGGCCGCGGGGAAACAGTTCAATTTAGCCTGGTGAGGCGGAATACGACAGAGTGACAGCGAAAGCTGCCGCAGCGCGCAGAATAGGGGAGCATGTGCCTGAGTGGTCCCGGGCGGGTGCGCGATGCCGAGTGGCCGCATGAATGCGCCCGAGGACGCCGGGATGCTCCGTGGTGCGCTGTGGTAGTCTGTGGCACGCCGTGGTAGCTCTGTGCTTCTCCGTGATGGTCTGTCGTACGCTGGCCACGCCTGTTACCGTCCAAGTTCCCTTCATCTACCCCGCCATGCGCCGACATCTCGCCCTCGCCCTCTTCGCCGCCGCGGCCGCCGCCCCGTCGCTCGCGGCCCAGACGCCCTCCGCCTACGAAGCCGAAATCAAGCGGCGCACCCAGGAGGTGCTCCCCCAGGTCGTGGCGTGGCGGCGAGACCTGCACGAGCACCCGGAACTCGGGAATCGCGAGACGCGGACGGCGGGGATCATCGCGGCGCACCTGCGCTCGCTGGGCCTGGAAGTCCGCACGAACGTCGCGACCACGGGGGTTGTCGGCGTGCTGCGGGGCGGCAAGCCCGGCCCGTCCATCGCGCTGCGCGCCGATATGGACGCGCTGCCGGTGACGGAGGAGGTGGACCTGCCCTTCCGGTCGCGCGTCCGCACCGAGTACAACGGGCAGCAGGTTGGGGTGATGCATGCCTGCGGCCACGACAACCACGTCGCCATGCTCCTTGGCGCCGCCACGGTGCTCGCGGGGATGAAGGACAAGCTGCCGGGCACGGTGACGTTCCTGTTCCAGCCTGCGGAGGAAGGCGCGCCGGCGGGCGAGCGCGGCGGCGCCGCCGTGATGATCGAGGCGGGCGCGCTGGACAACCCGAAGGTCGAGGCCGTGTTCGGATTGCACGTCCGTCCCGGGCGGATTGGCGAGATCGGCTACCACGCGGGCGGGGCGATGGCGAGCAGCGATCTGCTCAACATCGTCATCAAGGGGCGCCAGACTCACGGCGCCGTGCCGTGGGGGGGCATTGACCCGATCGTCGTCTCGGCGCAGGTGATCAATGCGCTGCAGCCGATCGTGTCGCGGCAGATGAACCTCGCCCTCGCCCCCGCGGTGCTGACCATCGCGACGATCCACGGCGGCGTGCGCAATAACATCATCCCCGACAGCGTGGTGATGACGGGGACGCTACGCATGTTCGACCCGGACATGCAGAAGGACATCCACGCGCGCATCCGGCGCACCGCGACGGACGTCGCCGCGGCGTGGGGCGCCACGGCCAACGTCACGATCACCACGGGGACGCCGGTGCTCGTCAACGACCCGGCGCTGACCACGCGGATGGTGCCGACGCTGGAGCACTACGCAATGCGGGCGTTCGCCGACATTGCGTGGACGCCCTCGGAGGACTTTGCGCTGTACCGGCAGAAGGCGCCGATCATGTTCGTCTTCATGGGCGTCACGCCCGACAGCGTGAAGATCGAGGACGCCGCGTCGAACCACAGCCCGCTCTTCTTCGCGGACGAGTCGGCGCTGCCGTACGGCGTGCAGGTGATGAGCGGACTCGCCATGGACTACCTCAGCGCGCCGCGAGCCCGTCCGTAGGTGGCCGGACCCCTCGCCGAACTGGTCCAGCCCGTGGCCGACGCGCTGCGCGCCGCCAATCCGGTGGAGCTCATCGCCGTCGCCTTCGGGCTGGTGAGCGTCTACCTCTCGGCGCGCGAGCACATCGCGAACTGGCCGACGGCCATCGTGAACGTCGCGATCTTCTTCGTGCTGTTCTGGGAGGCGAAACTCTACGCCGACGCGGTGCTGCAGCTGGTCTACCTCGCGCTCTCCGTGTACGGCTGGTATGAGTGGCTGTACGGCGGCACGCAGCACTCGCGCCTGCAGGTGTCTCGCACGCCGCGCGCCCAGTGGCTGCTGCTGGCGACGCTCTTTCTCGTGGGCGGGCTGGGGCTCGGGGCGCTGCTCGACCGCTTCACCGACTCGCCGGTGCCGTATTTCGACGCCCTGCTCACCAGCGCGAGCCTGGTGGCGCAATGGATGATGACGCGGAAGCTGCTTGAGAACTGGCTGCTGTGGATCGCCGCGGACCTCGTGTACGTGCCGCTGTTCATCCAGCGCGGACTCCCCTTCACGGCCCTGCAGTACGCCGTCTTCCTCGTGCTCGCGGTGATGGGCTGGCACGGCTGGCGCAGGTCGCTGCTCGCGCAGGGCGCGCCCCGCCCATGACGTGGCGTGTCGTGGTGACCGGCTCGGAGTGCACGGGGAAGACCACGCTGGCCCGCGCGCTCGCGGCGCAACTCGGCGCGCCGTGGGTTCCCGAGGCGGCGCGCGCCTATGCCGAGGCGCGCGACGGCGTGCTCACGGCGGCCGACGTGGAGCCCATTGCCCGCGCAACGCGCGAGGCGCTGCGCGCGGCCGCGGCCGCGGCGCCCGCGGTGCTCGTGGCGGACACGGACCTGGTGAGCACGCTTGTTTACGCGCGCGCCTACTACGGCGCGTGCCCGGCGTGGATCGAGGAGGCGTGCCGGCAGGATCTGGCGGCGCTCTACCTGCTGTGCGCGCCCGACGTGCCGTGGGTCGCCGACGGGGTGCGTGACCGTCCCTCGGACCACGACCGCCGCACCATGCACGATGCCTTCTCCTCGACGCTCCGCGCGTTGGGCGCCCGCGTGGCACTCGTCACCGGAACCGGCCCCGAACGTACGGCGCACGCGCTGGCCGCGGTCACGGCCGCCGCGCCGACTGGGAGCGCCCCATGAACTCGAGCATCCTCGAACTCGATGCCGCCATCCTGCAGGCGGCCATTACCTCGCTGGCTGGCGGCTTGTGCTTCGCCCTCTACGTCCGGTACGAACGGCCGCATTTCGCGTGGTTCGGCATCGCGTGGACGATGTACCTCGCGCGCCTCCTCGCGATTCTCGCGTTCATGGTGCAGCAGAATCCGCACTGGCTGTTCTGGCACCAGGTCTTCACGGGCGAGACGGCGCTTGCCCTGCTGTGGACGGCCATCGGTTTCAGCCGGGCGACGCCGTGGCGCAATCGCTATTGGCTGGCCGTCGCCTTCCCGCCGCTGTGGGCATTCGTCGCGATCTACGAGATGGACAATTTCCTGCTCGCGGCGGGCCCGGCGGTACTGTTCCTCAGCATCGCGACGCTCGCCACCGGCGTGATGTTCCTGCGCTATCGCCTGAAGAACCCGTCGAGCGGCGCGTCCATGCTCGCCGTGACCTTCCTGCTCTGGGGCCTGCACCATCTCGATTATCCGATCCTTCGCGCGCGGGGCGTCTGGACGCCGTGGGGCTACTACCTCGACATCCTGTTCCTGCTCGGCGCGTGCGCCGGCATCCTGCTGCTCGTCAACCATGAACTTGCCGACGGACTGCGCCTGCGCACCGCGGAACTCGAACACCTCCAGCGCCGCATGGTGCGCCAGCACGAGGAGGAGCGGCGCCGCCTCTCGCTCGCCCTGCATGACGAGACGGCGCAGGTCTTTGCCGCCCTCAAGCTCGAGCTTGGCGCCATCGGCGAGCGCGTGGACGACCAGGTGCGCACGCGGGTGACGCACGCGGTGACGCTGGTGGACACCGGGCTGACGCAGATTCGCGACGTGACGCACGACCTGCGTCCGTCGCTGCTCGATGACCTCGGCCTGCTCCCGGCCCTCCGTTCGCTCGTCGGCGAGTTCTCGTCGCGGCGCGAGGCGCCGACCACCTTTGAGGCGCCGGAGACCCTGCCGGTGGTCAGCGATGAAACCGAGGTCGCGCTCTTCCGCGCGCTACAGGAGAGCCTGTCGAACATCAGCCGGCATGCGGCGAATGCGCCGGTGCATGTGATCGCCGCCGCCGACGACCGCTGCGTGCGGCTCATCGTCTCGGACGTCGGGCCGGGCTTTGACGCCGGCACGCTTGATCAGCTCGAAGCGGCCGGACACCTGGGCCTCGCCGGCATGCGCGAACGCATCGCCGGCGTGGGCGGCGACGTGCGCCTGGTGAGCGCCCCGCGGGCCGGCGTGTCCATTGCCATCGAGGTCCCGCTGGCCGAAGATTCCAGACAATGACCACGCCCATTCGGCTCGTCCTCGTGGATGATCACGTCATCGTGCGCGAAGGGCTGCGCCACGTGCTGGAGGAGAGTCCCGACTTCGAGATCATCGGCGAGGGTGCCACGGCGGGCGCCGCCATTGCGCTCGCCTCGGCACTCAAGCCCGACGTCCTGGTACTCGACATCTCCATGCCCGGCGGCTCCGGGCTGCATGCGGTGCCCGAGATCCTCGAGCGCGCACCGAACACGCGGGTGCTGATGCTCAGTGTGCACGACGACTCCGAGTACATTCTCGAAAGCGTTCGCGCGGGCGCGCACGGCTACTGCCGCAAGGATTCGGCGCCGGAGGAATTGCGCCACGCCATCAAGACCGTCTTCGCAGGAGACACGTACTTCTCGGCGCTCGTCGCCCAGCGCGTCGCGCAGGCCCTGCGCGAGGGCAAGTCGGCGAAGGACGTGGCGCCGGAGCCGCCGCCGGGCACCGAGGTGCTGTCGCCGCGCGAGCGTGAGGTGCTTCGGTGCATTGCACAGGGCCGCGCCAACAAGGAAATCGGCGCGCAGCTGGGCATCAGCACGCGCACGGTGGAGGCACACCGGCAGGCACTGATGAAAAAGCTGGGCATTCACACGGTTGCCGGTCTCACGCGATACTGCCTCGAGCACGGCATAGATATAGGGTAATTTCTTACGTACAAGTGGCAATGGAGAGGAGACAAGGCTGTCCGTATTCTCCCTTCATGCTCCCTCGAACTCTCCTCCCGGCCGCCCGCGTGTCGCTCTCCGCCGCGGCTCTTCTGTTGGTGACCGCCGCCGCCGGCGCCCAGCAGGTTGCGCCGGCCCCCGCCAACAACTCCAGCAATGCGCGCGGCGCCGATTCGACCAGCGCCCGCAAGCGCACGTCGCTCGGCGCTGTCACGGTGACCGCGACGCGCCGCGCCACGGATGTGCAGTCCGTGCCAACGCCGGTGAGCGTCCTCGACTCGACGATCCTGCGCGAACGCCAGCCGAACACGGCCGCCGACCTCCTGCGTGAGCTGCCGGGTGTGGACGTCATCGGCACCGGCACGAACCAGGCCCGTCCCTCCATCCGCGGCCAGCGCGGCCAGCGCATCCTGCTGTTGCAGGACGGCCTGCGCCTCAACAACGCCCGCCGGCAGCAGGACTTCGGCGAGATCCCCGGGCTCGTGGATGTCGCCACGATCCAGCGGGTCGAGATCGTGCGCGGTCCGGCGTCGGTGCTCTACGGCACGGACGCCATCGGCGGCGTGATGAACATCATCACGAAGGTGCCGAGCTTCGCGACAGACGCGCCGAAGGCGGCCGGCTCGCTCGGCTACCGGTACGGCAGCGCGGGTGAGTTGACGCGCGGCGAGGCATCGCTGAGCGCGCGGGCCGGCAACTTCGTGATGCTGGCCACCGGCGCCAAGCGTGACGCCGGCAACTACGATGCCCCGTCGGGCCACTACGGCAACGTGCACTTCGCCGACGCCGTGACGCTCGCGAACGCGGGCGTGAACGACAAGAACGCCTCCGTCTACCTTGGCTGGCGCTACAGGAGCGGCACGGGCGCGTTTGTCCGCGCCGAGACGTACGACGCCCGGAACGCGGGCTTCGGCTTCACTGATCCGGCGCTGCTTGGCGGCGACCGGACGAAGATCCAGATCACCTACCCGAACCAGCACTTCACGAAGTGGAGCTCGGGCTTCAGCACGGGTGTGCTCTCCGGCGCCAAGGTCTTCGACAAGGCGGACTTCGTCGCCTACCGCCAGGTGAACGGGCGCGATCTCTCGCAGAGCATCTTCGCGCCGTTCGGCGCGCCATACCCGGCCAACGCCGGCATTGACATCCAGACGCGCAACCACACCGACCTGACGACGAGCGGCTTCCGCGCCGAGGCGACCAAGATCTTCGCGCGCGACATCATCGTGTACGGCGTGGACTACTTCCACGACGACGCGGTGGGACGCGACTCCAGCCAGACGACGATGTACGGGTTCGGCCCGCCGAAGCCCAAGTCGAAGAACACGCCATCGCTCCCGTCCGCCACGCTGTCGAGCACGGGCATCTTCGTGCAGAACGACCTGCGCCTGCATGACCGGCTGTCGGTGATCGTCGGCGGCCGCTGGCAGCGCGTGAGCTCGGAGGCGCTGCCGACGGCCGGGCTGGCGACGATCCCGCCCGGCGACCAGCAGTCCACGGGCGTGTTCGCGACGAACGCGCTGTTCAAGGTCACGTCGAACCTGAACCTGGTGGCGTCGGTGGGACGCGGCTTCCGCGCGCCGAACCTGGTGGAGCGCTACTTCAATGGCCCGACGCCGGAAGGGTCGGCATATCAGTCGGCCACGCCGGACCTCAAGCCGGAGCAGAGCCTCGACACCGACCTCGGCGTCAAGTTCCGCAACGACCGGGTGGCGGCCGAGGCGTTCGTGTACCGCAACGACATTCACGATGCCGTGCGCATCTCGGCCACGGGGCAGAAGATCAACAACCTGCCGGAGTACCGGAATGTGAATGTCGGCAAGTTGCGAGCCTCCGGCTACGAGGCGTCCGGCACGATGCTCTTCGCGCACGGCCTCAGCGCCTCGGCCAACTACACGCAGGTGAAGAGCGTGAACCTGCTTGATCGCACGATCCCGATTGGCGACACGTACGCGACGAAGCTGGTCGGCACGGTCGGCTGGCGGGCGCTGAACGGTCGGGGTTGGGTGGAATACGCGGTGCGTCGCAACGGGGAACAGAAGGACATCATCGCCGGGTCGAGTCCGGTGGGGAATACGCTGCCGGCCTTCACGGTGCACACCGTGCGCGGCGGGGCGCACCTCTTCACCGTCGGCGGCGTGCGGCAGGACCTCGACGTGCAGGTGAACAACCTGGCCAACACGCTCTACTCGGAGACGGCGAACGCGGGCTTCTTCCGCCCCGAGCCGGGTCGGAACCTCGTCGTCTCGGTGCGTTCAAGCTTCTGATCATGCAGGCGGCCTGCGCCGACCCCTTGCGGCGCAGTCCGATGGGTGCACGGCCTCCTGGCAGTTGACGGCACCCGCAGCACCAACGGCCCGCCACCGGCATCGCGCCGGGGGCGGGCCGTTGGCCGTGCGACCGCACGGCCCGCCACGCGCAGGCACGACGGGTTCGCCACCCCG
Source organism: bacterium (assembly GCA_021802745.1). Next base: position 16,706 of record JAJZRK010000022.1, read on the forward strand.
GTGCGCCGCCGCCGCCGCCGCGTCGCGAGCCGCGCCGCCGCCGCGTCGCGCACGCGGCGGCTACCAGTTGCGGCGATGCGGCACGACGCGCTCGAGCGACTGATCGAGCCGGTGCACGAAGTCGGCGATCGTGCGCACGGCCGCGATGAAGCGCCCGGCGTCCACCCGATCGAGGTCGTCGGTGGGGTGGTGGTAGTCGGGGTGGTCCTCGACGCCGAAATACACGAAGGGAATTCCCTTGGCGTGGAAGGCGGCCTGGTCGGACTGGCCGATCCAGTTCCCGATGCCGTCCAGTTCGAAGAGGTCGTGTCCGAGACGCAGCTTCACCGGCGCGACCTTGGCCGTCGCCTGCAGCAGCGGACGGAAGAACGGATACGGCGTCGCCCCCGCTGCAAAGAGCTCGTTCTTGTCGAGTCGTGCCACCATGTCGAGGTTCACGTCGGCGACGATGCGCCGGAGCGGCACCGGCGGCGCGGCAATGAACGCCCGCGAGCCGCGCAGGTCGGCCTCCTCGCCGTCGAAGAACGCGAAGATCATCGAGTGCCGGGGCGGATGCGCGGCATACCACTCGGCGAGGGCGAGCGCCGCCGCCGTGCCCGAGGCGTTGTCATCGGTGCCGTTGTAGATCTCGCCGTGGCGCACGCCCAGATGGTCGAAGTGCGCGCTCACCACGATGGCCCGGCTGGTGTCGGCGCCGCGCACGACGCCGAGCACATTCACGCCGTCGCGGACCGACGTGTCGCGCCATGCGACGTCGAAATGCTGGACGTAGCCGGGGACCAGGGGAGCCACGCCGAGTTCCGTGAGCCGCTGCACGAGGTACTTGCGCGCCGCGGCGTTGCCGCGCGTGCCCATGCGGCGCCCTTCCATGGAGTCGGCGGCGAGCACGGAGAGTGAGCGCCACGTCGCCGCCGAGTCAACGACCGGCGGTGGGGTGCTGTCGCCCTGCGCAGCGGCGGCGCGCCCAAGGACGGCGACACAAATCACAAGTGGGAGGACGCGGAGGGGGGTCATGCCGGATTATACGCCGGGGCCCGTAGTCATGTTGCGTGACGGTGTGCGCGACGCGCTACCGCGCGTGCTTGTGCATCAGCTCCACGAGTTCGTCGTACATCGCCTCGGCCTCCGCGTCGCCCTTGCGGATGGCGGTGGCGGCGCAGTGCTTGAGATGATTGCGCATGAGTTCGCGCGACACCGCCCGCAGCGCCTCCTGCACCGACGACACTTGCATGAGGATGTCGGCGCAGTAGCGGTCGTCGGCCACCATCTTCTGCAGGCCGCGCACCTGCCCCTCGATGCGGCGCAGGCGCGTGACATTGCGTGCCTTGATGTCGGCGTCCACGGCCACCGCGTGGCGCTCCGGCGCGTCGTGCGTGGCGCAGCCGCAGCCGCTGGGTTGCACGGGGAGCTTCCGGGCCATCAGGCGCGCGCCTCATGGAAGGTCGCGGCGCGCCGCGGACGCCAGGTCCTCAGGCGCAGCGAGTTGGCGACCACCGACACCGAGCTGAACGCCATCGCCGCGCTGGCGAGGATCGGGCTCAGCTGCAACGCGAACGACGGGTAGAGCGCGCCCGCCGCCACCGGAATGCTGATGACGTTGTAGATGAACGCCCAGAACAGGTTCTGCTTCATCACGCGCATCGTGCGGCGCGACAGCGCGATCGCGTCGGCGAGCCCGTGGAGGTCGCCGCGCACGAGGGCGACGTCGGCGGCTTCGACGGCCACGTCGGTGCCGGTGCCGATGGCCACGCCCACGTCGGCCTGCGCGAGCGCCGGCGCATCATTGATGCCGTCGCCGACCATTGCGACCACGCGCCCCTCGCTCTGCAGGCGCCGGACCTCCGCGACCTTGCCATCCGGGAGCACTTCCGCCACCACGCGCGGAATGCCGGCCTGCGCGGCGATCGCATCGGCGGTGCGGCGATGATCGCCGGTGAGCATCACGACCTCGAGCCCCATCGCCTTCAGCCGCTCGATGGCCGCGCGCGACGTGGACCGCAGGGGGTCCGCGATCGCGACGAGCCCCGCGAGCGCCCCATCGAGGGCCACGAACACCGGAGTCTTGGCCTCGGCGGTCACGCGCGCCGCCGCGTCGCTGAGCGCCGTCACGTCCACGCCCCAATCGGCGAGCAGTGCGGCATTGCCGACCGCGAGGGCGCGGCCATCCACCACACCCGTCGCGCCGCGTCCGGGCACCGCGGCAAACGACTCGGCGCGCGACAGCGCGAGGCCGCGCGTTTCCGCGTGGCGCGCGATGGCGTCGCCGAGCGGATGCTCGGAGCTTCGCTCGAGGGAAGCGACGAGGCGCAGCAACTCGTCATCGGTGGCGACGGCCGCCGTGCGGATGACATCGGTGACACCCGGCTTGCCCTCGGTCACCGTCCCCGTCTTGTCGAGCACCACCGTGGTGACGTCGCCCGCGCGCTGCAGCGCCTCGCCGCCCTTGATGAGCACGCCGAGTTCAGCCCCCTTGCCGGTCGCCACCATCACGGCGGTCGGCACGGCCAGGCCCATGGCGCACGGACAGGCGATGATGAGCACGGCAAGCGCCGACACGAGACCGCGCACCGAGGCAGCGCTGGCCGACGCGCCGCTGTGCGTCAGGGCGAAGAACCAGATCGCGAAGGTGAGCACCGCGAGCCCCATCACCACCGGCACGAAGATGGCGCTCACCCGGTCGGCCAGCGCCTGGATGGGGGCGCGCGATCCCTGCGCATCGCGCATCAACTGCACGATGCGGGCGAGCACGGAATCGGCGCCCACCGTCGTGGCGCGCATCTGGAACGCGCCGTGTCCATTGACCGTGCCGCCGACGACGGCGTCGCCCGCGCCCTTCGCGACGGGCATGGACTCGCCGGTGAGCATGGACTCGTCCACCGTGCTCGCGCCGCTGACGACGAGGCCGTCCACCGGCACCCGCTCGCCCGGGCGGACGACCACGTCGTCTCCGGGGAGGACGTCGTCAATGTCAATGTCCGACTCGACGCCGCCGCGGACGACGCGGGCGGTCTTCGGGCGCAGCCGGGCGAGCGCGCGCAGCGCCGACGCCGTGCTTCGCTTGGCGCGCGCCTCGAAGGCGTTGCCCATCAGGATGAAGGCGGTAATGAGGATCACCGCCTCGTAGTAGACGTCGGGGGCGACGCCCCGCGAGGCGAAGAACCCCGGGGCGAAGGTGGCGACGCCCGAGTAGATGAAGGCCACACCGGTGCCGACGGCGATGAGCGTGTTCATGTCGGCCGCGCCGTGCCGGGCCGCGGCCCACGCGCGCGTGTAGAAGTGCCGGCCGGCCCATGCCATCACGGCGGCGGTAAGCAGCAGGCCGCCGATGGTGAGCACGTTCGGGGGAATCGCGTACGTCCACGGCACGTACTTCACGAACCAGCCGGTGAAGGCGCGCTCCTGCCAGATCATGAGCGGGTCGTTGCCCGGCGCGCCGGAGACGTGCGACGTGTACATCATGAGCGGCATGGAGAAGAACATCGCCACGGCGCCGGCGATGCCGGCCACGATGGCGCGCAGGCGCAGGGCGCGGAATTCCTCGTCCTGCTTGCGTTCGTTCTCGTCCTGCGCCTCGAGCGACGCCTTCTCGCCCTTCGGGATCTCGGCCTCGTACCCCGTGTCGCGGATCATCTCCACCAGCGCCTGCGGCGACACGACGGTGGGGTCGAACGTGACCGTGGCGTTGTTGAGCATCAGGTTGACCGTCGCGTCCTCGACGCCCTCGACCTTGCCGAGCGCCCGCTGGACGCGCGACTGGCACGCGGCGCACGTCATGCCGCCCACGGGAATCGTCACGTGGGAGACGGTGGGGCGAGGCGTGCGGGGAGCGGCAGTTGTCATGATGCGCTCCTAGACGTTGGCGGCGGGGTGCGGCGTGTAGCCCGTCTCGCGTACCGCGTCGAGAATCTGCTCGACGGAGTACCGCGCCGGATCGTACTGCACGGTGGCGCTGCCAATCTCGACGCTTTGGATATCCACGCCATCGAGCGTGCGCAGCGCCTTCTTGACGGCCATGACACAGTGGCCGCAGCTCATTCCATCAATGGTCAGGAACAGGGAGGTCATTGGGACTCCAGACTGAGTTCGGGGTGCAGGGTGCAGAGTGTGGTGCAGGGTGCAGGGTGCGCGGTGTGGTGCAGGGTGCAGAGTGTAGTGCGGGGTGCAGGGTGCGGAGTGTGGTGCAGGGTGCTGGGTGTGGTGCAGGGTGCAGGGTGCGCGGTGTGGTGCAGGGTGCCGGTCCACGTGATGCAGGAAGGTTGTTCTTCCCTGCCCCTGCCCCTGTCCCTTCCTGTAGCTTGATATACCCCCCTCCCCTATGTCAAGGCCACCACCGGCCACGTGGTGCGCAGTAGGTTTCCAGTCATGAGCCATTCTGACATTCCCCAGCGCGCGCTCGGCACGCAGGGACTCCGCGTCTCTGCCGTCGGCCTCGGATGCATGGGCTTCTCGGAGTTCTACGGCGACGCCGCCTCGCGCGCAGCGGTGGACGGCGTGGCGGTGATCCATCACGCCATGGACCGCGGCATCACCCTGCTCGACACGGCCGACATGTACGGGCCGCACCTCAACGAGGAGCTCGTCGGGCGCGCCGTGCGCGGGCGCCGCGAGCACGTCGTGATCGCGACGAAGTTCGGCATCGTGCGCAACGCCGCCGATCCCGCGACGCGCGGCGTGAACGGCCGCCCGGAATACGTGCGCGCCTCGTGCGAGGGATCGCTCCGCCGGCTCGGCGTCGAGACCATTGACCTCTATTATCAGCATCGCCGCGACAAGACGATTCCCATCGAGGAGACCGTCGGCGCCATGGCGCAGCTGGTGCACGAGGGCAAGCTGCGCTTCATCGGCCTGTCCGAGGTGTCGGCGGAGACGCTGCGGCGCGCCCACGCGACGCACCCGATCACCGCGGTGCAGAGCGAGTGGTCGCTCTGGACGCGCGACTGGGAGCGCACGACATTCGCGACCGCGCGTGCGCTGGGCGTCGGCATCGTGCCCTACAGCCCGCTTGGTCGCGGCTTCCTGACCGGCGCCATCACGGCCGACACGGACTT
>JAJZRK010000273.1 GCA_021802745.1 bacterium
GCGGACGGCCGTCGCGTGCTGCGACGTGAAGGGCTCGATGCGCTCGAGAAGCCGTCCGTCGTCGGCACCGGCGTGCCGGCGGGTTTGCTGCCGTGACCGGACAGACCACAGGGTCGACCCGAGGATCGCAGCCGTGGGTTGCGGTCATCGCGGCGCTGGCGAGTTCGCTCCTGCTGCTGTTTCTCGTCGTTCCCATTGGCCAGCTGATCGGGGCCGGCGGTGCCGAAGGTGTGCGCCAGTTCTCGCGGGACGCGGAACTGCGCAACGCGCTGCTCCTCACTGCGCTCACCGCCACGACGGCCACGTTGTTCGGAGTGCTCGGCGGCACACCGCTAGCGTATCTGCTTGCGCGCCGGGAGTTTCGCGGACGAGCCGTGCTGTCCGCCATGCTCGACTTGCCGATGCTGATCCCGCACCCGGTGGCCGGCATCGCGCTGCTCCTGATGCTGGGCCGGGAGTCCACCGTGGGCGGTGCGTTGCTGGCCGCCGGACTACGTGTGGTCGGAACGCCCCTTGGCATCGTGGCTGCGATGCTCTTCGTGGCGGCCCCACTCTTCATCAGCGGCGCGCGCGAGGCATTCGCCAAGGTGGATCCGCGCTTTGAGGCAGTGGCACGCACCCTCGGCGACACGCCCCAGCGCGCCTTTCTGCGCGTCACGCTTCCGCTGTCGCGACGTGGGTTGGTGGCATCGGCCGTGGTGATGTGGGCGCGCGCGGTCAGCGAATTCGGGGCCATCGTGGTGCTGACCTACAACCCGAAGGTCGCAAGCGTGCTCAGCTACGACCGCTTGACGAGTTTTGGCCTGCGCGAAGCGCTCCCGGTAGCGGCAGTGCTCGCCCTGCTGGCGCTGATACCGCTTACGGCACTACGGACGCTACGCGGTGCGGACGACGGGGCCGCGCCATGATCGAGTGCCGCGCGCTCAGCGAGCGCCGCGGACGCTTTCTCCTGGCGGACGTGACCTTCACCGTGCCGACTGGCCAATACGGCGTGGTCATCGGGCCGGCGGGGTCGGGCAAGACGACACTTCTCGAGACGATCGCCGGTGTGATTCCGGCGGAATCCGGATCGCTCTGGCTGCACAGCGTGGAATGCACCCGGCAAGCGCCGGAGGCGCGCGGTGCGGGACTGGTGTACCAGCACGCCTTCCTCTTTCCCCACTTGAGCGTCGCCGCCAACATCGCCTATGGCGCTGAAACGCCGGAACTCGCCGAGTCCGTGGCGCGACGGTTCGGCGCGGATGCGCTGACCAACCGTCCCGTACACGCGCTATCCGGCGGCGAACGCCAACTGGTGGCCCTGGCCCGTGCGTTTGCGCGTCGCCCGCAGGTGGTGCTGCTGGACGAACCGTTCAGCGCCCTCGACCCGCGGCGCCGCACGCTTGTGCGGCGCGAGGTGCGCGCATTGCACCGCGCATGGGGGGTCACAACGCTCCAGGTGACGCACGACTTCACCGAGGCGGGCCTGTTGGGGGACGTCGCCATTCTCCTCGATGGTGGACGCGCGCTGCAGTCCGGCACACCCGATGAACTCTTCCGCCGCCCGGCGTCGCCCTACATCGCGGAATTTCTCGGCGCCGAAAACGTGCTTGCCGGGACGGTGCAGGTTCTCGCCGAGCAGGCGCCAGACTGGCTCGATGGCGAACCGTCGCCCATCGCCCATGGCAACCACGCCATCGAGTTCACCACCGGTCCGCTCACGCTCTACACGGTCGGCGACTTTCCGGCAGGAGCCGGATACGCCGTCATTCGCGCCGAGGAGATCGTGCTGTCGCTTGACCCGCCGTCCGGGTCGGCGCGCAATCGCTTCCGCGGCCTGATCACCGAAGTGGCCACCGTCGGCGCGCTGACGCGCGTGACGCTGGAGGTGGAGGGAGTGCCGCTGGTTTCCTCGCTGACGACGCGATCGGCGAAGGAGTTCGCCTTCCGGGCGGGGATGCCGGTGACGGCGTCCTTCAAGGCGATGGCGGTGCACCTGTGCTGATGCACCACCATCGCTGTATCACGGCTATCTCAGCGATCGCATCAGGCGGCCCCAGAGTCTGACCACCTGACGGCGCGGCAGCGCTCGCGCGAGCAACGCCATCGCCTTGGTGCGCCCGCCCACGAGGATCGTGGCGGACCGGCCGCGTTGAATGGCGGAGAGCACCAGCGCGGCCACCGCCGGCGCGGGCATCAGCGATTCGCCCTCGACGCGCCGCACACCGCTTGTCGCCTGAAAGCCGGTGTCCGTGCCGCCCGGACAGACGGTGATGATGCGCACGGCGGTGCTGGCAAGTTCGTGCGCCATTGCCTCGCTGAAACTGAGCACGAACGACTTGGAAGCCGCGTACGCTGCCATGCCCGGGAGCGGCTGAAAGGCGGCTGACGACGCGATGTTGACGAGCGTGCCTCCCGTCGGTTGCGCGGCCATCTTGCGCGCCGCGCGGGCCGAAGCGTCGGCGAGGGCGACGACGTTGACGGCGAGCAGTCGCTCCTGCGTCTCGCTGGAAATCTCGTGGACGTCCCCGCGCGCGCCGACGCCGGCACAATTCACGAGGCCGGCCAGTGCTCCGGCGTCCACGGCCTGCGCGAGAAGCGCCCGCCCGTCCGTCGTTGCGAGGTCGGCCCAGACGGCACGCACCCCCGGGCATTCTTGCGCCAGTGCGGTGAGGCCTTCGGCGTCCCGGTCCACGGCGACGACGTCGTGCCCTGCGGTGTACAACTGCACGGCGAGCGCGCGGCCGATGCCGCTGGCCGCGCCGGTCACCACCCAACGATTTCCTTCCGGCGCAGTGGCGCGCGCCAGTTGAATAAGACCGCGGCGACGTGGCACACCGGGTGCGAAGCCAACCGTGCGGAGTCGATCGCCGCTGGCCAGCAGCACATCGGAGCTGAGGCACTGCACCGAGAGCGGAAGCCAACGCCGCAGCGCCCGGGCCGGCGCCGCGACCAGGCGCGGCCACACGATGTCACCGCCCCGATGCCCCGTGATCTCGCCGAGGTCGCGAAACAACTCGCCCAGCGAGACGGGTGCGCCATCGGTTGCGAAGAAGGTCCGTCCGTTGGTCTCGGCACTGGTGCCGGCGAGCAGCAGTGCCGCACACAGGTCATCCACGTGAACGAGACTCACTCGCCCCGGGAAATCCACCCGCGTGGAGAGCTTTCCGGCGCGCACCATGTCGAGAAAGACGCGCAGGTGACTGTCAGGCCGCATGCTCGGGCCGTAGACCCAGGTTGGGCGGACGATGGCGTACGGAAGGCCAGATGCGCGAACGAGCCGTTCCCCTTCGAGCTTGCCGCGTCCGTAGGTCGTGAGCGGGTGTGGCGACGCAGATTCATCAAGTGGCGCCGTGCACGGGTCGTCGGGCATGCGATCCACCGCGCCGATGGAACTGGCATAGACGACGCGTGACGGCGCTCCGCGCTGCAACGCCGCGAGCAGGCGCGTCGTCGCTTGCACGTTGTTCTCGTAGCCGGCGGCGCCCGAACCGACCGACGCATTCGCTGCGAGATGGAAGACGAGCGCTCCAGTCCCGCACGCCTCGGCAATGGCGTCCACGGACGCCGTGGCGAGATCGAGCGCGTGGAACTCCACCAGGTCGCTGGCGGCATGCGACAGCACCTCTGGGTGCCGCGCGATGGCCACCAAATGCACCGGTTCGCCGAGCAGGCCGTCCTTAAGCAGCCGCTGCATCAGCCGGCGGCCGATGAACCCGGTGGCGCCCGTGATGACGACGCGGTTCATGGCGCGATCCCGTGCAGTTCAGCACACGCGGGTTTCGCCACGGCCGCCGCCGACCAGGACGCGAGCAGCGCGAACGGCAACAGCAAGGGGCCGCACGCAGTTACCGCGCGCGTCCACGACGGATGCGGCCCGGCATTGGCCGCGCGCCCCTTCTTCGCTC
>JAJZRK010000274.1 GCA_021802745.1 bacterium
TGGCGTACCACGGCTTGTCGCGCGCTAACCTCAACTCACCGAACCGCCGGATGCGGACCCGCATGTCCGGTGGTGTGGGAGGGGCGTAGCCGGGATCACCGGCTACCCCCTATCCCGATAACACCCTGTTGGGGGCGCGAAGGGCGGGGTCCGTCCCGACGAAATTCTCGGGCCTGCGGCCCTCGAGTATTCGTCGGACCGGACCCCGCCCTTCGCGCTCCGCTAACCAGTGTGCCCGTCAAACGCCTCGAGCAATTCAGAAGGCGTAACGGCGACGGCGCCGACTTTGCCGACTTCCACGCCGGCGGCGTAGTTGGCGATGACCGCGGCCTCGAGCGGGGTGGCGCCAGCGGCGAGCATCGCGGCGAGGTACGCCGTGACGGTGTCGCCGGCGCCGACGACGTCGTAGACCTCGCGCGCGGTGGTGGGGATGCGGTCCACGTGCACGGCGTCGGCGTTCGCGAGGGTGCTCGCCCGTCGTTCCCCAACAGCCCGCCGTCCACCGTCCACGGTCAACCGTGCACCGTCCGCCTTCTGCACCAACGCCATCCCCTTCTCGCTCAGCGTCAACAGCAGCGTCTCCACCCCCAGCCGTTCGAGCACCAGCGGCAGCGCATCGGGGTGATCGAGGTCCACGGCGGCGCCGAGTGCGGCCTCGAGTTCGCGGCGGTTGGGCTTGAAGACCGTGGCGCCCTGATAGCCGAAGAAGTTGTGGTACTTGGGATCCACCACGATGGGGATGCCCTTGATGCGCGCCTGCGCGATGGCGCGCGCGATCACGGGTGCGACGAGCACGCCCTTGTTGTAATCCTCGAGCACCAGCGCGTCGGCGTCGGCGACGGCGCGATCAATGGCCGCGAGAAGCAGTTCGATCTCGCTGTCGAGGCAGTCGCTGTCCACCTCTTCGTCCACGCGAATCAGCTGCTGCGACCGCGCCAGCACGCGCGTCTTGGTGGTCGTGGGGCGCGTGGCCTTCACGAGGCCGCGCGTATCGGCGCCGAGCGCGGCGAGCATCTGGCGCAGCCGCTCGCCCGCGTCGTCGGCCCCGACCATCGCCACGAGTTCCACCGTCGCGCCGAGCGCCGCGACGTTCTGCGCCACGTTGGCCGCGCCGCCGAGCGCGTCCTTGCGATCGCGCACGCGCACCACCGGCACCGGCGCCTCGGGGGAGATGCGATCCACGTCGCCGCGGAGATAGACGTCGAGCATGGCATCGCCGACAACTGCGATGCGCAGGCTCGCTGACTTCGCGAGGAGGGATTGGAGACGATCGCGGTTCATTACGTACTGGGATGGAGGAGGGGTGCAGGGGGTTGGGAGGGGTGAAGAGTGGAGAGAGGGGTGAGGGGGGGTGAGGGGGGCGTGGACCTCGTCCCTCATCCTCCACACTCCACTCCTCTCTCCTGCCAAGCCTCTGCACCCCTCCTCAACCTTTTCCAAATCTGCCCACCACACCCAACCTGCGCCATATTCCAGCGTGCTATTCCTAGTCCTCGCGCTCGCCCTGCTGGGTATCTCCACCTCCGGCCCCCTCTCGCGACTCAGCGAGGCGCCGCCGCTGGCCATCGCCACCTGGCGGCTGGGCTTCTCGCTGCTCATCGTCGCGGTGCCGCTCATCTGGACCAGGGGGTGGCGACAGTGGCGCGGACTGCACGGCAAAGACTTCGCCATCGCCCTCACGGCCGGCGCCTTTCTCGCGGTGCATTTCTGGAGCTGGATCGCCTCGCTCGGCATGACCACCGTCGCCGCGTCGGTGCTGCTCGTGAACCTGCACCCGGTGGCGATGATCGCCGGCTCCGCGCTCTGGCTCGGCGAGCGCCCCACCAGGCGACAGCTCATCGGCACGGCCATCGGCCTTTCCGGGGCGGCGATTGTCGCGTGGGGCGATTTCGGGCTCGACGGGTGGGGCGGCCGCGTGATCCTCGGCGACGCGCTCGCGCTGCTCGGCGCGCTCACGGTGAGCTTCTACTATCTCTCGGCGCGTCGCCTGCGGGCGAAGCTCGATGTGTGGCCGTATGTGACGCTCGTCTACGGCACGTGCTTCGTGGTGTTGATTGGCTTCTCGGCGCTCACGGGCGTGCAGCTCGCCCCGCAGCCAGCGCGCGAGCTGACGCTCTTCGCCGCCATCGCGCTCGGCCCGATGCTGCTCGGCCACACCGGGTTCAACTGGGCGCTCAAGCACGTGAATGCGCCGACGGTGAGCCTGGTGATGCTGGGGGAGCCGGTGGGCGCGGGGTTGATCGCATTCGCCCTCCCGGCGATCGGAGAGATTCCTTCTGTGCGCACGATCGTCGGCGGCGTCGTGATACTCGCTGGCATCGTGATCGCGACGGTTTCTGTTCGTTCGCCACGATAGGCGGCGCAGCGGCGGGGACCGCATCCCGCGAAATTCTCGGGCCTGAATGGCGCGCGCTGCCGCGCGCGCCTTTATGGCCCTCCAGTATTCGCGGGCTGCGGTCCCCGCCGCTGCGCCGCGTGCGGCGAGAACGACGACGGCGTAGCTGCGCGGCGAGCTTGCGCCGCCGCGCCTCGCGCCGTTGCCGAGGTGCGCGCCGATGACCCGCGGGGTGGCCGGGCGGGCTAATGCCGAGGGGCGAGAGCGGGACCGACGGGTGCGCGGTCGGACGAATGCTGTGGGGCGACATCGGGACCGAGGTGCGCCCGATCCGGCGAATGCCCAAGGGCGAGAGCGGGACCGAGGGGTGTCCGGTCCGGCGAATACTGGAGGGCCTGAAAGCGCTCCAGCGCTTTCAGGCCCGAGAATTTCGCCGGAACGGACACCCCTCGGTCCCGCCCCTCGCACAAAGGCAAAAGCGACTCGATTAGATTGCCCCGAATGCGCCAGCTCACCCTCGACGTCGAAGTCACCCGCGGCGACACCGTCGAGTCGCGGCACCGCGTGCACGCCGCGGTGGTCGAGGGCGACGCGCTCATCGCCAGCGCGCGCGATCCCCATCTCGTCACCCCGTGGCGCTCGTGCGCCAAACCCTTCCAGGTCATGCCGCTCATCCACTCCGGCGGCGTCGATACCATTGGTTGGGGCGCCGAGGAACTCGCCCTCGCCTGCGCGTCACACGGCGGCGAACCCGAGCATCTGGCCATCGCCGAGCGCATGCTGGCGTCCATCGGCCTCGAGGAAGGCGACCTGGCGTGCGGCCCGCACGAGCCGCTCTCGGTGCGCGGCGCGCGGCTCTGGCGCGAGAGCGGCCAGCCGTTGTCGCGCCTGCACAACAACTGTTCGGGCAAGCATGCGGCGATGCTTGCGCGCGCCGTCACGATGGAGTGGCCGACGCACGGCTATCAGCGCATCGAGCATCAGGTGCAACGCTCGTGCGTGGGCGAAGTGTCGTGCTGGAGCGGCGTCCCGCTCGACGACATGGGGGTGGCGGTGGACGGCTGCAGCGCCGCGGTGATGATCCTCCCGCTCGACCGGATGGCGCTGGCCTACGCGCGACTCGGCGCGGCGATTGCCGCCGGCGAGGAAATCCCGTCGCGCATCGCCGCCGCCCTTCGCGCGCATCCGCACCTGCTCGGCGGCACCGATCGCTTCGACACGGTGATGCTCCAGGAAACGCAGGGACGCGTCATCTCGAAGGTCGGCGCCGAGGGGGTGCATTCGGTGATGATCCCCGAGCGACGCATCGGCTACACCGTGAAGGTGGAAGACGGCGCCGTCCGCGCCCAGCACGCCGCGGTAGTGGCGGTGCTCGACCAGCTCGGAGTCTTCCCGGAACTCCCGTCGCGCCTGGCGGAGTACGCGCACAAGCCGGTGAAGAACACGAGAGGGGAGAGGGTCGGAGAGTTGCGCGGGAGCTGAGTGGGAGAGAGAGAAACAACAGAGAGACAACAGAGAAACAACAGAGAGACAACAGAAACG
>JAJZRK010000275.1 GCA_021802745.1 bacterium
TCCGATCGACGTCCCACGCCGCGCTTGCGACGAGGCGCTGCATCCCGTACGGCGTCGCCTCGTGCGCCGCCTCGGCCAACTGCCACCCATTGCGCCGGCCCGTGCCCGCCAACGCCCCGTCGAGAAAACGCCCCACCCGGGCGCGGGGCTGGGGATGCGCGACAAACGTCCCGATCCGCGCCGCCACCGTCGCCAGCTCCCGCGCCCACCCCGCCGCCAGTTGCTGTTCACGCATCGCCACGCTCCGGTCGTCGTTACCAGAGCGACGCGTGAACCGTCATGGGTGCAACTGTAGTACTAGGGTGAGCTGGAGTCCGCCTGGTACGGGATTGCCTATCGGTACCAGCGGCGTTCATGGTTCGTCGAAGCTGGACCCCGACGCGTGAGTTACAAGATCGGCGGGCGTCTCGTCAGCCTCGAAACGGGACGGCAGGTACGGATGGTGTTGCCGCAGGGTCACATTGGCGGATTGGGACTCGACGTCACCGCAGGCCGGACGCTCGGTTGGCTCGGTCTCTCGGCCGTGGCTCGCTATACACACGACTGGGTGGACCTTCACTGGCAGGTAACGGACGTGTTCAATCCCTTCGATCGCCCTTTCTCCGTGGAGAGCGTTGCGATCGGACTCCAGTGGTCGCCGTTCCGGAAGTGATGCGTCTGATAGCGGTCACGGAGTGCTCTTCCGGGTCATGACGCCATCCACAACGTACTCGAAGTCGTGGCATGAGAGTGGAACACGATTCTGGCAATCCGAGGATGGCGCTCGCCGTCGCAAGCGCACTAATTGTCATGCTGCAGAATGGTGCGTTCAATGACGGCGACCGACAGAGGAGGCCGATTGAAGTCTCGGATGTTCGCAACGATCGCCGTCGCCTACGTGTCGGCCGCATGTTCGGGCGCTGACGCAACACGACCGCTAACGCTTTCAGCGTTGTGTGCGCAGAAGGACGCCGTTCTTGCCGAGGTGCCTTTCCGAACGATAGACGATGGATTCGAGGAGTTAGCCCGGCTTCTTCCCGGCGGATTCGGCGGCACGACGTCGGACTCGATGTTCCTCAAGAACGTCACCCAAGCCGACACGGCAAGAGCCACCGCCCGTGCACTGACCACGTGCGCTGGAGACGCGGTGCCGTATCTCAGCGTTGTGATCGGTGCTGCGGTCCGTCGTGGCGACTACGATTGGGTGGAATTGCGGCGCTGGTATCGATTAATGAGCGGGCAGAACCTCGTCGGCCTCGTGTCGTCAGACATGGACGAGCGAGTCAATCGCCTTGCGTACACGTTTCTCACTCAAGAGGCGCTCGTCGCGTTTCAGGTGCGCGCGTCATCTCTGAACGTGCCGCTGGGCGCACTCGCCCTTTCGGTTGGCAGCCCGCCGGTTCCGCTGAACGCGACGCGGTAGCGGTGAATCCACCATCTAACAGCCCGTTGCCGCTGCCGAACGCGGAGTCGTTGGCCCGCGTAGAGCCTCTCGAACCATCGTGAATGCTGCCGTCATCCGTCCGCTCTCAGCTCGTCGCTGCACTGCTCGCCGTGTTCGCGGGTCCCGTGGCAGCAGTGGCGCAAGGCGCAAGCGCCAGTGCCGTTGTTGTCTCTGCCTGGCATCCGCTCATCGGGGATCGCCTCACCGGTGCCGCCGTCAGCTTTAGCGTCCCGCAGCGCGACAAGCGGCGCACGCTGCAGTACGGCGCCGAGCGCGTACATGGCGAGGCTGACCGAATCGGCGTAGCCTGTGCGGGATTCATTCGTCCGGGGACCTGCCCATCGGATCACCTTCGCGATGCCGTACGCGTGTCAAGCGCCAGTGTCGGTCCGTCATTTCGTCTATTGAGAAGGCGGCACACGCTGTTGGCACTCACGGCCGATCTGACGCTCGCGTCCATCCGTGCTGATACGCGCGGACTCACAACCGGCGGCAGGTTGGTCGCTACGAAGATGCTGTGGGGCGGACGAATCGGTGCGAACGCCGCATGGACTCCATCAGGACGCGTGCCAGTCGCACTGGAGATCGAGGGTGGGATCGGCCGGCTGCTGCCAATCGTCCACGAGCAAGTCTCCGACGGGTACACACCCTTCGAGCGAGGTTTCGACGTGCAGCGATTGCGAGTTGGTGTGGCGTGGCGTCCGTAGCGATCGCGATGATAGGCCGCCGTTCGACCTCGCACCAACCGACAGTCCAGCGCATGGCCCCGGGGACCCACCCATTGGCCGTCACGATACGGGGAGTTTCTCGACGCTACCTTCTGCATGTGCCGTCGGCCTCCGACCAGGGCAAGAAGTGGCCCGTGGTGGTAATGTTCCATGGGGGAGGTGGCACGGCGAGGGCCGCCCTGCGGGAAACAGGATGGGCGGAGAAGGCCGACAAGGAAGGCTTTCTGGTCGCGTTCCCCGAGGGGACGCCTCCGGACCTGTCCCGTACCGCCCGTTTCCGAGACAATCCGCAGACCTGGAATGACGGCTCCAAACGGGCCGGCATCGGAGCAGCCCGTACGGACGTGCCCGATGTGGAGTTCGTATCCACGATGCTCGCTGACTTCAAGGTTCGCGTCAGCGTTGACGATCGCCGAGTGTACGCCACTGGGTTTTCCAATGGGGCTTCGATGACATTCCGGGTGGCGCGAGAACTCTCGCGGGTCCTTGCCGCCGTGGCCCCCGTGGCTGTCGTGAAGAACCGCGCGTGCTTTACGGCAAGGACGGGGCAACGGGAGTCGCCTACGGTCGTTCGGGAGATACGGAGAGCGTCGTGCTGTACACCATCGATGGGCACGGGCATTACTGGCCGGGTGGGAAGTCGGCTCTTCCGGGGCGTGTCGGTGGCGAGAACACCGCCAAGCTCAAGGCAGGCGACGTCATCTGGGAGTTCTTCAAGGCCCACTCCATCGGTGGAACAGGTCTTTGATTCTTGGTCGAACCATGAGGTATCGCGGTGCTCGTTGATCCAGCCAATCCGGTTGTTGCGCTTGCGCTCAGGGAATGGCGCTCGAGGGAACCCCGCACAGGGCGCGCGAGCGCTTTGAGCGCGCGTGGGCCATTCGGCGGGATGACTACGACGCCTGCATTGCCGCCCATTTCATGGCGCGTCATCAGGCGACGTCCGCCGCGACCTTGGAGTGGAATCAACTGGCCCTACGGCACGCGGAGGCCGTCGCGGACGACCGCAGCCGAGTTTTCCTTCCGTCGCTGCTCCTCAACCTGGGTGACTCGCTCCTCGTCAACGGTCAAACGGCGGAGGCTCAGCGCGCGGCCGAGCGAGCGAAACTCACCCTCGGCGCGCTTCCAGACGACGGATATCGCGAGTTCGTGTCGCGCGGGATTGAGGGACTGCTCACTCGCGTCCGCGCCGCGCTTGCAGTCTTCTGTGAAGCGGCGCGCCGCGTCAAGCCCGGCCACGGGTCGTTCGTTGTTCTGTTGGTATGACCTGTCCGGCGGGGATCGAGATGCTGCTCAACCTTCTGTTCGCGCTCATCGGTGAGGTCCGTGACCTCGGCGCATCGGGGTGGTACGACGGAACGGCAGCGCCAACTATTGGACGGCTCTCACCCGCGGCCCCAGAATGCGTCGCGCTCGCCGCCCCCCATTCAGTCATCGCGATCTCCCTCGGCCTGCCCGCGTGTCAATCGGCCATAGCGGGACTCGGGAGTTGGGCCGCGTTGTAGGCGCGACCGTCGCGCCACATCGCATACAGGATGCCGGCGAGGCGGCGCGCGCGGGCCACCACCGCAATCCGCTTGCCGCGGCGCAGCGCGATCCGCAGCGCCCAGGCCCGCAAGGCTGCGGTCTCCGTGGTGCGCGACCGGACGATACGCCACGCGGCCTCGACCAAGAGGTAGCGGGCGCGGCGATTGCCCGCCTTCGTGA
>JAJZRK010000023.1 GCA_021802745.1 bacterium
GTGCCCCCCGATCCGGCGCACATCATCGCCACCTCCCGGTGGCGACGCGCCCACCAGGCCAGCGCCCGCCGCGCGCACTACCGCGCCCGTCGGCGATGAGCCGCAACTGTAGTACTAGGTCTTAGGACGAGCTCTTAGTCCTGATGAAAGCGACCGCACGGTTCGGCTCGCGCGGCTCGTCGCACTGGCTCGCTACGTGTGGCACGAAGACGCGGCGGGCGCGGTCCAGTTCCTTTCGACTCCTCGCCGGGAGTTGCAGGGGCGCTCGCCGATCGAGTGCAGCGGCACGGACTTGGGCAGTCGTCTCCTGGAAGACCAGCTTCTTGACATTCTGTACAACCCTTGTGCCTGATCCACTGTCGCTGCTACACGTCGTCAGCTTCTGCAACTTGCGGCAGGCTGCCTTTGCGCTGCCGAATCTTGTGGCGGCGGAGGGTGCACCGGAAGGTTCGCCCGATGACTCTCTGGCTTCTCGTCATTCGTGGTTGACTCATTATCGGAGAGACGCCCGCCCGAGGAGAAGGCAGAGCATGGGTCTGGGTTGACGCCGCGCTTCATCGCTTCTACTCAAAGTCTGAATCGTCGACTCTTCCGTGCCTAACGCGCGGAGGCTGGACGTGATCTGCGAACCCTCATCCAGCTACTATCACGGCCCTCCACCGGAGAGGGCCAAGCGGAAGAGTCGATTCACGGAAGATCAGATCAACAGGTTCCATTTCCACCACGAGAGTGACTCGACCGCATCGCTTGACAGCGGCGGTACAAACCGGCAGGTTTTACCTTACATAAAATCAGGCGACTGACGGCTTGGCGGTACGGGAACGCGTGAACATGCTTCGGCAGACTTCAAGCGCCATCACAAACGCGGATGGTGCTTCTCACCCGAAACGGATGGACGGAATCTCATGAGCGCGAGAAACACGTTGGTAATCCGTGCGATGGTTGCGGTGCTCACGTTCGGCGCAAGTGCCGCGAGCGCGCAGGCGCAGGGCCAGATGTCCGGCATGCCCGGCCATCAGGGCATGATGGGTCAGCAGGGGATGAACACCGCGATGATGGCACAGATGCAGACGATGATGCAGCGGACGGACCTGATGGTTGGGCGGACGCAGCAGATCTCGCAGCACGCCCAGACCATGCCGATGACCGGCGCCGGCGCGCATACAATGCAGCTGATGACAGATCATCTCGCCACCATGTCGGTTCAGGCGAAGGGCCTGACGACACAGATGCACAGCCTGATGCAGGACCAGAAGGCGATGGCGGATGGCACGATGCACCGCGAGCTGGGCACCATGCAGAAGTCGCTCTCCGGGATGCTCGACAACATGGAGCGCATGGCCAAGTCGATGGAGAAGATGCAGCAGACGGTCCCCGCCCCGGCTCGTCCATAGGTCGCGACGCACCGTGCGCCGTCTGCCGCTCGTACTCGCTCTCGCCGCCAGCTGGTCGGCGGCGGGGTCTGCCCAGGACTCCTTCTCCGTGCTGGGCGGCACGCAGTTCACCGCCGGGTCCTACGGGGGTGATCGCACCGTGAGCACGGCGAGTGTCTCGGTGGGTGTGATGGCGACTGTTGGTCGGTGGCGGTGGTGGGCGACGGTGCCCTTCGTCTTCCAGGATGCGGCGACCGTTCGCACGATCGGCGCCGGAATGCTCCCCGTCGGCGGCGCCACACACACGCAGCCGACCGGTTCCTCCGGCGGCATGATGGGAGGGGCGGGTCCGGCCGGCATGAACGATGGCGGCTCAAGCATGACGGGCCACGCCGGCGCCGGAGATCCGCTGTTGCGCGTGGATGCGACGGTGTGGGGCTCGGCGACCGCGACCGGCAGTGTCGCACTCTACGGCGCCGTCAAGGCTCCGCTGGCAAGTGCGGTGAGCGGGTTCGGTACCGGACAATGGGACCAGGCGGCGGGTGCGTCGTTTGCTCGTCATCTGAATGGCGTGTCCATTCTTGCCGATGCCGCGTTCTGGCACATCGGGCGCGCGCCGGGCGATCCGTACCGTAATGTCGCGACCGGCGCACTGAGCGTCGCCCGCGCGCTCGAACGAGCCGGGCAGCATCTGTACGGTTCGCTGCTTGCCACCACACCGTTCGTCCAGGGATCGCAGGGACCGGTGCAGTTGGCTGCCGGGTGGAGCCGTCGCGACGCCTCGCGTCGTGTGCTCTCGGTCACTGCGGGTGTCGGGCTCACGCCCACCGCTCCGGCGGTCACGCTGGGAGCTGGCTGGCAGTGGGGGCTCCGGTGACCCAGACCTTTGGCACTCGCACCCGCGCGACGCTGGTTGCGCTGGCTGCCGTGGCGCTCTCGGCGGTTTCACTTGGCGCGCAGCCGTGTGCACACTCTCGGACGCCCGCCTCGGCGGCGACTCCGCGCCCCGACGAACATGCCGCGGCCGATGTGTCGGCGCCCACCCATCATGTGTCGCCGTCATCGCGGTTCGCGAGCGCTGGCATGCGCCACGTGGTCGCCGGCACACCTCCGATGGCCGCCGGCAGACATCACGCCAACAGGCGGACATCGGCCGACAAGCCATCGGCGAATGCGACGCCGACGATCCGCGCCACCGACTGTTGCACCGCGCCTGACGGAAAGGGGCCGACGTGCCCGTCCTGCCCCGCGGGCATGGGCTGCGCGAACTCGGCGCCCCCCGCTCTTCTCGCGCCGGTCGTGAACGCGCCGACTGCAGTCTTCAGCGCGACTTCGATGCCAAGTGATGGTGCCTCGCCGCCCACCGCGTGGTCGCGTCCGCTTGACACACCCCCTCCGAGAGCCTGAGTCTCGTACATCGGCGCACCGCGCCGAGACCTGACCGTGTCAGCTGCCCGACGGCGAGTCGTTCGCCGCGTGTCCCCACTCCGCTTCTCGAGGATGCACGTGTTCCCACATTCGTTGTCCATGCCGCGCGTCGGCATGGGGTACTCGTCGGCGCGTTCCCTCGCGCCGCGGCGTCGCACTGCTGTATGGACGTGGCCGCTGGTTCGGCTCGTCGCCTGTCTGGCGATCCTGCCTGCTTCGGTGGCCGCCCAAGACGATCCGAGCGCACCGGATGGACTGCGCCTCGGTGCGCTCTATTCCGCTGCTGACCGGGCGAATCCACGGATCAGCGCCGCCAACGCACTCGTCACAGCGGCCGAGGCGCGGGTGCCCGGCACCCGACGGCCCCCCGATCCACAGGTACAGCTCGGCTTCATGAACCGATCGCTCCCAGGACTCGGTCCCATGGATCCCCTCGGCATGACGCAGTTGCAGGTCATGCAGATGCTGCCGACCGCCGGCAAACTGGGCATCGCGGGCGCGGCGGCGGATGCGCGAGTTGGGGGCGCGCGGGCGCGTGCCACCGACCTCCGATGGGACGTGCGGAGTCAGGTGGCGGCCGCGTTCTACGAGGTGTACCGCACGGAACGCAGCATCACGATCGCCGGCAATACGCGGCGTCTCATGCAGGACGTTGCGGCGACAGCGGAGGCGATGTATCGCGTCGGCGAGACGGCGCAAGCGGACGTCCTGAAGGCGCAGGTCGAGATTGCGCGGATGAGCGAGGACATCATCGCCATGCGAGCGATGCGTGCCGTGAATCTCGCGCGTCTGGGTGGGCTGCTGAATCAAGCGATGGACTCGAACACGGCCGCTGCGGTGCTGCCGGCGTTTCCGGATCGACTGCCACCGCCAGACAGCCTGATTGCCCAAGCGGCAGCCGGGCGACCCATGGTGCGTGCCGGCGAGGCCGACCTGCAAGCGGCGGAGGCGGACGCGCGCCTCGCTCAGCGCGAAATCTGGCCCGACCTGCAGCTGGGCGTGCAGTACGGCCAGCGCGGCGGCATGACCGGCGTCGAACGCATGGGCAGTCTGATGGTCGGCGCCAGCGTACCGATCTTCGCGAGGAGCCGACAATACAAGATGCGCGAGGAAACAGAGGCGATGCGCGCGATGGCTGCCGCCGACTTGGCGGCCATGCGCGCCGACACGCGCGCGAAGGTCGGAACGGCGTACGCGGAGTGGACGCGGGCCCGAAACCTCCGCTCGCTCTATCAGGCGACGATCCTGCCGCAATCGCGTGCCGCCGTCACGGCTTCCATGGCCGCCTATCGTGTCGGTCGCGTCAACCTCATGACCCTGCTGGATAACCAGGCGACGGTGAACCGCTACGAGCAGGAACTCGCCGCGCTCGAAGCCGGCGAGGGCATGGCGCTCGCGGACCTGGAGATGTTGCTCGGCCGAGAACTCTTTGACCCTAATACCGGCCGGACCGCGCCGGGAGGTAAGTGAGCATGCGCGACGATCAGAAGACGAGCGATGACAGCACGCGCGACGACGCGACGTTCGGAACACGCGCCGCGAGTGGGGCGTCCCGCCTCGGCGCCGTGCTGCTCGGGGTCGCCGTCATCGGCGGCGCCATCGGCGTGGCGGTGTACGCATCACGTGGCAAGGCCCCGGCGGAGGCAGCGGCCGGACACCAGCATGGCGCGGCGGCGGGAGCCGACGCCGCGCAACCCGTGATGCTCTCCGCGGAGCAGGCGCGACGCATCGGCGTGACGTACGCCACGGTCGAGCACGGTGCCCTGAACCCGGAAGTCCGGACGGTCGCGCAAGTCACGGTCGACGAGACGCGGGTGCGTGCCGTGACGCTGAAGTTCGACGGGTGGATCGATCGGCTCTTCGTCGACTACACGGGGCGCGAGGTGCGGGCGGGCGAACCTCTGGTGTCGACGTACGCACCGATGCTGTTGAGCGCCGAAGAGGAACTCGCGATTGCCGCGAAGCTCGCGCGCGATGTCGCTGGTCAGGACGCCTCGGCCGTGGCCAACGCACAGTCGTTGCTCCGGGCGGCCCGGCAGCGGCTCCTCAACTGGGACCTTCCCGCAGCCGAGGTGGAGCGCGTGGAGCGCACCGGAGAAGCGCAGAAATCGCTCATGGTGCGTGCGCCGTACTCCGGCGTTGTCGTGGAGAAGATGGTCGTCGAAGGCCAGCGGGTGATGGCCGGAGATCCGTTGTTCCGGCTGGCCGATCTTTCCACCGTCTGGGTGGAAGGCGAGGTCTTCGAACAGGACCTCTCGAAGGTGCATCTGGGGGAGTCCGTGGAGGTCGACCTTGAGGCGCTACCGGGTCAGACACGACATGGCCGCATCGTCTTCCTCCAGCCAACGGTGAGCAGCGACACGCGCACGGTGCGCGTGCGCATGGAACTCGACAACGCCAACGGCGCGCTGAAGCCCGGAATGTACGCCACGATACGGATTCGCGCGGTGGGCGGCGGCCGGGTGCTGCACGTCCCGCGGTCCGCGGTCTTATCCACGGGACGGCGCGACCTCGTGTTCGTGCAGCGCGCGGACGGCATGCTGGAACCGCGCGATATCGTGCGCGGCATCGCGACAGATGACCGGGTGGAAGTGAAGTCCGGCCTGCGCATGGGAGAGACCGTGGTGGCGTCCGCCACGTTCCTGATCGATGCCGAGTCGAACCTCGGCTCAATGCTGGGGGGCATGGCGAACATGCCAGGGATGGACATGTCGGCTCCGGGCGGGGCGAGTACCGCCGGAGAGAAAACGGCCCCCCCGGCGGATCACGCCGCGCCGAGTATGCCGGGCATGGATATGCCGGCACCGGCGGCCACTCCGAGGAAGGCGCCCCCTCCGACGAAGAAGCCCGCGCCCATGGACCCGGCGATGACGCATGACATGCCGGGAATGGAGAAGCCCGCTGCTCCTGCCCTGACCAAGAAGGCGCCGACACCGGCGAAGCCCGACACCATGCCTGCGATGCCCGGCATGAAGCACCCCGACCGCTGAGGACGCCTTCCATGCTGAAACGGATCATTGCGTGGTCGGCCGGTAACAAGGTCATCGTCACCTTGTTCACCGTGGCGGCAATGCTCGCCGGCGTCATCGCGGTGCGGCGTACGCCGCTCGAGGCGTTGCCCGACCTGAGCGACGTGCAGGTCATCGTCCAAGCCGAGTACAACGAACAGGCCCCGCGAATCGTCGAGGATCAGGTCACGTACCCGATTGCGACCGAGATGCTCAAGGTGCCCGGCGCGCGGACGGTGCGTGGGTACTCCTACTTCGGCATTTCCTTCGTCTACATCATCTTCGACGATGGCACCGATCTGTACTGGGCGCGCAGTCGCGTGCTGGAGTATCTGAACGGACTGAAGGGACGCCTTCCAGCGAGTGTCTCACCGACCCTCGGCCCCGACGCCACCGGACTGGGCTGGGTCTATCAGTACGCCCTCGAGGATACGACGGGACGGATGAGTCTGGCCGATCTCCGTTCGCTCCAGGATTGGTATCTGCGGTATCAGCTGACCTCAGTCCCGGGTGTCTCCGAGGTGGCCACCATCGGCGGATTCGAGAAACAGTACCAGGTGGACCTCGATCCGGCCAAGCTGCTCGCGTACAAGATCCCGGTGACACGCGTCATGCAGTCGATTCAGAACGCCAACGCCGACATCGGGGCGATGGTGGTGGAGCTGTCCGAGCGCGAGTACATGGTTCGCGGGCTTGGGTACCTGAAGTCCATCTCGGACATTGAGAACGTGGTCGTCGGCGCCACGGCGGCAGGCACGCCGATTCGCGTCGCCGAACTCGGGCGCGTGAATGTCGGCCCTGCGGTGCGCCGCGGCGTCGCCGAACTCGACGGACGTGGAGACGCCGTGGGCGCCATCGTGGTGATGCGGTTCGGGCAGAACGCGCTCACGACGATCGAGCGGATCAAAACGCGCCTCAAGGACATCGCGCCGGGCCTGCCCCCCGGGGTCGTCATCCGCCCCGTGTACGACCGCAGTGACCTGATTCAACGGGCCATCGAGACGCTGCGCGGCAAGCTTCTGGAAGAGAGCCTCGTTGTGGCGCTCGTGTGCATCGTCTTCCTGCTGCACGCACGCTCGGCACTGGTCGCCATTCTCACGCTCCCCATCGGTATTCTCATGGCGTTCGTTGCCATGCGGGGCGTGAAGGTGGGCGCCGACATCATGTCGTTGGGTGGCATCGCCATCGCGATCGGCGCGATGATCGATGCGGCCATTGTGATGATCGAGAACCTGCACAAGCACCTGGAACGCGCGATCGTCGCAAAGGAGCGCGCGAGCGGTGTCGATGCCAGCAACGCACGCTGGCTCGACACGGGTGTCTTGACGGTCACCGAACGCTGGCGCGTGGTGGTCGAGGCGGCGCAGGAGGTGGGGCCGGCGCTCTTCTTCTCGCTGCTGATCATCACGGTCTCCTTCCTGCCGGTGTTTGCGCTCGAAGGTCAGGAAGGACGGCTCTTCCACCCGCTCGCGTTCACCAAGACGTTCGCGATGGCGGCCTCGAGCCTTCTTTCCGTGACGCTCGTGCCAGTGACCATGGGCCTGTTCGTCCGCGGCCGCATCTTCCGCGAGTCGGCCAATCCGGTCAATCGGGTGCTGATTCGGTGGTATCGCCCCCTCATCACCTTTGTTCTGCGGCATCGGTGGCCGGTGGTCGCGGCCTCGGTGGTCGTGGTGATTCTCACGTGGGTACCGTGGACGCGGATCGGAAGCGAGTTCATGCCGCCCCTCGGGGAAGGCACGATTCTGTACATGCCGACCACGTTGCCCGGAGTGAGCGTGGCTCGGGCGCGCGAGATTCTGCGCATTCAGGACGGCATCCTCAAGAAGTTCCCGGAAGTCGAGCATGTGTGGGGGAAGGGTGGGCGTGCGAACACCGCGACCGACCCGGCTGGACTCGACATGTTCGAGACAACGATCACGCTGAAACCCCAAGATGCCTGGCGGTCCGGCATGACGTACGACCGGCTTGTCGCCGAGATGGACTCGGCGGTGCGCATGCCGGGCGTGACGAATGCGTGGACGATGCCGATCAAGGGGCGCATCGACATGTTGGCGACAGGCATCCGGACGCCGGTGGGCATCAAGGTGTTCGGGCCGGATCTGGCCGAGCTGGAGCGCATCGGACGCGAGGTCGAACGGGCGGTCCAGATGGTCCCGGGCACCCGGAGTGCGTTCGCCGAGCGCGCGGTCAGCGGGTACTACCTCGACATCGACATTGACCGCCAGGCCGCGGCACGACATGGGCTCAACGTCGGGGACGTACAGGCGGTAATCGCCACCGCCATCGGTGGCATGACCATCACGCAGACCGTGGAGGGACGTCAGCGGTTTGGCGTCCGCGTGCGCTACCCGCAGGAACTGCGCGATTCGCCGGAGCGCTTGGCGGCGGTGCTCGTGCCCGTGAGCCACTCGACGTCCGGCGCGACAGGGTCGGGCGGCATGGGTGGCATGGGAGCGTCAGGGTCCGCGCTGAGTGGAAATGCAGCACAGGTCCCGCTCGGACAGATCGCGACCATTCGCTCCGTGGCGGGCCCGATGGTGGTGCGCACGGAAGGCGCGATGCCCACGGCGTGGGTGTATGTCGACGTCGCAGGCCGCGATATCGGTGGCTACGTCGCGGACGCGCAGCGCGAAGTGGCGGCCCGCGTCAAGATGCCGCCGGGCTACTCGATTGTCTGGAGCGGCCAGTACGAGTACATGCAGCGCGCGAAGGAGACGATGAAGCTCGTCATCCCGGCGACCCTCGCGCTGATCTTTCTGCTGCTCTACTTCAACTTCAACAACGTGGGCGAGACACTGATCGTCATGCTCTCGCTCCCCTTCGCCCTGGTCGGTGGTATCTGGTTCTTGTGGGCCCTGAGTTTCAACTGGTCGGTCGCTGTCGCGATCGGGTTCATTGCCCTGGCTGGCGTCGCCGCAGAAACCGGTGTGGTGATGCTCATATATCTCGACCACGCATGGGCGGCCCGGTGTGCCAAAGGCGCCCCGCCAACGATGCGCGACCTCTACGACGCCGTCATGGAAGGCGCAGTGGAACGCGTGCGGCCAAAGATGATGACGGTGACCGCCATCATGGCCGGCCTGTTGCCCATCATGTGGGGGAACGGGGCCGGAGCAAGCGTCATGCGACGCATCGCCGCGCCGATGATCGGTGGCATGATCTCCAGTACCGTGCTCACCCTGCTCGTCATTCCGGCGATCTACTCGCTGTGGAAGGAGCGGTCGGTATCCGCGACTCAGCCGCCGGTGCCAGCGCCAAACGCATCGAGCGCAACAGGCATCATCCCTTCAACCAACACCTAAAGACTCGTCGGCTCCGGTCGACAAGGAGTTTCCATGACGCACCATACTCACAGTCGCTTCCGCCACGTCGATGCGCCACGCGCGCACTCCGCCGGGGCGCCGTTCACGCTTGATGCGCCGCTGTCACGGCGAGATTGGGTGCGGATCGCCTCAGGTGGTTCTGCTTTGCTCGCCGGCCTCGCCGTGATGGGCACCACCGCATGCGCTCAGGCAGGAGCGCAGGCCATCGCGATCACGGTGCATGCGCCGGAGGAATGCGGTTGCTGCCACAAGTGGGCTGCCCATTTGACGAAATCCGGATTCAACGTCACCACGAAGCTCGAAACGGACATGGAGGCCACGAAGAACGCGCTGCAGGTACCGGCAGACCTTCGGTCGTGCCACACGGCCGAGGCGAACGGTTACGTGTTCGAGGGTCACGTGCCCGCGGAGCACATCAGGAAGTTCCTCGCCGAGCACTCGAAAGAACGCGGATTAGCCGTACCGGGCATGCCCGGCGGCTCACCCGGCATGGAGGATCAGCCGAAGGTGGCCTACCAGGTGCTGGCATTCCAAGCGGATGGCACCTCGCGTGTCTTCGCGAACGTGTAGCAACCGACCGTCGAGAGGAAGGAAGCAACGCGAACTCAGAAATACTCGCCGGCGTCGCGGCGACGTTGGTCGCCACGCGTCATCCACAGGAATGGTGGCGCGGTGGAGTGTCCAGGACACGGGACAAGGGGGTACACATGCGAGGACGGGTTGATGGGGCCCCCGACGGAGGGCCACGGCGGAGGAGGACCAGCGTGCTCACGGATCCCAACAAGGGACTCTCGCGTCGCACGTGGGTCGCGCTTGTCGGCGGCGGAATGACGTTGACAACCGGAATACTCGTCTTCGGCCGCATCGGGCGCGGTTGGCTCCCCGGGGCGGTGCCCGTCGTGATGTACGCGTCGGAATCCTGTGAGTGCTGTCGACTCTGGGTGGGACACCTCGAGGCACGCGGGTATCGCGTGGCCATCAAGTACACGTCGAACCTGACGAAGCGGAAGGACTCGCTGGGGGTGCCCACCGCGCTGCGTGCCTGTCATACCGCCGAGGTGAAGGGGGTGGTCGTCGAAGGACACGTTCCTGCGGACATCCTGACGCGGTTTCTCGCGGAAGAGTCCGGCGAGCGTGGCCTGGCCGTGCCCGATATGCCGGGCGGGTCGCCAGGCATGGAGATAGTCCGCAACGAGCCCTACGACGTGTTTGCGTTCCGCTCGGATGGCACGATGCGCATCTACGCACACGTCTGATCTCGGAGAGGCAATCCACATGAAATGGCGGCGAGCGGTGATTGGCGGCGTGGCGGGCATCCCCGTGGTGATCCTCTTCGCATGGGGAATGGGTCGCGATCCTCAGGACATTCCGTCGCCCTTGCCCGGACAGCCGGCTCCCCTGTTCGCGCTGCCGGTCTTCACGAATGGACTGGGCGGGGCCGCACGGGACAGCGTTCACCTCTCCGCCTGGGCCGGTGACCCGGTTGTCCTGAATGTGTGGGCGTCCTGGTGCCTGGCCTGTCGCGATGAACATCCGGTGCTGCTCGAGGCGGGCCGACGTGCCGAGGGATCGGACGTCCATTTCGTCGGCCTGCTGTACAACGACTCGCCCGAGTCCGGGCGTGCATGGATTCAGGAGATGGGGGGGCAGTCGTATCCATCCGTCACCGATCCCAGCGGGCGCACCGCCATCGCGTACGGCGTCTACGGCGTGCCCGAGACGTATTTCATCGGACGTGATGGCCGCGTGGCACACAAGCACACGGGGCCGGTCACCGCAGCCGTGCTTACGGAGTGGATCGGGCGCATTCGAGCGCCGAGCGCGCCGGTCCACGAAATGCCACCTGTAGAGGTGCATCCATGATCCAGGGGATGCGCGGACATCCCGCGACGGATGCTCGACGGGTCAGCCTCCTGGTGTTGCTCGTCGCGAGCATCGCGCTCGTGCATTACGGGCTCCCGACGGCAACGCACGGTCTGCACTCGCTGCATATCGTGCTGCGCAAGCTCTACTTCCTTCCCCCCGTCGTGGCGGCCATTTGGTTCGGTCGACGAGGTGCCCTGTGGACGACGATGGCGGTCAGTGTGCTGTTCCTTGGACACGCAGCCACCGACTGGCCGAACGACCGCATGGATCAGGCGAACCAGCTTGGCGAGCTCATTGGTTTCTGGGTGCTGGGGCTCCTGGCGGGTCATCTCTTTGATCGCCAGCATGCCCTCGTCGCCGGCGTCGCGAAGGCGCATGGCGAGACCGTCGACGGGCTCGTCGCCGCACTGGATCTGCGCGAGCACAACACCGGCATGCACTCGCAACGCGTCCGGGAATACACGCTGCTTGTGGCCGATCGATGGGGTGTAGACGAGGCGCAGCGACCGCACATTGCCAACGGCGCGCTCCTGCACGACGTCGGGAAGATCGCGGTGCCCGATCACATTCTATTGAAGCCCGGCCCCCTGACCGACGACGAGTGGACGGAAGTCCGCAAGCATCCCACGGTGGGCTTTCACATCGTCCGTCGCGTCTCGTGGCTTCGGGAGGCGGCGACGGTGGTCTACGCCCATCACGAGCGTTTCGACGGAACGGGCTATCCGCGCGGTCTCGCCGGTGAGGACATCCCACTCGGGGCGCGGCTCTTCGCGGTGGCCGACGTCTACGATGCCCTCACCTCGGAACGCCCGTATCGCTCTCCCCTGACGCACTGGGAAGCCGTGGCCGAAATCCGACAGGGGGACGGATCGCAGTTCGACCCGGCGGTTGTCGCGCACTTTCTCACCATTCCGCCGATGAAGCTCGAAGCCATCGCGGCGCACTGGCGTGACGTCGCGGCCGTCGCCCCTGCCGCGGAGGCCGTTGACGCTGCTCGAGGACCTGTTTCTTGACGGCAATGATTTTATGTGCGGTAAAGTCCATGTACCGATCGAACTATCGGCGGATGCGCTGTCCGTTCGAGACACGAGAGCACGACGTGCGATACCCCTGCGCCGTTCGGCGCGGGGCTCAGACCTCTTTCCTGAGAGACTCATCATCATGACTCACCTGCGGAGTATCCTGACCTTGGCAGTACTCGCTGCAGTTCTGCCTTCTCCTGCCCGCGCCCTTCCCTCGTGGGCGCGGCGCTACAACATGAATTGCTCGGGCTGTCACAGCCCAGCGGTACCGCGGCTCAATGCGATGGGCATCGCGTTCAAGTGGGCCGGATACCGGATGCCTGGGGATATCGGTTCCGCTGTCCAGGTGAGCAAGATCGAGAACTACGTGGCAGCGCGCATCGAGATGGCGTACGACTACGTGACTCGCAAGAACGGCGTCCGCGAGACCGACGGCTTCTCGGTCCCCTCAGCCAGCCTGTTCGCTGCGGGGCCGATCGGCACGCACTTCGGCGCGTATCTGGAACTCGAGCGTGAGCCCGAAGCCACCGTCGACGTCGTCGGCTCGATGACCGGGGTCTGGGGCACCGAGAAGCGGTTCGCGGGCTTTCGGGTTGGTCAGGGCCACATGCTGATGGCGAGCGGCGGCGTGGCCGGCTTCGATCGGTCGACGGGGATTTCGATGCCACTGGCCTACGACGAGTCCGTCACGTCCTCCATTCCGCTCCGACTGGGCGGCGATCAAGCCGGAGCGGAGGCCTTCGTCGTGCTCGGGGGCCGAAACCGCACGGCCGTGCAACTACTGAATGGTGTTGTCGTGGGGGCCGGTGAGGGTGGCAGCGCCGTGAGTCGTCGAGACGTGGCGCTGACCAATCAGACCATGTGGGATGACGAGGGGAGTGGGTTCGGCGTGGCGGCCTATCTCGGGAGTGCGCTGGGACTAGTCCCGGACGAACCCACGCTGAGTCGCCGTTTCTATCGTCTGTCCGCGACGGCCAGCAAGATCGTGCGCCGAGTCGAGGTGATGGGAGGGTACGTGTACGGAAAAGACGTCGATGTACCCTCTGGCGACGCGCGACCAGATGTCGTGTCCTCTCCGGCCGGCACTTCGTACTGGCTGCAGGGCCAATACACGGCGAAGACGCATCCACTCACGCTCTTCGGGCGGTATGAACGCCAGAATCCCGATGAGTCCGCTGTCGACGCGTCGCGGACACGCTACCTGGTCGGCGCTGTCCTTCCCATCAGCGTGCCCGAGTACTTCCGGTGGAGTGTCGAGGTATTCCGCGACGCGTACCAATCGGCGTCGACGCCGCAGCGGAACGGGTTCGCCACACGGCTGCAGGTGGCGTTCTGATGCGCACCAGCGCCGATTCCTCGAATCCTCAGGAGCTACGTCAATGACTCCGTTCGCTGCATTGCGCGCGTCGGTCGTCTTTCCGCTCGGGCTCATGCTCGTCCTTCTCGGTCTCTATCGCACCACGGCAGTCTCTGCGGCCCCACGCCACGCGCTCCATGCCGATCAGGGGACCGGACAGGACGAGAAGGGCAAGGCGCTCTATCTCGAGCATTGCAAGCTCTGCCATGGTGTGAGCGGTACCCCACCGAAACTGATCCTCAAGCGGTTCGCGAAGATCCCCGACCTGAGTCGTCCGGCCTTCTTCTCCACGCGCTCCGACGATTCGCTCGTGGTGGTGCTGCAGAAGGGTACCGGTGTCAGCATGAAGTCGTTCGCGGAGAAGCTGTCGACGGACGAGATGCGCGCGATCGTGAAGTACCTGCGGACGCTCGCAGAACCGCACTGAGCAGCGCCGTTCCCGGCATCGCGCGACGCGACTGCGCGCGTGACACCGGGAACGCAATGGAGTCCCTCGATCGGCGCTCGAGTCGCCGAGTGGAGTATGCATGAGTGCGAAATTGATCGTGGCGCTGCTGGCCCCGCTGCTGCTGGGCAGCTGCATGATGGCGGGCATGGCGGGGATGGGACTCATGGGTGGCAGTGACACCCACGGCACCAACTCCGCCGCCGCACTGATCGAGCCGACCATCGTCAAAGACGTGGTCGTGGGTGGACTGCGCGTCACTGCGACCTTTCCGGCGCAGGCTCCGGGAGACGCGCTACGTTACGTCGTCACGATCCGTGACCGTGACGGGCGGTTCGTCACCGGCGACGTTGCGGTCTTCCTTGAGGTGTCGCCGGCGCGCGCGCAAAACCCTGACGCGTCACCGTCTCATACGGGGCATTTGCCGGACACTGTCCACAAGCCGTCGACTGGCGTCGAGCGCACGCGCGTTGCCCCCGCCGAGCGCGAGGCAGGACAGTTCACGTTTCGACCCGCCATCCCGTCAGCCGGCTCCTACCGCGTGGGCGTCGTCGTGGAGCGGGTGGGCGATACGCTCCTTGATCCGGCCATCGTGGTGGACCACGTGGTGACGCTCGCCGCGAAGGCGCCAGCGACCGCTGCGGGCGGCCACGCGATGTGGAGTGGACGGGTCACGCCTCTCGTGCTGTTGAGTGCCGGGTTCATGGCCGTGATGATGCTGGTCGCCGTTCGATGACGCCGATAACTCAGGATGCCAGCCGAGTCCTGGGTGGATCTCGTATCCTGTGGACGGCCGTCCTCGCCGGGGCGGTGCTCGGCGTGGCCGTCGTGCACCCGATGACGATGGTGGTCTATTGGTTCGCGTTTCACCCGGTGTTCGCCGGTGCCTCGTCGGCAAAGGACTTCGCGGCGTCCCGGATGTGGGCGGTGTTCTCACCGTCGATGTGGCCGATGACCGGGATCTTCGCCGTGAGCGGCGCCGGGCTCGGACTGGCAACCGGTTGGACGATACGTTCGCTGCGGCGGCGCCAACGCCAGATCGAGGAGCAGCGACGTGAACTGAGGACACTGCGGGAACTGCTGCCAATCTGCGCGTGGTGCACGAAGGTTCGTGACGACCAGGGTTACTGGCATCGGGTGGAGGGCTACCTCGGCGACCGGGACATCGCGCAGTTCACGCACTGCGTGTGCCCAGACTGTGCGGCGAAGTTAGTCGCGGAGTGTGGAGCGGCAGGTGGTGCAAACGATGGTGTGGGGTTCGTCGATGAGTCGGTCGAGTCAGCGGGTGCCCACGATGCGGCGGAGAGGTCGACGCTCTCGGGCACGAGACGTCCTGAAGGCTGAGACAGCGTTCTCGGCCCACATCGCGTCGCGACGGCCGTTCTTTTGGATGGCGCCGGCGCTGGAGGTTCATATGTCGAAAGGTTCGCACAAGCGCAAAGTCCCGACGGACGGCACGGTGGCAGGTGAGCGATTGGCAACGACGCGAATGACCCGGCGCACTTGGCTGGGTATCGCGGCGGGCGGTGGCGTGCTGACGCTAGGCGCTTCGCGCTGGTGGCTGGGGCGCATACCGTGGGCAGCCGATCCCCATGCCACCAAGATCGTGGTGTACGCCTCGCCGACCTGCGACTGCTGCCGCGCGTGGATGAGGCACCTGAAGAGCAGTGGCTTCAACGTGACGAAGCAATTGATGAATGACGTGACTCCGATGAAGCAGCAGCTCGGCGTGCCAGAAGATCTGTGGTCCTGCCATACGGCCCGTGTCGAAGGCTACACGGTCGAGGGCCACGTCCCGGCCGACCTGATTCAGAAGATGCTGCTCGAACGACGAGCACTCGCCGGCCTCGCGGCGCCTGGCATGCCGAATGGCTCGCCGGGGATGGAGGGTCCAACGCGAGACCGCTACGAGGTGATCGCCTTTACGCGAACCGGCGCCACGGAAGTGTACGCCGTACGAGGACTGGTCTAATGTGTCAATGCCATCAGCTACCCCAGATGCGTGATCGAAAGCGTCATCCTCAGTTCACTCTCCCACCTCAAGTAATCCGCGACGAGCCCAAGACCACGAAACAGGGAACCCACGTGTCGAAGTGGACGCGCTGGAAACGGCTGGTACTCGGCGCGCTGAGCAGTCTCCTGGTCGGGTGCAACGGCACCTCCTCTTCGACGACCGGTCGCGCGCCCGCCCTGGCATCGGTCGCGATGATGCCGGACGCCGTGCGAAGCGCCGCCGCGGTCACGCTGGAGGCGTATCAGTTCGCCGTCGCCAATCCGGAGATGCTGAGGGGGATTCCGTGCTACTGCGGCTGTGGCAGCATGGGGCATACGTCAAACTACTCGTGCTACGTCGAGGGGGTCGGCAGCACCGGCGCGACGGTCTTCGACACACATGCGTTGGGCTGCTCGATCTGCGTGGACATCACGCAGGACGCGATGCGCCTCTCGAAACAGGGGCAGAGTCTGCGCGAGATCAATGCCTATGTGCAGCAGACATACGCACGCTTTGGTCCGTCCAACATGTAGGGCAGGGTCACACCGGGAGCGTCGCGGGGCCGACGTCGCGGACCAGCGCTCAGCGCTCGTGAGGCGGTCGCAGGCGGAGAGTCATGAAACGAAGTCGTGTCGTCACAACCTTGCTGTTTTGCGTGCTCGGCGCAGGCGTCATCGCCTTCGCGCCGCTGCCCGGGGCATCCACGAAACCCACGAAGCGACGTTTCCGCATCGAAGCCAGCAGTTTCCAGTACTCTCCTGCCACGATTGCCGTGAACCCGGGTGACCACGTCACGATTGACCTCGTGTCCACCGATGTGGTGCATGGCCTGTACGTCGATGGTTATGACCTTCAGGTCACGGCCGATCCGGGTCGCACCGCATCGCTGTCGTTCGTCGCGACCCGCGCCGGCATGTTCCGCGTTCGGTGTTCCGTTACGTGCGGTTCCATGCACCCATTCATGATCGGCAAGCTGCGGGTTGGCCGGAACGAGCTCTTCTGGCGAGCCATCGCGCTCTCCCTGCTTGCGGGCCTGGCCGGACTTCTTGTTGTGGTGCCCACTTCGGAGATTCGGACGTGACCGGGCGCGGCCGTGACGCCTCCGAGCAGCACACCGTGGCGAACCCGGCGGGCATGGTGCCCCCCGGACGACGTCAGCGAACCCACTTGCTGCAGCTGCCCCCGTCGGTGCCGGCTGAGAGCGGCCTGGATCTCCTGCGCGTGCCATTGCTGCACACTGCGCTGCGCAGTCGCTGGCCACAACTGCTCGCACGCCTGGCGGCGCTCGCCGGCTTCCTCATCGCGGTGCTGGCCGGACTTGTCGGCACGCCGGTTGGCAGTCACAACATCGGCATTGTACTTGTTTGGATTCTCTGGTGGTCGCTCATGATGCTCGTCGCCCTCCCGTTTCTTGGACGGGGGTGGTGCAGCATCTGCCCGATTCCGCTGCCCGGCGAGTGGCTGCAGCAAGGGGGGCTCCTCAGCCCGCGGCGAAACAGTGTGGGACTCAAGCGCGCATGGCCGGCGCGCCTCAAGAACATCTGGCTGCAGAATGGCGCCTTTTCCGGCGTCGCCGTCTGCAGCGCAGTGGTTCTGACGCAACCGCGCATCACGGCCGTGGTGCTGCTCGCCTTCCTGTTCGTCGCCATCGGCACGAGCCTCGTCTACGAACGTCGTGCGTTCTGTCGGTTTCTCTGCCCGGTCGGCGGTTTCATCGGGCTGTACGCGCAGCTCGCGCCGGTGGCCCTTCGGGTCAAGAACAAGGCAACCTGTGCCGCGCATGTCGAGAAGACGTGCTACCGCGGTAGCAGTGATGGCGCCGGATGCCCGTGGCTGCTCTACCCGGGGACGCTCGCCAAGAACACGTACTGCGGCCTGTGCCTGGAGTGCGTGCGGACGTGCCCGCATGACAACATCGCCGTCAACCTGCGGCGCTTTGGGGCGGACCTCCTGTCGCCGACGGGGCGGCGGCTCGATGAGGCATTCAAGGGATTCATCATGCTGGGCGCCGCAATCGTCTATTCCGCGGTGATGCTGGGGCCGTGGGGGCCGCTGAAGCTGGCCGCCTACGATATCGGCTCGGCGCGGTGGTTCACGTACGCGCTCGCGGTACTCGTCTTCCTCAACGGCGTGCTGCCCGGGCTGTTTTTGTGCGCGGTACAGTCAGGCCGCGCGCTCTCCAGGTCGACCCAGCCAGTCAGGCGGTTGTTCACCGCGTTCGCCTGTTCGCTGGTGCCCTTGGGCCTGATGGCGTGGATCGCCTTCAGCCTGTCGTTTGTATTCGCCAGCATGTCGTACCTGTGGCCGGCGATGAGCGACCCGTACAGCGTGGGCTGGAATCTGTTTGGGACCGCGCACATGACCTGGCAGCCATACCTGACAAGCGGCATCCCAGCCGTGCAAGCCACTGTCCTGATCGTCGGATTCTCCTGGTCCACCGTGACCGCTCACCGCATCGCGATGGAGGAGCACGAGGGGGACGCCGCGTCGCTCATGGCCGCGCCGGTGATCGCTTTCTGCTTCTTCATTACGGTCGCACTCATGGGACTACTGATCGCATGAGAACGGAATGGTTGGCGCGGGCGCTCGTGGCACTGGGCGCGGTGGGACTCGTCGGGCTGGCAGTCTTTGCCCTGCGGGTGCCTGACGGCGCGGTCGAACTCCGCGGTCGTATGGCGGACGACGGGGGCTGGACGCCGGACGCCATCACCGCCCACGTGGGTGAGCCGCTCACCCTCCGCCTGACCTCGGACGACGTCATGCACAGCTTTGCGATTGGGCAAAGCGCCCAGCCAGCGGTGGATCTTCCGCCCGGGAAGTGGATGACGACCACGCTGGTCTTCGAGCGGCCAGGCAGGTACACGTACTACTGCACGCGATGGTGCGGGCCCAATCACTGGCGAATGCGCGGCACGATCGATGTCCTCGGTGCGGCAGCAGGTCCGTCGACCACCGACACCTTGCCGCTCTTTCTGCGCCTGAAGCTCGATCTCGATCAGCCGCATCCAAGTGACGTCGTGCCGAGCCGAAAGCCGAGTGCGGCGCGGGCCGCCGACGCGCAGCGAACTGCGGATCTTGATGGCGGCGATACGCGGACGCAGAGCCCGGCCCTGGTGTGGCGCGCGCTGCGGCAGCGTCAGGCGAACGCCGCCTTGACCGATCAGCAGATCTGGGATCTCGTGGCCGCCGTCTGGCGCGGCACAACGTCATGCGCGCGCGTCGCAGAAGGGCGCCAGTTGTATCGGGACAACTGCGCGGCGTGCCACGGGGGGGCCGGGCGCGGCGATGGCGTGATGGCGAGGTCTGTGGCGTCAGCCGCATCCACGGGCGAGCATGCCGGCATGCCCGAAATGTCTGGCCATCGCACCGTGGCACCGACCGACTTCACCAACGCCACACTCATGCTGGGTGCGAGCGCCGCGTTCCTGCAAGGCAAGATCATTCGCGGTGGCATGGGCACAGGGATGCCCTACTGGGGACCGATCTTCACGGAGGCGCAGTTGTGGGCGCTGGTCGACTACCTCTGGACCTTTCAGTTCGACTACGGGCCCATGGTAAACCCTTCCGACGCGCCTCGTCCGGGGCGCGGCAACGCCTCCCGAGCGCCCGCCGTGAGGCACCACTGACGCTGCATTGTGAGCGCCGTGCGTCGCGCGGTGCTCCACGCGAGTCGTGCAGCTCCCTGCAGGCGGTCCTGTCTCTGCTGGCCCCACTTCATCTCTGACGTCGTCGCTCCAAGGAAATTCACACATGAATACGGATCAGTTGCCTGAACAGACGCCCACATGGAGCCGCCCGAGGCGGGTCTGGGTTTCGGTAGGCGCCGTGCTCACCGTAGCGGTTATTGGTTTAGTGGCATTTGGCGTCAGTCGAAGCTCCGTGCCGTTCGCATTCGCGCGCCCGCACGACGGGGCACCCAAGCTGGTGATCGACAACGACGTCATTGACTTCGGTGCGGTGCCCTACCGCAAGATGATCCAGGCGACGTTCGCACTCTCGAACGGCGGCAAAGAGGTGCTCGAGTTCATGGAGGCGCCGTTCATCGAGGTGGTGAAAGGATGCTGCCCTCCGTCGCCGGTACTCGCCAAGATGTCGCTCAAGCCCGGAGAATCGACGACCGTGTCGGTCTCGTTCATGATGTACCAGGGCATGGGCGGACTGCATGACTTTCGCGTCCACCTGCGCACGAACGATCCCAGCCTACCAGACAGGACGGTGCAGATTCTGTCTGACTGGAAGTAGGCGCCGCCGGGAACGAGAGGACACTCCGGCCGGTTGCGGTATGATGGTATTTTATGTAGCATAAAATGAAACCACCGCACGACGCGGCTCTCCCGCCTCCGCCGTGGGGTACAACGCATCACCCACGCGGTCGCGCGCTGGGCATCTACGACTTACAGGAAGGTGACATGCCAATGCTATACGCGAAGATCGCCGCTATTCTCGTCGTGCTCACCGGAGCAATGCACCCCGGCAGCTACATGGCCATGCTCGCGTCGCCCACGGGCGCCAAGACACCGTCTGGCATGGTGATGGTCGCGAACGCCAAGGATGTGACCTTGACCCTTCGCGGCGACAAGGCCGGAAGCACCCGAGTCTGGCACGTGCACCAGGGCACCTGCAAGGATGATCGGGGCATCGTTGGATCGGCCGACACGTTCCCGGCGTTCACGATTACGGCGCAGGGCGACGGGCGCGCGAAGACGACCCTGACCACGCCCCTCGTGGACGGGACGAAGTACTTCGTGGCGGTCCATGCGTCGGCCGAGGACGTGAAGACGATCGTGGCCTGTGGAGAACTGAAGCCGGAATAGAGTGCCGTGCGTGGAGTCCGATGCGACATGAACCGGCCGGCGACGGGCCGGCAATGAACGGCTGGGTCGCACCGCCGCGGCGGGCCATGGGACTCGGCCTGCGGCTCGGGCTCCTGACCACACTCGTCGTGGGAGGGGTGATGGCCGTCCTCTCGGGCGCGCAGCTCGCCCTCGAGATGCGCACCGAGTTGCACGAACGACGGGCGCAACTCGGCGGGTCGCTGGCCCCGCTCGTCACGGACCTGAAGCGCGCCGTCACGCGCGAGGACGTGCGCACCGCCGTCAAGCGATTCCACGCGTCGTACATGGACGAAGGGCAGTCGAACCACTACCTCGAGGTCGCCGACTCCGCCGGTCGTGTCATCGTCGGCACGCGCGACGAACGTGGCCACGGGCCGCAGGCATTGCTTGCGGCTGCGGTGACGCTGGTGTCCCCAGCACTCGGACCACAGCCCGTCGTGCTGCGCATCACGGCGGACAGTTTCGATTTCTCTGCGGCGCGTGCTCGGCGGTGGCGGAACTGGGCGGTGCACGTTGGCGTGACTGCGCTGCTGGTCGTGGTGTTGATGTGCATCGTGATCCGCCGCGAGGTCACGGGGCCGATCGGTCGCCTGCTTGCAGGGGTGCACAAGATGGAGTTGGGCTACTGGGACGACGTGCCGGACCCCGGTGGCGCGTGGGAGGTCCGCTGGCTCGGCTGGCGTTTCCGTACCATCGGGCACGAGCTGAGCCGTACCGTCGAACTTCTTGTCGCGGCGCAGCGACGCTCGTTTGCGAAGGAACACGAGCGGACGACTGATCCCGTGACAACCGACACCGACCTTGCGCCGACCCCCGCTCCACCGGTCCAGCGGGATGGGCGCGATGCCGCTACCTGGCTCCAGGCCGAGCTTGAGCGGCTCCAGGGCACCCACCGCGATGACGCAGAGGCTCGGTCGTTAGCGCAGGTCGTGCT
>JAJZRK010000276.1 GCA_021802745.1 bacterium
GTCCCTTCATCTACCTGCACAACCGCGCAAGCAGACGCCCCTCCAACTTCCGTCAAACACGCATCGCGTGCACGTGTCTCATGAGAGCTGCGGAGGGACTATAAGGGGCACGAAGAATGAACTTGCGGGGGAACGGCGTGGCGCACGCTGTTCCCCCGTGTACTTTCTTCGCGGGCTTCGTGCCCTCGGTGACTTCGTGGTGAGCCGTAGCTGTTCCTCGCTCCCAGCGTGACTTCGATGTGAGCCGTCGCTGTCCTTCGCGCCCCTTTGCGCGCTTCCCTCTTTGCGGTTGTCGGTGGGGTTCTGGCGCATTGCCCCGCCGCGGCGCAAAATCGGTGGCCGGTGACGGCGCCCATCCCACCCCGAAGGAGACGATTCCCATGCGTCTGCCCCGCCTGTGCCTCGCCCTGTGTGCCATTCTGCTCGTTCCGCCGACCGCTCGTTCGCAACAGGGCGAGATTCCCATCGAACTATTGATGTCCGCCCCGTATCCGGGCGGCCTCACGGCCGCGCCAAGCGGCGCGCTCGTGGCCTGGGTGCTGAACGACAGGGGGGTCCGCAACCTCTGGGTCGCGGCGCCTCCGGCGTACAAGGGACGCCAGCTCACCGCGTACACCAAGGCCGACGGGCAGGACATCGGCGGCATCACGTGGTCGAAGGACGCCTCGACGCTCTTCTACACGCGCGGCTCGGGTCCAAATCGCGCGGGCGAGATTGCGAACCCGACGAGCGATCCCGTCGGGGAGGAGCAGGCGGTCTGGCGCATTCCGATGGCGGGCGGCGCGCCGACGAAGGTGGGCGCCGCGTCGTCGCTGGCCATGTCGCCCGACGGTGCGACCATGGCATTCATCCGGCGCGGCACCATCTGGACCAGCCCGGTCGCAGCGGGGGGGACGCCAACACAGGTGGCGACCATTCGCGGCTCGCTCAACTCACTCTCGTGGTCACCCGACGGCACGCGGCTGCTGTTCGCCAGCAACCGCGGCACGCATGCGCTCGTCGGCATTCTCGACCTCGGCGCCAAGGCAATCACGTGGATGTCGCCGAGCGTGGACACCGACGAGTATCCCGTCTGGTCGCCGGACGGCCGGCAGGTGGCATTCCTGCGCGAAGCCGCCACGACGAAGCGGCTGATCTTCACCCCCGACCGCCGCGGCGAGCCGTTCTCGATCCTCGTCGCCGACGCCTCGACGGGCAAGGGACGCACCGTCTTCCGGGCCGACACGGGACGCGGCTCGGTGCATCGCGAGATCGTCGGCCCGCAGTTGACATGGGCGGCCGGCGACCGGCTGGTCTTTGCGTGGGAGAAGACGGGGTGGACATCGCTCTACGCGGTGCCGGTGAGTGGCGGCCGGCCGACGCTGCTCACGCCCGGTGAGTTCGAAGTGGAGTACGTGACGTTCACGCCGGACAAGCGCGAGATCGTCTACAACTCCAATCAGGACGACATTGACCGGCGGGACATCTGGCGCGTGAGTGTTGCGGGCGGTCCGTCGCGCGCCGTGACGACGGGCGCCGACATCGAGTGGCAGCCGGCGGTCACGAGCGATGGCGCAGCGCTGGCGTTCCTGAAATCCGGGACGCGCACGCCGGCGCGCGCGGTGCTCATGCTCGGCGCATCCGCACCACGCGAACTCGCGCCGGGGACGATTCCGGCCGACTTTCCCGAACAGGGGATGGTGGATCCGCAGCAGGTGATCTTCACGTCCACGGACGGCCTGCCCATCCATGCGCAGCTGTTCCTCCCCGCCGGCGCGAAGCCGGGAGACAAGCGCCCCGCCGCGATTCACTTCCACGGCGGCTCCAAGCGGCAGATGCTCCTCGGCTGGAACTACTCCAGCTACTACGCCAATGCGTACGCCATGAACCAGCACCTCGCGAGCAAGGGCTACGTGGTACTGTCCGTCAACTATCGCAGCGGCATTGGCTACGGCCTCGACTTCCGCGAGGCGCTCAACTACGGCGCGGCGGGCGGCGCCGAGTATCAGGACGTCATGGCGGCCGGACTGTATCTCGCCGGGCGGCCGGAGGTGGACCGCAAGAAGATCGCGCTCTGGGGTGGTTCGTACGGCGGTTATCTCACGGCCATGGGGTTGTCGCGCGCTTCCGACCTCTTTGCGGCCGGCGTGGACATGCACGGCGTGCACGACTGGAACGTCGGCATCAGGAACTTCGTACCGTCGTACAATCCGCTCGAGAACCCGGACCGCACGCGCCGCGCCTTCAACGCTTCGCCCATGGCCTCGGTGGACGGCTGGCGGTCGCCGGTGCTGGTGATCCATGGCGACGACGACCGCAACGTGCAGTTCGTGGAGACGGTCACCCTGGTGGAGGCGTTGCGCGACCGCGGCGTCGAGCTTGAGCAGCTCATCTTCCCCGACGAGATCCACGGGTTCCTGCGCTGGGACCGCTGGGTGGAAGCGTACAAGGCGGCGGCGGAGTTTCTCGACCGGCGGCTCGGCGTGGCCCGGAAGTGAGCGCAACGGTGGCGCCGCGGTCATTCGCCGCGCGCCTCTTGCGCACCGGTCTCACGATCGGCGTCGTGGACGCGCTCTGGGCCGTGGTGCTGACGCTCTCGTACGGCCGGACCATCACCGGACTGTGGCAGGGCGTCGCCGCCGTGCCGTTCGGCAAGGCGATGCTCGCCGGCGGCGCCAGCACCGTGCTCGCCGGCCTCGCGGTGCACTTCGGCGTGGCCTTCTGGTGGTCGTTCGTGTTCTTGTGGACCCACACCCAGTCGGCCACCGTGCGTTCGCTCGCCAGCAGCGGCACCGGGGTGGCGCTGCTGTCGGCCGTCTATGGCCCGTTGATCTGGTGCATCATGTCGCTGGTCGTGATCCCGGCGCTCACGCACACCCCGGCGGTGATCACCTCGCGCTGGGTGATCCAGTTGTTCGGGCACATGGTGTTCGTGGGGTTGCCGATCGTCTGGACCGTCCGCCGCACCGCGTAGTCGGGCGCGCGCACCGGGCCTGCACGCC
The DNA here is from genome assembly GCA_021802745.1 of bacterium. The sequence continues at coordinate 2,982 of JAJZRK010000276.1, forward strand.
AGCCTCGGACTGGCGCCGCCTCTCGGCGGGTCAGCGAATCGGCGGCCCTGCCGGATGCGGGCGGCACGCGGGCGGCTGCTCGATGGTGTAGAGCAGGGCGGCCACGCGCCACGCACCCTGCGCCTTCATGAGCGTGAAGGTGTCCACGCCGCAGTGCGACCACTTGCCGTCGAGGTAGAGGTCATACGGCATCCACACGGTGGCCAGCATGCCCTGCACGCGCGCCGTCGCGTCGAAGCCGCGCTCCGTAATGACCTGCGGAAACGGGCGCCGCACGTCGCCCGCCCACGAGCGGAGCGACGTGCGCTCCACCCCGTCGCGCATGCCGACGCCGCCGACGAGCGCCGAGTCGAGCGCCAGTCGCGCCATCGTGGCCCGGTCGCCGCCGGAGAGGGCGTGAAGCAGGGAATCGGCCACCGCAATCGCCGCGCGTTCCTCGGCGGACGCCTGAGCCCGCGCCGCATGCGGAACAGCGGCGACCGCGAGGATCGCCGCCGCTGCCATCGCCATCAGTCGCGACGGCGCTCGCATCAGATTTTCGGCAGCGTCACGCCGACCTGGCCCTGATACTTGCCCTTCTTGTCCTTGTAGCTCGTGAGCGGAGGCTCGTTGCCGCGGAAGAAGAGGACCTGCGCGATTCCTTCGTTGGCGTAGATCTTCGCCGGAAGCGGCGTCGTGTTCGAGATCTCGAGCGTCACGTAGCCCTCCCATTCCGGCTCGAAGGGCGTGACGTTCGTGATGATGCCGCACCGGGCGTAGGTGCTCTTGCCGACGGTGATGGTCATCACGTCACGCGGGATGCGGAAATACTCCACGCTGCGGGCGAGCGCGAACGAGTTGGGTGGTACGATGCAGACGTCGCCCTCGAAC
>JAJZRK010000024.1 GCA_021802745.1 bacterium
TGATCGCCAACCAAGGACGACTGACCCATCCCTTCGGGTAGCAACGGAGTCTCGCGGTTGACGAACTGTACGATTGTTGTATACTGGACGAAAGATAGACAATTCGGTAACTTCCTGTCAAGCGACCCTGAATGGACGTCCATCCAGCGGCCCAATTGGTTGAACCTGTTGAGTCTGATGCATTTGGGTGGATTCGACAGTCTTACTTAGTAGAAGCACGTGAGCGTCTGACGTTCAGTGTCGCCCGTTGCGTGCGCCCTGCCCCCCTCTGGACTTACCTCGGCTCCTCCACCTGCCATGGCGACGCAATCCCACCTGACACGGCTTGAGCTGCGCCATCGCGCACTCGACCTGCAGCGTCGTCGTTTCTGGCGCGAGGTGAGCTACGGCGCGATCATCGTGGCCGCCGATGTGCTGGCGCTGGCCATGGTCTTCACGGCGTTCACGATGCTGCCGCTGGATCAGCTGAATCCCATGTTGGGGCCGGACGGCAGGTCCTTTCTCTCCGGCCTGCTTCCCGCCTCACCGCCGGCTCTGGCCCGACGCCTGACGTCGCTCGTGTTCTGCCTGATGGCGACGGGATCGTATACCTCCACGGACCGGCAGATGGTGCCGTGGCGGACCTTCATCGCCCTGCTGCTCGGACTGGCGCTCCCACGCTGGAACGAGGTGTGGGGACCGGGTGTCATCGGCCGGTGGATCGCCGTCGGGGCCGTGCTCGGGGCCACATGGGGCATCCTGCTGATGCAGCGGCACGCCTTGGCGCGCGCGCTGAGCCCCATTGATCCGCGACGGCTGGAGACGGCGCGCACACTGGTGGTCGGCCCGGCCGCCGAGATCGAACGGCTCCGCCGCGACCGGTCACAGGGGAGCGAGAGCCGCCTGATGCCCGCGACCTACGAGCTCGACGCCCGCTGGGGCGAGCCGGGAAGCGAAGGGATGCCGCAGCTGTACGACCGCATCGCGGACTGCAACGCCGACGCCATCGTGCTCGTGGGCCCGGCGACGGACGTCGCCCTGCAGAGCGTGATGATCGCGGCCTCGAGCGCCGGGGCGCGTGTGTACGCGACGCGGCGCGAGGCGTTCCGGCAGCTCGACGAGCCGTCCTTCGTGTTGCGGCGCGCCGAGCCGCTCATGCTGCTGTCGCAGCCGGCGCTGGTCGGCTCGCAGCTGGTGCTGAAGCGCGTCATGGACCTTGTGGGGTCGGTGCTCGGCCTCGTGGTGCTTTCGCCGCTGCTCGCGCTGGTCGGCCTCCTCGTGAAGTTCACGTCGCCAGGGCCGATCCTCTTCCGGCAGGTGCGCGTGGGACTGGGCGGAGATCCGTTTGTCTGCCTGAAGTTCCGGACGATGGTGGCGGACGCGGAGCAGCGGCTCGCCGCAGTGGCGCAGCAGAACATCCACGAGGGGGCGCAGCGGATCTTCAAGCTGCCAAACGATCCGCGGCTGACCACCGTGGGCCGCTTCCTGCGCCGTTCCAGCCTCGACGAACTGCCCCAGCTCTGGAACGTGCTGCGGGGCGAGATGTCGCTGGTGGGGCCGCGCCCGGCGCTCCCGTCCGAGGTGCTGCGCTACGAGCCGCACCACTTTGTCCGGTTCGAGGTGCTCCCTGGGATCACCGGCCCGTGGCAGGTGGGCGGACGCAACGCCATTCGCGACTTCGAGGAGGTCGTGCAGCTCGAGTCGGCGTACGTGCGCGGCTGGACGCTCTGGCGCGACATCGTGATCCTGTTGCGCACCATGCCCGCGGTGCTGTCCATGAAAGGGGCGTTCTAGATGGTGACGTCCATCCCGCGCCGATCGTTCTCCTCCGGAATCCAGTCCTCCTGACCGCTCCCGCCATGACCGTCCCACGTTCAATCGCGCGCCTCGTGCGCCTCCTGCTTCCGGCCGCACTCGTCCTTGCCGGCGCGTGCGCGCGGCAAGTCCCCGTGGCGCTGGCGCCGCTGCCGGACCGGCCCTGGACCGTGCTCCCGGGTGATGAGGTGCGGGTCAAGGTGTATCGCGAGCCCGACCTGAGCGGACAGTACGTCGTATCGGGCCGGGGGGATGTCTTCATTCCCGGTCTGGGCCGCGTCGCGGCGGCCGGGATGACGGCCGACTCGCTGTCCGCCTTCGTCACGAACGGCTACACCAAGCGCATCATTGACGCCATCGTGGACGTCGGCATCGTCCGGTCGCTTCCGGTGCTCGGGCAGGTGTCGAATCCGGGCGTCTATCAGGCGGAACCGACGATGTCCGTGCAGCAGATCGTGGCCAAGGCCGGCGGGGTGCGCGGTGCGAGCCTGCGAAGGCCGACCTTCCTCCTGCAGAAGGGGCGCGACGGCACGCGCTACTCCCTTGCCGCCGACCTCCGGCTCGATCGCGTGGCCTTCGACGAGGGCGACGCGATCGTCGTTGTTGATCCGTCGAGGGTGGAGCGGTGGGCACCCTGGATCGGGACGTTCAACCAAGTAGCCTCGGGCGTGTCGATTCTCCTGTCCATCCTCCTGCTTTCGAGGAAGTAGGCCGTGGAACAACTACCCATTCTTGCCGATCCGGGCGACGCAAACCAGGAGATTGACCTGCGCCGCGCGTGGCAGACCGTGGCCCGCAGCGCGTGGATCATCGTGATCTGCATCGGCCTCGCGACGGCCGCCGCCATGCTGGCGGTGCGTCGCATTGATCCGGTGTACACGGCGTCCGCCACGGTGCGCATCGAGGAGAACGGTCCGGCAAGCCAGCTCAGCATGTTCGTCCCCGACTACACGAACGTGCTCGCCACCGCCACGCAGATCCTCACCAGCCGTCAGCTGGCATACGACGTGGTGGACTCGATCGGCATGCGGCTGAGCGTATACCAGCCGGTGCGCCGCCTCAAGAGCGAGGTCGTGCGCGCCGCGCACATCAATGCCGACGCGCCGTCGCAGGCGTACCAGCTCGACCGCACGGGGCGTGACATGCGCGAAGTGCGTATCCTGCCGAGCGAGAAGATCCTCGGGACGTATCCCGACTCGATGCCGATTCCGCTCGAGGGCGGGTGGGTGCAGCTGGCCGGCGGGGCGTCGCGGTACGACCGTCTGGTCTTCATGGTACACCCGCGCAACGACGTGGCCTCGGCCCTGCGCGATGCGGTGGGCGTGACGCAGCCGGGACGCGACGCGAACGTGCTGCGCCTCTCCTACACCGGCCGCGATCCGGTGGAGGCCATGCAGGTGCCGAACGTGCTGGCGCGCGCCTACGTGCACCGCCGCATTGACCTTGCCGCGAGCGGCGCTCGCTCGACCGTTGACTACCTGCGGCGGCAGGTGGCACTGGTCCGGGAGCAGCTCAACGAGCAGGAGATCCAGATTCGCGATTACCTGCTGGCGCGCGGCGTCTCGAGCATTGACGGCAAGATCCAGGATCTTGTGTCCGAGCTGGAAATGATGCGCGGCAACATGACGGCCATCACGCTCGAGCGGGATGCGATTGCCCGCGCCATCGCGCCGTTGCAGCAGCGTGGACCGGAAGGCGCCGAGGAGTTTCTCCGCCGGGCCATGGCAACCCCCGAGTTCCTGGGGATTGCGACCACCGAGGTAAACACGCTGCAGCAGCTTCGTGGCGAACGTGACGCGCTGATGCAGCGCCGCACACCCGACGATCCGGACGTGAAGGCGCTGAATGCGCGAATGGAGGATGTGAAGGAGCGCATCCAGGATAGGGCGGCGGCCTTTCTGTCGCAGCGGTCGGCGCTCGTGCAGGACCGGCAGGCGCGGTTGGATTCACTGCAGCGGCAGCTGGCCGCGATGCCCGAGGAGGCGATGGGATACCAGCGCCTCGAACGCGACCGTCAGGTGCTCCAGCAGACGATGCAGCTCGTGCAGGGGCGGCTGCAGGAGGCGGAGATCAGCGCCTCGGTGCCAGATTCGTCTGCTTCGGTGCTCGACGAGGCCGTGGCCGTCGACATGCAAGCCAACTCCTCGCAGACCCTGATCTTTGCGGTCGCGATCTTCTCGGGCCTGCTGGTGGGCGTCGGCGTCGCATTCCTGCGCGATTGGCTCGACACGACCATCCACAACGAGGCCGACCTGCGGGCGATCGTGGGCGTGCCGGTGGTGGGCATCATTCCCAACCTGCAGCAGCAGGCGCGGTCCGGCGCATACCGATTGCCGCCGCCCGAGAGCAGTACGCGGCCCGGCGCCACGGCGGATCGTGCGGCAGCGGGGGGATCCGCCCCCGGTTCGTCGCGCGACTACCACACGCCGGCGGCGGAAGCCTACCGCGCGCTGCGCACCAACCTGAACTACCTGACGCCGCCACGGGCGCCGCGGGTCATCGTCCTCACCAGCGCGCTCCCCGGCGATGGCAAGACGACGACCGCCGTGAACCTGGCGATCACGCTGGCCCAGCAGGGACAGCGCGTGATTCTCATTGACGCCGAGACGCGCCGCGGTACGGTGCACGAGGCGTTCGGCATTCCGCCCGCTCCCGGCTTCTTCGACCTCATGTACGGCCAAGCGTCGCCGGGCGAGTGCATCCGGCGCGTGTCCATGGAAGTCGGCGGGACGCTGGACGTGCTGCCGCTGGGCAGCTCGCCGAGCGTGAACCCGGCCGACCTGCTCGTCGCGACGCGCCTGCAGCCGCTGTTCGATCGCCTGCGGCAGCAGTACGACTACGTACTGCTCGACACGCCGCCGCTCAACCTGTTCACGGACGCGTCACTCATCGCGGCCAGCGCCGATGCCCTGCTGCTCGTGGCGCGCTCCGACAAGACCGACCGCGACGAGCTCAAGTTCGCCGTGGCGCAGTTGCGCAACGTGAAGGTGGTGCTGGCGGGTGCCGTGCTCAACGACGTCGAACTGCGCCGCGGCTCGCGCTACCGCCAGGGCTACGGCTACTATTACGAATACGGCAGATAGTCTCCAGGAACGCGTCCATGGCCAGACCGTCAGTGAGTGAGCAGCATCATTCCGATCTCGTCCCCGACATTTTCGACACGGGGACAGAGCGGCTGCCGTCGTCCGGCCAGTTCAGCGCCGCCACGATTTCCGGTGTGCTGCTGGCGGCCGCCGAGGCGCTCGTTGCGCCGCTCATCTTTGCGTACACGCTGGTGGCATCGGTCTTCTTCTGGTGGCTGCTCGACGCGCCGTGGGCCGGCCGCCGCCGCCGCCGGTCGTCGCGGGCGCAGCGCAAGTGGTATCTCCCCGCCCCGCGGGTGATCTACCTCGGCACGCTGATGCTGATCGGGCTCTGGCTCTCGACCATGTTCGTCTTCCGCGCCAGCGACCCGGAGGTGACGCCCGGGTTCGCCGCCACGCTGCCGAACATCCTGGGCGTTGACGTCTCCGTGCTCCAGCGAATGAATGGCATGCAGAGCCCGATCAACGGCGGGCCGGAGTTCGCGAGTTCGGCGGTCGAGAGCAGCATTGCGCCGTTCTCGCTGTTTGCGCACGGTACCGCCTCCACCATCGCGGTCGCGCTGCTGGCGTACGCCTTCCAGTCGGCGCGCCGGCGCATCCGTCGGGCGCGGCGGGCGCGGAGTCACGAGGATTCCCGCTCGCACCGCCCGAGTGCAGCGCATTAGCGCGCTGGAGTCCTGATGGAAGCCACAGCGGTCCGGCCGGCCGCGCTGATTGCCGGGCAAGGCGGCGCCGCGAGCGCGCAGGTCTCCACCGTGGCGTTCCTGCTCTTCCTGCTCCTGACGCTGGCCGGGATCGCGGGGGTGGGCGGCCGCCTGTTCGCCTTCGTCTTCGTGGGGGCGGCGGCGGTGACCGGCGTGATAGCGTACTATCGCGCCCCCGCGCGCTACGTCGTCTTCGTCTACGCGCTCTGGCTCTTCACGCCGTGGGTGCGCCGGATGGTTGACCTCCGCCACGGATTCCAGCCGACCAGCTTCGTGCTCATGGCGCCCATCGTGGTCACGCTGATCGCGGGGTTGACCAGCCTGTACCGGGCGCGCGAGATCCGCGGCGCGCTCATGTACCCGTTCGTGTTCACCGTCCTCGGCATCATGTACGGCTTCTTCATTGGCGTGCTGAAGAACGGGCTGTTCCCCGCGACGTACGCGCTGCTGACCTGGCTGGGGCCGGTGAGCTTTGCCATGCACCTGATCCTGAACTGGCGGATCTTTCCGGTTCTGCGGAAGGGGTTTCTGGACTTTCTCCAGGTGGCCGTGCCGGTGCTGGGCGCCTACGGCATCTACCAGGTCGTTGCGCTGCCCGCGTGGGACAGTTACTGGATGACCGCCGCGAATGTGGCCTCCATCGGCACGCCCGTGCGCTTTGGATTCCGGGCGTTCGGCACCATGAGCACGCCGGGCCCGTTCGCCGTGGTTCTCATGGCGGGCATCATCTACCTGCTTGGCACCGCCCGCCGCGGGATGGTGATATCGCTCCCTCTCGCGCTCGTCAGCCTCCTGCTGACCCGCACGCGGTCAGGATGGGTGGCGCTCGCCATCGGCGTCCTGATCGTGCAGTTCATGGGACCGCTGCGGCGCGTCACACGCAACTGGTTCTTCCTGCTGCTGATGGTTGCCGTCGCCATGCCGGTGCTCTCACTCGACGCCTTCCGCGACTCGATCACGCGGCGCCTCACCTCGTTTGCCGTCCTCGATGACGACAGTTCGGTGCGTCAGCGCGTCATGCTGTCGAACCTGGCGCTGCAGACCATCGGCACACACGCCGAAGGTCAAGGGCTGGGCGCCACCGGCGGCGGTACCAAGCTGATCGCGGGTCCGGAACGCCAGGCCTCGATTGACAACGGCTTCCTCGAGCTCTTCTACGTGCTTGGATGGCCGGGCGGGTGCCTCATCATGCTCGGACTGATCGGCCAACTGCTCACGCTGGCGCGATTCCGGGACTCGCGGACGGATTCGTTCGCCAACGCGTCGCGCGCCGTCTTCTGGGCCTTCCTCGCGCTGCTCCTCATCGGCGACATCTTCAGCGGCAGTTCGGGGGCGTTCTCCTGGGGCACCTACGGCTTCGCCTGCTGTGCGCACGCGTACAACTACGCCGTCGGCAAGGGACTGCGCTCCCAGCAGTTGGCGCGCGAATTCGGCGCCCCGGCCCCGACGGGCGTGAGCGGATAGCGCATGCCCCTGCCGGGGAAGGGCGCGCCAGCGGACGAGGCCGTCGCCCATAACGTGCGTGCCCACGACGCCGTGGCGGCAACCTACGACGCGGCGCATTCGGAAATCTTCAATCCGATCGAGCAGGAGCGGCTGGCGCAGGCGGTGCGTGACGTGCTGGCCGTCTGTGCGCGTGGGGCCGACCGCCTGCGCGTGGTGGACGTCGGGGCGGGCACCGGCAACCTGACGGGCCACTTCCTCGCCCGTGGCGCCTCCGTGGTGTCGGCGGACGTATCGCCCGGCTCGCTGCGCGTCGCCGCCGAGCGTTTCGCGACGACCGGCCGCCATGCCATTCAGCAGATTGACGGCCGGACGCTCGCGCCCTTCGCCGACGCCTCGTTCGACGTGGCGGCATGCTACTCGGTGCTGCACCACGTCCCCGACTACCTCGCGCTCGTGGACGAAATGGCGCGTGTGGTGCGCCCGGGCGGCGTCGTGTACATCGAGCACGAGCGGCACGATGCCTCCTGGCAGGACCCGCTGCGGGAGCAGTTCATGCGGGAGGCGTGGGTCTTTCCGCCGAGGCGGCTCACGCGCTTCGTGAATCCGCGCAACTACTGGCGTCGCCTCCGGCCGCTGCTGCAGTGGCGGCGCTGGCTCGACCCACGGTGGATGCCCGAGGGCGACCTGCACATCTGGCCCGACGATCACATCGAGTGGGCCGAGATCGAGGCGCGCCTGCTCCGGCGCGGCGTCACCGCGGTCCTCGTGCGCGACTACCTGCTCTACGACACGCACCTCGATCACGCCGTGTGGGAGCGGTGGAAGGATCGCATCACCGATCACCGGATGTGGGTGGGGCGCAAGACATGACCGCGCCGGTCGAAGGAACGGTTCGCATCGCCATGCCGTGCACCGGACTCGGCCGCCAGCGGCGCGGCTTCGAGCGCTTCACGCGCGAACTGCATGAGGCCCTACGCCATGCCGCGGGCATTGACCTGGCCGTCTACGGCGGCGGCGGGGACCTGCGCGCCGATGAACACGCGGTCTGGAACCTGCCGCGCGCGTCAGGAGCGGCCCGCCTGCTCGCCCGCGCCACGGGATGGGGCCCGTACTTCGTGGAACAGGCCACCTTCTTTGGCGGGTTCCTTCCGCACCTGCTTGCCTGGCGGCCGCATCTGGTCTACTTCGCCGACCTGAACCTGGGCAACGCGTGCTGGCACTGGCGGCGCCTCAGCGGCCAGCGCTTCCACCTGCTGTTCTACAATGGCGGCGCGACGACGATGCCGTACACGCGCTGCGACTGGGTGCAGCAGCTCACCCCCGAGCACTTCGATGCGGCCCGTGCGCGCGGCGAGCCGGCGGACCGCATGTTCGTCCTTCCGCATGGCATCGAGGTGCCTGCGGCGCTCCCGCCGCGCGATCGGTCGCGGGTGGCGGCGACGCGGCACGCCCTCGGCGTACCGGACGGTCGGGCGATGCTGTTGAGCGTGGGCCTGCTCGACTGCACCATCAAGCGCATGGATGCCCTCATCGGGGCCGTCGCCGCGATGGACGCCGACCGGCCGTACCTGGTGCTGCTCGGCGCCGAGACGGAGGAGACGCCGGCGGTGCGCGCGCGGGCGCGCGAGCTGCTGCCCGACGGATGCTCGATCGGAACGTGGTCCCCAGACCGGATGGCCGACGCGTACGACGCGGCGGACGCCTTCGCGCTGCTTTCGCTGCGCGAAGGGTTCGGACTCGCGTATGTGGAAGCGCTCGCCGCGGGCGTGCCGTGCGTGGCGCACGACACGCCCGGAACCCGCCATCTCCTGGGCGGCCACGCTTTCCTCGGCGACACGCGGGTTGCGGCGACGGTCACCGCGCTGGTGCGAGCGGCGCTCTCGTCGTCGGGCGACGAGAGCGCACGCCGCGCCCGGCACGTGCACGCCCGAACGCACTTCGCGTGGAGCGCGCTTGCGCCGCGGTACGCCGAGATGCTGCGCTCGTGCGCCAGCGGGCAGCAGCCGGCGTGGGGCGCGTCATGACCGGCGCGCCCGAGTTCTCCGTGATCGTTCCCACGCGGGATCGCCGCCGCGAGCTTGGCACCTGCCTCGCGCAGCTCGCCGCAGGCGCGCAGACGCTCGACGCCGAACGGTACGAAGTGATCGTCACCGACGACGGGAACTTCGAGGCCGCGGACAGCTGGCTGCGCACCGAGTTCCCGTGGGTGCACCATGTGCGGGGTCCGCGCCGGGGACCGGCCGCCAACCGCAACAACGGTGCGCGGGCGGCGCGCGGCGCCTGGCTCGTTTTCGCGGACGACGATATCGTCCCCGCAGCGGGATGGCTGGCCGCGCTTGCCGCATCGGCGAGCCGCGGCGACGTGCTCGAAGGCCAGACGACGTGCGACGCGGGCGTGCCGTCACCGCGCTACCACGCGCCGGAGAATCGTCATGGCGGCGTGCTCTGGTCGTGCAACTTTGCCATCCGGCGCACGACGTTCGTGGCCGTGGCGGGATTCGACGAGGGCTTTGCCTTTCCGCACATGGAGGATGCCGACCTGCGCGAGCGGCTGCGCGCCGCGGGACATGCCATCGTCTGGGTGCCCGAGGCGGTGGTGGACCACCCGCCGCGCCGGCTTCCCTCCGGCAGCCGGATGGGCGCGTTCCGCGAGGCGGAGGTGCGGTATCTCTACAAGTACGGCGCGCCGCGCCCCGTGCGCTGGCGGATGCTGCGGGAAGTCGTGCTCAGCCGGCTCGTGAATATCCGCTTCCACCGCACGGGGCCGGATTCGCTGCGCGCGTTGTTTGCGCTCGCGGCCGAGGCGTGGCACGTCGTGCGTCACGGTGCGGCGTGGGAACGCGCCTATGCGCGGGAGTTTCCGCCCGGGCCCGGCCGATGACCCAGCGCGTCAGCATCCTCGTGCCCAGCTACGGGCGGCCGGCGTCGCTGGCGCGTTGCCTGGCCGCGCTCGAATCGCAGACGCATCCACCCGACGAGGTCGTCGTCGGCGTCCGGGCCGGCGATGACGAGACGATTCAGGTGGCAGAGTCGGCGCGCGCGCGCGGGCTTCCCCTTCGCGTGGCGACAACGCCGGTGGCCGGCGTGGTGGCGTCCATGCAGGCGGCACTCGACGCGGCGAGCGGCGACCTCATTGCGCTCACCGACGACGACGCGCGGCCGCGCGCCGGCTGGATCGAGGGACTGCTCGCCTGCTTCGCCGCGTCGCCGGACGTGGGCGGCGTCGGCGGACGCGACTGGCAGCCGACGGAGCGCTGGAACGAACGACGCGTGGGCCAGGTGCAGTGGTTCGGGCGCGTCATCGGCAACCATCACCTGGGGGCCGGGCCGGCGCGCGACGTGGACGTGCTGAAGGGAGCCAACTGCGCCTTTCGGGCGCCGCTGCTGCGGGCCGTCGGGTTCGACCGTCGCCTGCGTGGCGAAGGCGCGCAGATGTACTGGGAGCTTGGCCTCTGCCTGCCGCTGCGGCGCGCCGGGTGGCGCCTCATCTATGATCCCGAGGTGGCCGTGGACCACGACGTGGCGCCGCGGCACGGCGATGATCACCTGCATCGCGGGGTCTTCGCCGAGGCGCCGCTGCGCAACGCGATCCACAATGAAACGACCGAGCTGCTCGAGGGACGGGGCGTCATGTCGCGAGCGCTCTTCCTGGGCTGGGCATTTCTCGTCGGCACGCGCGAGGGGCCGGGGCTGGCGCAGCTCGCACGGCACGTGCTGCGTGGCAGGCCCAACGCACTCGACCGCTGGCGCGCCGCGGTCGCCGGCCGCCTGGCCGGCGCAGCCACCGCGCGTCGCGTGCCGCGCCACCTGACCGTCCCGCCCCCGCCATCGGCATGACCTCGGTCCATTCCGCCCGGCGTGGGCGCAGCGCAACTTCCGGGTGCTCATGACCTTCTCCCTCGCGTTCATTGCGCACCAGGTGCACCGGCGCGGCGGCCAGGAACGCGCCGCGGCCGAGGTGCTCACGCGCATTTCGCGCCGCATCCGGGTGACGGTGATCGCGTCACAGTGCGAGCTGCCGGGGACGGACGTCACGTGGCGGCGGGTGGCGCCGGCGCCGCGGCCGCTGGCGCTCGGCTCCCTTCTGTTCGCGCGCTCGGCACGCGTCGAAGAGCGCCGCGCCGGGTGCACGCTCACCAACTGCATTGGCGCGTCGGCCTTCGACGCCGACGTCATCACCGCGCAGTACTGCCACGCGGCGTTCACGGCGCGCTTTGGCGGACTGCGCGGCGGCACCGTCGTGGGGCGGGCGTGGCAGCGCGCGGCGCAGCAGGTGTTCGTGCAGCAGGAGCGGCACGCCTATGGCGCCGGCCGCCTGCGGCGCGTCATTGCGGTGTCGCACGGCACGGCGCGCGAACTGCACGAGTACTACGGCGTCCCCGAAGCGACGATTGCGGTGGTGCCGAACGGCGTGGACCACGCCGTCTTTCGCCCGGCGCCCGATGCGGCCGCCAAGCGCGCGCTGCGCGACGTGCTTGGCGTCCCGCGCGACGTGTACCTGGTGCTCTTCTGCGGCGGCGACTGGGAGCGCAAGGGACTGCGCGACGCGATTGACGCCATCGCCGGGCAGTCGGAGACGATGCTCGGCGTGGTTGGCCGCGGCGATGAAGCGGCGATGCGCGCCCACGCGGCGCAGCGCAACGCCACCGCCCAGGTGCATTTCGTCGGGCCGTGCACGACGCCCGAGCAGTGGTACGCGGCGGCGGACGTGATGGTGCATCCCTCGCGGTACGAGGCGTTCTCGCTCGTGACCCTCGAAGGCGCCGCCGCCGGCCTGCCCATCATCACCCACGCCATCAACGGCACGGAAGAGCTGATCGAGGAGGGCGTCAATGGGTTCCTGACGCCGTTCGGCGGCGATGCGCTGCGCGCGCCGCTCCTCGCCCTGCGCGACGATCCCGTGCGGCGCGCCGCGATGTCGGCGGCCGCGGTCGAACGGTCTCGCCGCTATGCATGGGACCGCGTGGCGGCCGAGTACTTCGACGTGCTGGCCGAGGCGGCGTCGTGACGACGCGCCGGGCCTGACCGATGTGCGCCATCTGCGGCCTCGTGCGGTCGGGCGCGGCGCACGAACGCGCGCGCATCGAGGCGGCGAACGCGCGCATGGTGCACCGCGGCCCGGACGACGGCGGCGTGTGGGCGGGCGAGGGCATCTGCCTGGGTGCGCGGCGCCTCGCGATCCAGGATCTCACGGCCGCCGGCCATCAGCCGATGGCGAGCGACGACGGGCGCTTCGTCATCGTCTTCAACGGCGAGATCTACAACTTCGCGCGCCTGCGCGCGGCGCTCGGCCCGGTGGCCGCCTGGCGCGGCCACTCGGACACGGAGGTGCTGCTCCATGCCGTCCGCACGTGGGGCTTCGATGAGACCGTGCGTCGTGCACACGGGCAGTTCGCCCTCGCGGTCTGGGACACGGCGCGGCGCGTCCTGCGGGCGGCGCGCGACCGCGCCGGCGAGAAGCCGTTCTTCTACGCCCATGACGGCGGCATGCTCGCCTTTGCGTCCACGCTGAATGCCGTGCTCGAACTGCTGCCACGCCGCCCCGTCGTGGATCCGACCGCCATTGACGCCTACCTCACGTACCAGGCCGTGCCGGCACCAATGTCGGTCTGGCAAGGCGTCCTGGCGCTCCCCCCCGCGCACACGCTGACGTTCGACGCCGACACCGGTGCCTGTCGCGTGGAACGCTACTGGGACGTGTCGTACGCGACGAAGACGCCCATGGATGAGCGGGAGGTGCTCGACGAGGTCGAGCGCATCGCGCGCCGCGCCGTGGCCGACCGGCTCGTCGCCGACCGCACGGTGGGCATCTTCCTGTCGGGCGGCGTGGATTCGTCGCTGATTGCGGCGCTCGCCGCGCAGGCTGGCGGCCCGGTGATCGAGGCCGTGGCGGTCGGGTTCGACGACCCCGAGTTCGACGAGCGTCCGTTTGCCCGCCGCGTGGCGCAGCACCTCGGCATGCGGCTCCACGAGCGGTTGCTGCGTCCCGATGTGGTGAACGACCTGCCCGGCATCATCTGGCAGTACGGTCAGCCGCTCGCCGATGTGTCCATCGTGCCGAGCCACGACCTGTCGCGCACCGCGCGCGACACAATGGTGGTTGCCCTGAACGGCGACGGCGGGGACGAGCTGTTCGGGGGCTACACGCGCCCGATGGTGGCGCGCGCGGCCAGCACGTACCGGCGCCTGCTGCCGTCGGCGCTGCGGCGCACCGCGGACGTGGCGCTTCGCGGGCTCGAATTCGGGCGGCTGAAGCACGCCAGGCAGCTTGCGCACGCCGGGCGGACGTCGGCCGCCGCGGCGTTCACCTACGACCGCGGCTTCCGCGAGCATCGCGCGGCGGCGTACGCCCCCGCATTGCTCGAGGCCGTCGGCGGGTTCGACGCCGATGCCATGTACCGCGCCGTGTGGGACCGGGCGGACGGCACCGACGACGTGGATCGCGCGCTGTACGGCGACTTCTGCACCTACTTTCCCGACCAGCTCCTGACGAAGGGCGATGTCGCGTCCATGGCGCACTCGCTCGAGGCGCGCTCGCCGCTGCTCGACACGGAGATGATCGAGTTCGCGGCGACGATTCCCACCGCCCTGCGCCTGCGCGGCTGGGAAACGAAGCACCTGCTCAAGCGGCTGGCGTCGCGCTTCGTGCCGCGCGACGTGCTCTATCGGCGCAAGCGCGGGTTCGTGATGCCTGCGGCGCGCTGGCTGCGCGGCGCGCTCGCGCCCTATGTGCGCGCGGCGCTCGACACTCCGTCCTTCCACGATCGCGGCTGGGTGCGCCCGGAGTTCACGCGACGGCTGCTCGACGAGCACCAGCGGGGCGAGCGTGACTGGGGCGAACAGCTCTTCACGATGCTGGTGCTCGAACTCTGGGCGCGCCTCTCGCTCGACGGCTCGCTGCAGCGCGAGGACTCGCTGGAGGTGCTGCGCAGCGGCGGGGCGGCACGCGGCGCCGCGGCGGCGGCGCTGCGCACCATCCAGATCGGCATGGAGTGGTTTGACGAGAAACCTGGCGGACTGAACCGCGTCTTCCAGGAACTCGTCCGCCACCTTCCGGAGGTGGGCGTGCACGTACGGGGCATTGTCGCCGGCACGGAAGGCGTGCGGGGTCAATCCGGCGATCCGGTGGCAGGCGTCGTGCCGCACACCGCGTCGCTGCTGGTGCGCCTGCGCCGGCTGCGGCAGGCCGCACAGGTGGCGTTGCGCGAGGATCCCGATGCCATCGTCGTCGCCCACTTCTCGCTCTACGCCGTTCCCCTGCTCGGCCTCCTGCGCGACCGCCGCCGCCGGTTCGTGTTCCATTTCCACGGCCCGTGGGCGCAGGAGGCAACCGCGGAGGAGATCCGCGGCATCGCGCCGCGCCTGAAGGCGGGCGTCGAGCGTGCCGTCTACCGGCGCGCCGATGCCTGCATCGTCCTCTCCAGCGCGTTCGGCCGCATCCTGCATGATTCGTTCGGCGTCCCGTGGGAGAAGATCCACGTGATTCCGGGCGGCGTGGACTGCCCCCGCTTCATGATCAGCGCGACGCCGGCGGCATGCCGCGCGCGCCTTGGCTGGCCCGCCGATCGCCGCATCGTGCTCGCTGTCCGCCGCCTCACGCGTCGCATGGGCCTCGGCCTGCTGGTGGCGGCGGCGGGGCTGCTGCGCAAGCGGGTGCCGGATGTGCTGGTGCTGATTGCCGGGCGCGGGCCGCTCGAGGAGGAATTGCAGACGCAGATCCAACGCGCCGGCCTCGAGGAGCACTGCCGCCTCACCGGGTTCGTCAGCGAGGACGACCTGCCGACCGCCTACCGCGCCGCCGACCTCAGCGTCGTCCCGTCGGTGGCGCTCGAGGGCTATGGCCTCGTCGTTCCCGAATCACTGGCGGCGGGAACGCCGGCGCTCGTGACGCCGGTCGGCGGGCTGCCCGAGACTATCGCAGGGCTGTCGCCAAGCCTTGTCTTCTCCGAAGTGTCGGCCGCCGCCATTGCGCGCGGACTCGGCGACGCGCTCACCGGCACCGTCCCGCTACCCACCGCCGAGGAATGTCGCGCCTACGCGCAGCGGCGCAATGACTGGCCCGTCGTGGCGGCGCAGACGCGGCGCGTGTACGAGGGGGTACGCCTGCCATGACGGCCCGCGTGCTCGCGCTCGACCATGTGGGCGTGCTTGGCGGCGCCGAGCTATCGATGCTCGATGTCGTCGCGGGACTGGGCGACGACGTCACGGTGCGCCTGTTCGTGGACGGGCCTTTTCGTGCGGCGCTCGAGCGCCGTGGGACGGACGTTGCGGTGCTCCCGATGGGAGCGCTGGCCGAGGTGCGAAAGGAGAGCCGCGTGCCATCCGCGCGTGCGCTCGCTGCCGCCTGGCGGTTGTCGGGAGTGGTGGCGCGCGAGGCCGCACCGGCCCGCGTGCTGTATGCCAACTCGCAGAAGGCGTTCGTGGTGGCGGCGCTGGCCGGGCAACGCAGCGGCCGGCCGGTGGTCTGGCACCTCCGCGACCTGCTGGGTCCGCCGCATTTCAGCAGGCTCAACACGCGCGGAGCGGTGACGCTGGCCAATTGGCTTGCGACGCGGGTCATCGCCAACTCGCAAGCGACGGCCGACGCGTTCGTGCGAGCCGGCGGCCACCGCACGCTGGTGCGCGTTGTGCACAACGGCGTGGATGCCGCGCCATTCGACGCCGTGAGCGATGCGGCGGCGCACGCCCTGCGCGCGCAGTTTGCCCCCGGCGCCGTCTGCGTGATGGCGGTGTTCGGCCGCCTGCACGAGTGGAAGGGGCAGCAAGTGGCCATTGACGCGCTCGCGCAACTGCCCGATGACTGCACGCTGTGGATCGTCGGTGCGCCGCTGTTTGGCGAGCACGACTTCGAAGCCGCGCTGCGGGCACAGGCGACGCGCCTCGGCGTCGCCGCGCGCGTTCGGTTCCTCGGCTTCCGCGACGACACCGCGGCGCTGATGCGCGCCGCCGACCTCATCGTGCACACGTCCATCTGGCCGGAGCCGTTCGGGCGTGTCGTCGTCGAAGGGATGCTGGCCCGCCGTCCCGTCATCGCCGCCGCGACGGGCGGGGTTGGCGAGATTCTGCAGGATGGCGTGACTGGCGTGCTCGTGCCACCGGGCGACGCGGCGGCGCTGGCCCGCGCCGTGGCCGCACTTCGGGCGGACCCCGCGTGCGCCGCGGCGCTTGCGGCGGCAGGCGCCGCGCACGCCCGGGCCGATTTCGGCGTGGTGGCGATGGTGCGCGGCGTGCGCGCCGTGCTCGACGAGGTGATGCGCTGATGCCTGAGGTGCGATGCGTCAGAGCGATCGCGTAGGATGACGTCGCCATGCGCTGCGTGCCGGCAGCGCTCGAGCGTCGCGCGCCATCAGGTCTAGCGCGATCCTCGCACGGTGGCGAGCACGCGTTTCGTCCACCGGCGAAGACTCGTGTCCCAGCGGGCCATGGCGGCGAAGACCGGCGCCAGGCCGAGGCGCAGGAGGAAGACGCGCAGGTGCACGCGAAATCCTCCGTCGAGTTCGTAGAGCAACGGGACCAGCTCGGCGCGTTCGTCCGCGGTGATCCACGGCATGAAAACCGATGTCGCAAACCGCACGGCAACGCGCGTGCGGGCCCGGTGCACGGGCGCCAGGCTCCAGCCGCGCCGCGTGAAGGCATCCACGAACGGTCCGTGAAAGAGCTGCGTGAGGCCGCGCAGGTGCATCGCCTTGCGGTGGTGCCGCGTCCCCTGCGCGTCGCCCCACACCCGATAGTGGGCCAGCACCTCGCTGACGTAGACGTTGCCGTAGCCGAGGTCCGCGAGCCGCACCGAGAGGTCGTAGTCCTCGGTGTAGCTCGGGCGCCCGTGATAGTAGTTGGCGCGGCGCAACGCCTCGGCGCGGAACATCAGGATGTTGGCGACCGTCTTGTACCCCTTCAGTGCATCGCGCAGCGCCTCATCGGCGCTCACGTACTCGCGCGGGCGGAACAGGTGGCTCACGCTCTGTACCACGTCGTTCGCGTCAATGACCGCCACCGACGAATGGGCGTACGCGGCGTCGGGATGGTCCACGAGCCGGGCGTGCAGCACGCGCACGTAGTCGGGGAGGAGCAGGTCGTCGGAATCGAGGCGCACGACGAAGCCGGCCGCCGGCTGCTTGAGCACCCACGAGGAGTTCTCGGCGATGCCGAGGTTTTTTTCGTGGCGATGATAGTGCACGCGCGGGTCGCGCGCGCTCAGGGCCGCCATGACGGCCGGCGTGTCGTCGGTGCTCGCGTCGTCCGACACCCAGACCTCGACGTGCGTGTGGCCCGTCTGGCGGAGCGCACTTTCCACGGCGCGACCCACAAACTGCGCCTGGTTGTACGTCGGGATGCAGACGGCGATGGTTGGCGAGTCGGCGCCGCTCATCGCGTGCTCGCCCGGCAGGTCGTCACGGCGCGGTCTCAACCGGTGCCTAGCGCCACCCGATGCCCGCCGTCAAGCGCAGCCACATGCCGTCGGGTCCCACATCCGGTCCGCCGATCACCTTGCGTCCGTCGAGTTTCCACGCGGCGCGATTGGGCGCGATCTTCCTGCCGGTCCGGGCGCCGAACGTCAGGCCGAAGCGGTCACCCACCGAGCGCAGCACCAGCCAGTCGGCGCCAACCGCCGGTTCGAACAGCAGGTAGGTGGCATCGAGCCTGGACGAGTAGTTCGGATGGAGGACGACGTCGGTGAAGCTGGGATCAACACCGGAGGGCGGTGCACCACCACCGTTCCGGTCGGAGAGTGTCACCGCCATCCGGCCGGCGCCAAGCCCGACCATCGGGTAGACATTCAGGTGCCGTCCGGCCCACCAGGTGTACCCGACCTGGGCCAGGTAGAACTGACTCTTCAAGGCCGACGTGCGGCCTGCCGTGGGGTCGCCCTCCTCGCCAAAATCGGTCATCGCGAATTCGCCGCCGAAGATCATGCGGCCGAAGCCGAAGCGCGCGCCGCCACCGTAGGAGATGGCGTCGTTGGAGACGGCAAAGTAGTTGGCCGTGTCCAGCCGGGCGTTCAGGTCGCCGGTAAAGGCCACGCTGCCGCCGGAGCCGAAGAACACGGACGCAAACGGGAACGTCCCACCGGGGCCAACGCCTTCGCCGCGGGCGCCCTGGGCGACAAGGGGCGTGGCGGCGAGTGAGACGCCGAGTGCGAGGGCGGCGGCGCGTGTGAGAGCGGAGGACAATCGGTTCGTCATGCGAGATCAGTCCCGGGGTGACGCCCCGCGTGGGCGAGACGTCCGTAAAGTAGCGCTGCAATCATCGAAGCGCGCCCCCGCGTCGCGCGCGAGTCCACACGGAGGTGGCGACTCTCTCCGACGATTCGCACCGCGAGCGCTGCCTCGAATTGCTGCACATCGGTCCGCGGCGCAGCGTGGCAGAAGATTGCGCGTCTCGGCCGTGAGCATCCGCGGCGAGCATTCGGCACCGCGCGTGAAACGCGATTAGCGGTAGTGGAGGGTGGCAGGCGAAGCATTTCTGCACGCGAATGCCAGTTGGTTTGAAGATCACTCTTCGCGCTTCGCTGTCCGACGAATGGGCACGTACGCGATAATGTCGTAATAAACCGCTAATAGTGTCGCGATACTGGCGTTATAAATGATGCATGATCTGGAAGATTGTGCACTTGCGAGCAGCGAATCTCACGTGCCGGCAACGTCGGTTCGCCGCCTCGTGAGCAACGCGATGGCCGCAGTCACCGCGTCGTGCGTGCCGGCCAGCGCGAGGACGTCGCCCACCCGGATCACGTCGCCGCCGCGCGGAATGAGGATGCGTTCCTCGCCGCGCGTGATGGCGAGCACGCCGGCACCGGTGCTCGCACGCACGTTGAGTTCGCGCAGCGTCTTGCCGGCGGCGACGTGCGTTTCGTCAATGGCCACGCCAACGGGCGCGCCCATTCCAGGCAGCAGTTCGTCGGCATGCGCGATGGGTTGCGGCACCGGATGCACGCCGGTCTCGGCCATCTGATGGCGCAGGGCCGAGACGAGCAGCTGCGCGCCAGCCTCCGCGTGCCCCTGCAGCGTCGTGGCGCTGTGCCAGACGAACGCACCAATGACCATGACGAGCAGGAGCAACGCCGCGGTGCCTCGCAGCGGCGGGAGGAAGGGCTGCGCGACGGCGACGACGGGTACGCCGACCAGCAGGAGGATGGCGCCCTGCAGGGAGACGGCGAGCGCGCGGCGGGGCGCGAAACCGAAATCGGCGCCGCGTTTGGGCAGTGGCAGCGCCCGCTCCGAGAGCAGGGTGGCGAGCGCCCGCGCCGTTCGGAACAGGCCGAGCACGAGCGGCGCGGCGGCGAGCGCCGCCAGCGCGAACACCATCAGTTGCGCGGCCTGTGGCCCCCCGCCGATCCACTGCTGCAGCAGCGCGATGCCGCGCGGCATCTCCACCGCCGCGGCGATCACGATCGCGAGGAGCACCGTGACGTCGAGGAAGAGGAAGCCGACGAGTTGGCGGGCGCGGGAGCGGTGCTGTGGTGCTCCACCGCGGCGCATCGCCTCGAACCACGAGCCATACAGCGCCACGAAGGTCTGCAACGGCGCCGGCAAGGCCCGATCAATGCGCGCGGCGACCGTGGCGGAGGAGGCAATGAGCGCCGGCGTGGCGAGCGTCGTGATGGCCGATGCGGCGACCACCACCGGCAGCAGGTGCTCGCCGACGGCGCCGGAGGCGGCGCCGACGCCGACGATGATGAACGAGAACTCGCCGATTTGCGCCAGGCTCATGGCGGCGCGCACGCTCGTGCGGACGTCACGCCCGGACAGGAAGACCGCCACCGACACGGCCACCGCCTTTCCGCCCATCACGACCGCGGTCATGACGGTCACCGCTGCCCAATGGCGCGCCACGAGGGCCGGGTCAATGGACATGCCGACCGCCACGAAGAAGATCGCGGCGAAGAGGTCGCGCAGCGGGGCGATGAGCTTCGCGACGGTATGATGCGCCCCCGACTCGGCGACGAGCGCCCCCATGAGAAAGGCGCCCAGTGCCACCGAATACCCGAAGGCCACGGCGAGCAGCGCCGCCGCAAAGGCGAGCCCCACCGCCGTCACGAGCGTGGTTTCGTCGCGGCGCAGCCGCACCACGGATCGCACGAAGCGCGGGACGACGAGCAGGCCGACTCCGATGAGCGCCGCGAGGAAGGTGGCGAGCTGGAGCGCCGTCCCGCCGAGCTCGCGGGCGGAGAGTGCGTGCCCGCTCCCGAGTGCGGAGAGGGCGGCGAGGAGGAGGATGGCGATGAGATCCTCGAAGACGAGGACGCCGAAGACCGTGTCGCGCACGGCCGGCTCGACGGGGCGTTCCCCGAACGCCCGCGCGATGATCGTCGTGGACGAGATGGCGACGATCGCGCCGGTGAAGATCGCCTCGCGCGGCGTCCAGCCGAGCACTTCGGCCATCGCCACGCCGAGTCCGAACATCGCCGTCGTCTCGAGCAGGGCGACGAGCCCCGACACCGGCGCCATGCGCAGCATCCGGCGCAGCGAAAACTCGAGGCCGATGGAGAACATGAGCAGGACGACGCCGACCTCGGCGAGCGACGCGACCGTGGCGGTGTCGGCGACGAGCGGCACGGGGACGTGCGGCCCGACGATCATGCCGGCGAGCAGGTAGCCGAACACGACGGGGAGCCGGATGCGCTGGCAGAGGACCGTCGTGACCGCGGCCACGCTGCAGACGACGGCGAGCGTGTAGAGGAAGGAGCCGGAGTCGTGCATCGCTGTGAGAGTGGTGCACGGCCCGCGCGGATGCAACATTTAGGGCGACCGCGCCCGACGTTGCGTTCTCACCCTCACGGTGCCAGTTGATGCCGACGTCCCATCCCGCCGCGCCGCCGCTCCGCGGCGCCACCGTGCTGGTCACCGGGGGCGCGGGATTCGTCGGGTCGGCCATCGCGCGGCGGCTCGTGGCGCCTGCGGTCGGCGCGCACGTGGTGGCGCTCGACAACCTGTCGCGACGCGGGAGCGAACTGAACGTGCCGCTGCTGATGGCGGCCGGGGTGGAGTTCCAGCGCGGTGACGTCCGCTCGCCCACCGATCTCGCCCTCGGCGGCCGCGCGATTGACCTGATCGTGGAGTGCGCCGCCGAACCCTCCGTGCTCGCCGGCTACGGCGGCGGCTCGCGATACGTCCTCGACGCGAACCTGGGCGGCCTGATGAACTGCCTCGAGCTGGCGCGTGAACGCCGCGCCCGGCTGCTGTTTCTCTCGACAAGCCGGGTGTATCCGGTGGCGGCCGTGAACGCGCTCGCGGTGCATGAGTCGGCGACACGCTTCGTGCTGGAGGACCAGCACGGCGTGCCGGGGGCGTCGGCGCAGGGGATCAGCGAAGCGTTCCCTCTGGCGGGAACGCGCACCCTGTACGGCGCGACCAAGCTGGCCGGCGAACTCCTGCTCGCAGAGTATGCGGCGCTCGGCGTGGAATTCCTCATTGATCGCTTCGGCTTGGTTGCCTGCCCCGGTCA
>JAJZRK010000277.1 GCA_021802745.1 bacterium
CGATCGGTTTCGTGGCGGCGAGTTGAGACTTGAAGGAGAAGACCATGCGGATTCACCTGCTTTCCGACCTGCACCTGGAACTCCAGGCCTGGGAACCGAGCGTGCGCGACGCGGACGTGACCATCCTGGCCGGGGACATCCACAAGGGGGACCGGGTCATGGCCTGGGCGCGTACGCACTTCAGTGGACCGGTGCTGGTGGTGGCGGGCAACCATGAGTTCTACGGCGGCCACCTGGAGCACACGCTCAGCACGATGCGGGCGGCGGCGTGCGGCCGGGTGCGCCTGCTGGAGCGCGACGCGGTGGTGATCGGCGGCGTGCGTTTCCTCGGCACGACGGCCTGGACGGATTACACGGTGACGGGCAACCCGGCGCTGGCGCAGATTGACGCCATGCGCGTGATGACGGACTTCCGGCGCATCCGCACGGCGGGGCTGCAAGGCGACTACCGACGGATCGTGCCGCGCGACCTGATCGTGCGCAACCGGGCGTCGCGGCTGTGGTTGCAGGGGCAACTGGCGCTGCCGCACGCGGGGCCGACGGTGGTGATCACGCATCATGCGCCGTCGGTGCAGTGCCTGTTGTCGCATCTGCCGGGCATGCTGTAAGTTGAACGAGTGCGCTACCCAGAGTTCTGCCTAAGTGCGGGCTCTGGGGCTGACTCAAGAGACATTGGGCTGGGATTTGCCGAATCTGAGCCATGTGAACGCCAGAGGCGGCTGTTCAATTCGCGCTGAGCGCTTCGTAGATCGCGCGAGCCACCGTTGGATCGTCGAGGTAGCCACTGATGCCGTGGTGGTTGCTCGTGTGATTCTTCACCGATGCATGGTTCGCAATCGCCGGCGAGACTGGCCATGCGGCGTTGTCGAGAGGATGCAGCGCCACAATGTCAGCCGAATCGAAGGCATTCACCCAGGAATCTACGCCGGCTGGAAAGGTCCGGGCGGGTGGGGAAAGCAGCTTGCGCACCGTGTGCAGCCCGAGCGGCGAACCTACGGTGATGAGGCCGCGAACCTGCGCCGCCGCCCCGAGCTCGCGTAGCACCCGGTAAGCGACGATCGAGCCGAGCGAATGCGCCACGACGACGCATGGCTGCGTCCCGATTGCGGGGGCGATGAAGTCGTTGACCCGTTTGGCGACCACCTGGTTTTGCAGGTAGATCGAAACGTCTTCGGTCACCTTCGTGAGCAGGCCGGGGCCAAACGCGGATTGATCCGCGAGGCGAGCCAACGCGAGGGCAAACGCGGTGTTCTGCACGCCCTTGCGCAAGGCCTCCTCCTGTGCGGCGCTGGCAACGGTGTCTTCGCCGAGCATCTCCTGCAGCAGCGCGATCTGGGTACTGTCGAGACCAGCGTCCTGCGGCTCGCTCCCTTTGATGCTGACGCCGGGCGGAGACGCGCTCCGGATCTCGTTGACCATGGCGATCAAGTCGTCGGCGTAGTAGGGAAAAACGACCTCGTGCTCCCGGATGCCAGGCAAGCCCGCGGCTTCGAGGCCAACGTCCAACGCCTCCGTCCAGACCTTTTGCAGGGCTTGACGATCCTTGCCCTGCTGGTCGCGGCCATGAACCAAGATCAGTCGCATCGTTCAACCTTCACTGACGTACGCTTCGAGGATGTGCATGCCCGCCTCGCTGAACGTCGCCCAAAGCGACGGCTGCAGGAACTCTCGTGCCTGGGCTAGCGCCATCGGGAGCGACTGCTGGAAGCGGTCAAGCATCATCCAGCCTTGCGTCAGCAACGGAATGCCCCGCGCCACGGACGGAAACATTGCGCCGGCAGAGTGCGCCGCGAGCATGGCCACATCGAAGGGAACGGCTTCCGGCTCCATCGACATGACGTTGTAGATGTCAATGATCTCGTCGAATCTACCCGCTCGCGAGTATGCATAGCAGGCGTAGATCCCGAGCGTCGGGTCCACCCGCTTGTGAAGGCGCACGTAGTCGGCCAGCGCGATGTCTCCCGAGCTCTCGATCGAGAAATTCCCGTTCAGGGCGTCAACAGCGGCAGCGGCGCGACGCGCCTCCAGCTCGCTGGCAACGGTCACGTACTCCGAGTAATTGCGCGAGCCTGGGGCCGGCGTGTAGTTCACGGTGGCGATGCGGCCGTCTTGCACGACGACGGTGGTGACATAGCCAGGGATGGATGCGACAACGAAACCGCTGCCGTTCTCGAAGCGAAGCGCCAACGCTGAGCCGCTGTTGGGAGCGAGGTTGATCCACGAGTCGCGGTTGTCCGTGACCAACTCCATCTGCCCCGCGCCGGCGACCGAGCGCACGACCGCGCCTTTGATCGAGACGTCCGCCTCCGATCGGGCTGCGGCTGTCGACTCAATAATCTTGGCGATCGACGCCGCGCGCGTGGCCGTCGAGCTGAGCGTGCGTCCGAGTCTGGGCGCCGCGTCACGTGTATGGCTACGACGCTTGGCGCCACCGGGCGTGTTGGCGGCGACGAGGCGCCGAGTACCCGGCCCCTCGTAGGTGGACATCGTCTCGATGGCCAGGGGCCTGCAGGCTTGCGCGGCCGACGACGGACGCAACTGCGACGTCGGGACCACGCTGGCCAACTTCGCAAGGTACTTCCGCGAAGGGTCGGACTCGATGCGCGCCTCGGGCATCTGCTGAAGCCTCAGGGAAATCGCGGCGGCAGCCAGCGGCAGCGCGGCCGTCAGCCAAGTCTTGAGCGGTCGGCACGGCACGACGCGGCTGGCTTCCCCCGCTTCGACGAAGTCATGGATGACTTCGGGAACCCGGCCCTCGAGTGCGTCGAGCAAGCACTGGGTCATGAGGCCCCGGTCGCGCTGGTTGGTCGCGTCCGGCGGCACCTCGAGGGCGACGTTGCCCGGCAACGTCGCGTAGAAGACGTCGACTTCCGGCAGGGGCGGCGTGTAGCGGATGACGGAGAAGAGCGAACTTCCCACGCTCAGGGATGCCTGCGCCATGTCGGCGGGCAGCGCCCTGCAGGCATCGGAGATGAACACCACATGCTCGACGCCAGAAGCACGCGCGTTGTCGATCGAGCCGCGAACGTTAATCACCTCGGACGGGATGCGCGGTGCACCCGACAGCAGCCACAGTTCGCAATCAGGGGCCTTCAGGATGCCGTGTCCCGAGAAGTACACGACGATCTGCGAATAGATGCCCTTGTTCACGAAATTGTCGAGCGCGTCGAAGACGTCGGCGAAGCGGACCTTCCTCCTGCGCTCATCCACGAAGAGCTCGCAGTCGAACCCCTGGGCCTTGCCCCAGGCGTGGAAAGCCTTGGCGTCCTTGACCGCCCCCTTCAACTTGGGGAAGCTGTCCCCCGCGGTGTTGCCCACGCCGATGGCGATGAGGGCCTTGACCATCCCTGTCTCCAAGTCCTTGACTTGTGACCGGCACGGCTGCCGGTCGTGTTCTTGCGCCTTCAGCTATTCGCTGACGCGGTCACCCGCCTCGGGCATCGCACTGGCACTGGCGCTGGAAAACATCCTGTCGAAGTGCGCTAGGAATGTCTCGATCAGATGCCCATGATAGTAGGCGTAGGCAACCGAACTGACCGTCGCGTCCTTCGAGCGAACGACGTTGAAGGTCAGTCGGTCCGTCTGAACCACGGGACGCATCCAGGCCTTGCGGTTCCAGTCCGCGGCGCGGTGGGTGTAGTACTGCCCATCGCTGTGCAGCTCCCAGGTGGTGATCTTGTTTTTTTGCTCGGTCTGGGTGATCCGGGCGTTGAAGGCCGCAAGCAGCGCTTGCGGGGCATCGCAGTAGAAGTGGACGGCCATGACGGGCTTCGTGAATGCGCGATTGGAGCAGAGCGCCTTGGCGAGAGCTTGG
>JAJZRK010000278.1 GCA_021802745.1 bacterium
CCGACGCGCACGAAGCGCGCGGCTTCAACACCTACTTCGGCTGGATCTCCGGCATCGACGAGGATGCAGGAAAGCGGGCCGCCGCGCTCGCCGCCTCGCGAGCCGACCTCGAGCGGGCGACGCAGGTGAATCCCCGCCAAGCCGGCTCGTACGCCATGCTGGCGTCGTTGTACTACCAGGTGAATGACGCCACGCTGTCCGACGTGCTGATCGCGGCAACCCGCGCCTACGAGAGTGACGAGTTCCTGTCGAACGCCAACGTGGTGCTCAACCGCCTCTTCACGGCGAACTACGATCTGGGGCAGTTCGAAAAGGCGGCCCAGTGGTGTGCCACGGCCCGCGCCCGCTTCCCCAAGGACATGCGCTTCACGCGCTGCAAGCTCTACCTGCTGACGACGCGCATCGAGCCGCCCGACATTGCCGCCGCGTGGGCGATCAGTGATTCCGCAGTCGACCTGGCGCCGCCGGCCGCGCGGCCGCTGGAGCGGCTCACCTCCAACATGCTCGTGGCGGCCGTCATCGCCCGCGCGGCAAAGGCGGGCCGGCCGGCGCTGGCCGACAGCGCGCGACGCGTCGTGCGAGCATCGCTCGGCGACCCCCAGATTGACGGCGTGCGAGAACTCGCCTTCTACGGATCATTTGTTTACACCATCCTCGGTGATAACGCCGACGCCGTCCGGCTCCTGAAGGAGTACCTGGCTGCCAATCCCCAGCGCCTCCCCTCGATGCGCAACGATCCGGGGTGGTGGTTCAAGGATCTCGATGGTGATCGCAGCTTCCGCCAGCTCCTTGGGCTCGGCTAGCAATCCAGCGACGACAAATTGGCGGAACTCCCCTCGATCAGGTTTCCCCTGATCCGTCAGGTGTTTCCAGGAATCGACCTCGGTATTGCCTTACACGCCTGTAGGACATATTGTCTACAGCCATTAGGAGATAGTCCTAATGGCCAGACCAGTCCAGATTGGCGGGCAATCCGCCAGCCGGCGGTTCCGGAAGTCCTTTCCGGTCCCGCTGCTCCTTTGGCGATCGAGGCTCCATGCGTTCATCCGCATTCTCCCGCGTTGCGCTTGCTGTCCTCCTTCTGACGGCTGCCGCCTGCGGAGACGCCGTGACTGGCAGCGGCGTTGCTGCGCCGGGTGAGACTTTCAGCCATCGGCGCCCCACTGCGCCGGCACTCACACCGGGCCAGTGCACCACGCTGGACGGACTGCTCGCGCTCGCCGACTCGGCCTTTGGCTCCGGATCGCCAGACGCGAACTCCGTCAAGGGCAAGATCAACAACCTCCAGCATCAGCTGGATATCGGCGACACCGCGGCGATGGTGGATCAGGCGTTCAGCATCGTCAGCTTCACGCTCAAGAAGCACAGCCAGAGTCCGCTGCCGGGCGGCGATGCACTGGTGGTGCGACTCGTGAATGCCGTCTTCTGCTACGCTGGGCTCTCGATGTCCATCACGAGTCCGGCGAACAGCTTCCTGATCTACCCGAGCGACCTGCCGCAGACGCTCATCTCGAGCGACGGCCTGGCCGGCATCAAGCTTGACTCGTTCCCGGTCACGGAACCAACACTCATTACGATCGCGCCGATTCCATTTACGCAACCGGCACCGGGGAGCGGCCCGCTCAGCACGAAACTCGACCAGTATCCCGGGTTCTACTACTTCGACAAGTTCTCGCCCACGGGCGCGCCGCTGTCGCGGCCGGCCGTGGTGGCGGTGTGCGCCACCGGCACGATCGCCGCCGACGTCCGCGCCCGGCTGCGCCTTGGCCACGATGCCTCGTATGGCTTCGAACTCACGCCGCGCGCTGATGGCACGTTCCTGACCTGTCCCACGGCGGTCGCAAGCAACTCGTCCAACTCACTCGGTTCGCGCCTGCTCTCGCTGCTGGCGCCGCGCTCGGCGTGGGCTGCGGATCTGCTCGACTTGTCGGGCGGCGTAGGCGGAACGGTCACCGAGCTCAGCCCGTTTGGCGTCGTCGACGAGTCCGTCACCCTGTCGGGCGGCGTCGGCGGCACGGTCACCGAGCTCATTCGCAGCGACGTGCGCGGCGGCCTTCGCGGCGGCGTGCTGCGCAGCTACTCGTCCACCTGCGTGGCGGCCCAAGCCCCAGTCGGCACGCCGCTCGATCCAGATTGTCGGCCGAACGTGCAGCTCAAGACTCCGCTGGGCACGTTACTCTCCGGCGCGCCGGTCGCCTTCGCCGTCGAGTCAGGCGGCGGGGTGGTGGCGGTGCAGGACGCGCAGGGGAGCTGCGTTGCCCCCTTCGCCACGTCGGTCACTGCAAACACCTCACTCACCGGCCGTGCGGCCGTGTGCTGGACGTTGGGTGTCGTCCCGGGCCCCAACACCGTGCGTGTGACGCCCGGTGTCGGCGGCGACATCCCGTCCGGCGTGAGCTTCCAGCCGTCGTCCATGCTGTACACGGCGACGGCCAATCCTCCGTCGGCCTTCTCCTTCCTGGTGCAGCCGACGGGGACCATCACGGCCGGTGAGCCGTTCAACGTGACGGCCGCGGCGGTGGACCTGAATGGCGTCATCGCGCTTGGCTGGAACGGCGCCGTGACGCTGACCTTGAACCACGGCACGTTCGCGGGCGGCGTCTCGTCCATGACGGCGACGGCGGTCAACGGCGTTGCGTCCTTCTCGGGCCTGTCGATCACGGCGACCGGGACGGACTATCGGGTGCAGGCGAGTGCCGACTTCTTCGGCAACGCCGTCACCACGGCCGGGAACAGCTTCACGGTGGGCGCGGCGGCCGCGTTCGGTCTGCGCATCGTGGCTGGCAACGGTCAGGTGGCGTTGGCCGGCAGCACGCTTCCCGTGAATCCCGCCGTCGGGGTCACCGACGTGTACGGCAACGCGGTGCCCGGTGCGAGCATCGGCTGGACGGCGGGCGGGAGCAGCGGCGGTTCGGTGTCGCCGAGTGCCTCCAGCACCAACGCGGCCGGCGAGGCCGCCACGACGTGGACGATCGGCGCGGGCGCCAACGAACTGCGTGCGACGCTCGCGAGGGCGGCCCTCACTGACACCGCCGTCCTGTTCACGGCCACGGGCACCACGCCCACCCTCGTGTCGCTGAACGCGTGTGCGCCTGGTGGTTCCGGCGATCCGTTCACGGACGCGTCGAGCCCGTACGCGTTCTACATCCCCGATCCGGGGAATAACAAGACCATCAAGCAGATTCAGCTGTACGTGTCGTCGGCGGGCAGGGCGAACGCGCCGTCGCCGTACCAGCTGCGGCTGAGCCTGCAGCGCGGCACGTTCGATGCCCTGTCCTCACCACCCGTGTACACGACCGCCAACGTCTTCCTGCGCGGCAGCAACAGCGAAGCGAAGGTGGTGACCTTCACCCTGGCCACGCCAATTGTTGGTGCAAACGGACAGTCTGCCCGCGCCGTGATGCTGCGACTCGAGGCGGTGACCAACCCGGACGGCGCCAAGCTCAGCTTCAACACTGGCCCGTGTGCGCCCGGCAAGTCGTGCAAGCCGCCGCCGGGGTGCAGCGCCACCGAAGTGAGCAGCCCGTTGCCGTATCCGAGCGGGACCTTCTATCGCAAGAGCGTCGGTATCAACGTGCTCGGCAACTAGGTCAGCGCTCCGGGATCAGGCCGAAAACAGCAACTGCCCCTCACGGGGCAGTTGCTGTTTTCGCATTGGCGCAGGGTCCTGGGCTACCGCTTGCCCGCGTCGAGATCGTTCCAGTTCATGATCGCGTTGAAGCCCAGCGAGTACGTCCCCTGCGTCTGCCACCGCCAGAACGGACGAATGGCGAACATCACCACGTGTCCCTTGCCGACGGGCGAGTCCACG
>JAJZRK010000025.1 GCA_021802745.1 bacterium
CCTCGCCGCGGACGGGACGCCGCGCCCGGCCGTGGAGGTGCGCAATCTCACGCGCACCTTCGGCGCCTTCGTGGCGGTGGACCACGTCTCGTTCAGCGTCGCCGAGGGCGAGGTGTTCGGCTTTCTAGGGCCGAACGGCGCGGGCAAGACCACGACGATCAAGATGCTCACCGGCCTGCTGGCGCCGACGTCGGGTGACGGGCGCGTCGCCGGGCACGACGTGCGCACGGAATCCGAGGAGATCAAGCGCAACATCGGCTACATGTCGCAGCTTTTCTCGCTGTACGGCGACCTGACGGTGGAGGAAAACGTCGCCTTCTTCGCGGGGCTGTATGAAGTGCAGGGCGCACGGTACCAGGAGCGCCGCGACTGGGTGCTGGCGATGGCCGGACTCACCGAGCACCGGAACATGCTGACGGCGCAGCTGCCGCTGGGGTGGAAGCAGCGGCTGGCGCTGGGCTGCGCGGTGCTGCACGAGCCGCCACTCCTGTTTCTCGACGAGCCCACCTCGGGCGTGGACCCCGTCTCGCGGCGTGCGTTCTGGGAACTGATCTACCAGCTCACCGGCACGGGCACCACGGTCTTCGTGAGCACGCACTACATGGAGGAGGCCGAGTACTGCGACCGGCTGGCACTGATGAATCGCGGCCGGATCATCGCGCTCGATCGTCCGGCCGAGCTGCGCGCCCAGATGGCGGAGCCGATCCTCGAGGTGGAGGCCAGTGATGCGTCGGCAGCGGCGCAGGCGCTCCAGCACCAGCCGGGCGTGATCGAGGCGGCGATGTTCGGCCGTGCGCTGCACATCGTGGTGGAGAACGTGGAGGCGGCGCGCGCCTTCGTTCCGTCGTTCCTCGCGTCCCGCGGCATCACGACGGGCGGCATGCAGCTGGTGCGCCCGTCGCTCGAGGATGTGTTCGTCTCGCTCGTGCGCCGCGAGGGCGGCGCGGTGCTGGGCTGAGCAATGACCCTCCGCCTCGGCCGCCTGCTGGCCATTGCGCGCAAGGAAGCGCTGCAGCTGCGGCGCGACACGCGCAGCCTGATGATGGCGTTCCTGATGCCCGCCGCGCTCATCGTCTTCTTCGGGTACATCATCAGCTTCGACGTCAAGGACATCAAGCTGGCGGTGCTCGACCAGGACCACTCGCCGCGCAGCCGCGAGCTGGTGGAGAGCTTCGTGGCGGCCGGGCGTTTCCGGGTGACCGAACGCCTGGCGAGCGCCAGCGACATCGCGCCGTTCCTCGACCGCGGCGCGGTGCGCCTGGTGCTCGTGATCCCGCCGGGCTTCGCCCGGCGCCTGTCGGCGGGAACGCGGTCGCCCGTGCAGGCGATCGTGGACGGCGCCGACGCCAACACGGCCGGCATCGCCATGAACTACGCCACGGCGATCGTCAGCGCCTACTCCTCCGCCATCGTGCTGAAGGCGACACGCATCGCGCCGCCCGTCTCACCGGAGACCCGCGTCTGGTACAACGAGACGCTCGAGAGCCCGCCGATGATCGTGCCCGGGCTCATTGCCGTCATCATGATGATGATTGCGGCGATGCTGACGGCGCTGACGGTGGCCCGCGAGTGGGAACGCGGCACCATGGAGCAGCTGGCGGCGACGCCGGTGCACCGCGCCGAGGTGATCCTCGGCAAGCTCCTGCCGTACCTCGGCATCGGGCTCGTGGATGTGCTCGCCGCGATCCTGATCGGGATGTACGTGTTTGCGGTGCCGTTCCGCGGCAACCCGCTGCTGCTCACGATCATGGCGACGATGTTCCTGATCGGCTCGCTGGGGCTCGGCATGTTCATCAGTGCCGTGCTGCGATCGCAACT
The DNA here is from genome assembly GCA_021802745.1 of bacterium. The sequence goes on from JAJZRK010000025.1 coordinate 1,819, forward strand.
GCTCGCCACGCAGGTGGCCATGATCGCCACCTTCCTGCCGTCCCTGCTGCTGTCGGGCCTGATGTTCGACCTCAACATGATGCCGTCGGTGCTGCAGGCGCTGTCGCTCCTCGTGCCGGCGCGATACTTCATCACCGTGATGCGCGGCATCTTCCTGAAGGACGTGGGCGTCTCGATCCTCTGGGGCCAGGGGCTCGCCATGATTGCGTACACGGTGCTCGGCCTCGGGCTGGCCATTCGCGCCTTCCGCAAGGAGATCGAATGAGCCTCCCGTCGCGCATCCGCCTGTGGCAGCTGCTACGCAAGGAACTCGTGCAGCTGTTGCGCGACCCGCGTTCGCGCCGGATGCTGATCATCGCCCCCATCCTGCAGCTGCTGGTTTTCGGCTACGCGGTCAACACCGACGTGCGCCATGCGAGCATGTTCCTGCTCGACGCCGACCAGACCGCCGACTCCCGCGCGCTCGTGTCGGCGCTCACGTCGAGCGGCTACTTCGACGTGGCGATGCGTGGAGACCGGCCGGCGGAGCTGATGCGCGCCCTCGACGCGGGCGATGTGCTCGTCGGCATCCACATCCCCCGCGGCTTCGCGGCGGACGTCGCGCGCGGCCGCCCGACCACGGTGCAGCTGCTCGTGGACGGCTCGAGCGCCAACACGGCGAGTGTCGCCCTGGGCTATGCCACGCAGATCATCGGCCGCTACGGCCTCGCGCGCGGCGCCGAGATCGCCGCGCGCTCCGGCGTGCTGGCGGCACCGGGCGGCGTGGCGTTCGACATCCGCGTCTGGTACAACCAGAATCTCTCGAGCCGCGACTACAACGTGCCGGCGGTCATGGGGAACATCGTCATGCTGATGGCACTGCTTCTCACCAGCCTCGCCGTCGTGCGCGAGCGCGAGTTGGGCACGCTGGAGCAGCTGATGGTCAGTCCGCTGCGCCCCATGGAACTGATGCTCGGCAAGACGATTCCCTCGGCGCTGGTGGCGATGTTCGACGTGGTGCTCGTCACGGCGGTCTCGCTGCTCTGGTTCCGCATCCCGTTCGAGGGGAGCTACGTCGTCCTGACCGTCGCCAGCCTGCTCTTCGTGCTGACGGGCCTCGGCATCGGCCTGCTGATCTCGACAATCAGCCGGACGCAGCAGGAAGCCTTCATGTCCATGTTCATGTTCTTCCTGCCTGCGATCATGCTGGGCGGGCTGCTCTTTCCCGTGGACAACATGCCGCGGTGGGTGCAGGTGCTTTCGTACCTGGACCCCATTCGGCACTTCCTCATTGTCGTGCGCGGCATCTTCCTGCGCGGCGCCGGCTTCAGCATCGTCTGGCCGCAGCTGCTCTGGCTCACGGGGCTCGGCGTCAGCGTGCTCTGGTTCGCCACCAGGCAGTTCCACAAGACGGCGGACTAGCCGCCGGTAGGCTACGGTGGGTCGAACGTTGCCCTGACCTGCGGCAGGGCCACTGGCAGCGGCGCGTGCAGGGCGCGGGACAGCTCGCTGAAGAGCGACGTCCGCGGCCGCCGGAGGGTTACTGTGCGCCAGTGATAGTAGCCGTCCTCGTCGCGCGTCGCCCCCGACAGCCAGAGCGCGACCATGTCGCTGCGGGCGTCGTAGTAGAACGTCGAACGGTAGACGATGTGCTTCAGTTCGCGGATGCGCCCCGCGGTCAGCACCGGCGTCGGCATGGTGCGCCAGGTCATGCCGTCGCGGCTCGTCGCCAGGAAGAGCGCGCTCGTGGCGCAGGTTCCCGGCGTCTTCACCGGAAACAGCGCCCAGAACTCGCCGCGTGCGGGAATCCACTGCACATCGAGATGCCACGCGAACAAGTTCTTCATCCGCCCGAGGGCAGCCGGTGCCGGAGCGGACCAGGTGACGCCGTCGGAGGAGCGGCGCAGTTCCACCTGCGTCCTGGTGTCCCCGCAGCCGCCAAAGCCGTCCACGCTCCACATCCACCAGTCGCCGGGCCCGCGCCGCACCACCGCGGGCGAGATCGTGGCAAACTGCCTGGTGGTGAACAGGCGCTGCGGACGCGACCACGCGGCGGCGTCGGACGATCGCACGAGATAGATGCGATCCGAATCACTCGCCTCGCGATAATAGAGGAACATCTCACCGCGGGCCGATGCATGCACGATGTCGGGATCGGAGAGATGGCCGGCCGCCGGCGTCACCAGCGGCATCGGCGCGCGCGGCGCCGCGCTCCAGCGAACGCCGTCGAGGCCGGCGTACAGCGAGGGATTTTCGTAGTTCTGGTTGCCCCCGGGATAGGGAGTCACCGCGAGGTAGAAGATGCGGCGCTTCCAGGGCGCGCGCGGCGCAGAGAAGTCGGGATGCACCGTCTCGCCGGAGCCGTCGTAGGTGCTCATGGCGAGCGCCACCGGGGCGTCCGGGACGTCCAGCAGGGCGGTGTCCGAAGCTGCGTGGGTCTCGGGTGCCGTGGGGGCGCGGTCGCCGCCCCCGGCGCAGGCCAGGATAGCCAGGGCGGCCAGCGCGAACGCCGCGCGCATCGTGGAGGGCAATGAGGCCGGCCGAACGGGCGAGCTGCTGACTCGCGTGGAACTCAGGCGGCCGGCGGCCTCGCCGACGCATACCCAGCAGCAGCGAGGAGCTTACCGCGCCATCAGCCGCACGTCAATGCAGCGGAACGTTGCGCCGGGGCGGCGGTAGACGAATTCCTAGAAGGCCTCATCCCACCGCTTCGACAGGCGCACCGCCGACGAGATGATCCCGACCATGCTGTACGTCTGCACGAAGTTGCCCCATTGTTCGCGCGTCGCGACGTCAATGTGCTCGGCGAGCAGGCCAAGCGACGTGCGGCAGGCGAGCAGGTTCTCGAACAGGTGCCGCGCCTCGTCGCGGCGGCCGAGTGCCACGAGCGCATTGATGTACCAGAATGTGCAGACGACGAAGGCATTCTCGGGCAGTCCGAAATCGTCGGCGTCCACATAGCGAAAGACGAAATCGCCCCGGCGCAGCGTGCGTTCGACCGCCGCCACGGTGGCCGCGAAGCGCGCGTCGTCCGCCCGCACGAATCCGACTTCCTCCAGGAGCAGGAGGCTCGCGTCAATCGCATCGCTGTCGAAGACGCTGGTGAAGCTGTTCATCGTCGCGTTCCACGCCCGCGCGCAGATGACGCCATGGAGGCGGTTGGCGGTGGCGCGCCAGTGCTGCTCCCGCTCGGGCAGCCCGAGGTGCGAGGCAATGCGGGCCAGCCGGTCACAGCCCGCCCAGCACATGACGGCCGAATGGGTGTGCACGGCGGCGCGGCCCCGCAGTTCCCACAGGCCGGCATCGGGCTGGTCGAACAGGGCCGCCGCGCGCGCGCCCAGCTCCTCGAGTCTCGCAAAGAGGGTGGCGTCGTGGTGGCGCACCAGCCGCCGGTCGAAGAAGACGTGCGTCGCGGCGAGAATCGCCGCCCCGTACACGTCGTGCTGTGCCTGGGCGAACGCCTGGTTGCCAACGCGCACCGGGCCGATGCCACGAAAGCCCGGCAGCGAACTGACGATGTGCTCGTCGAGCCGTTCACGGCCCGAGACGCCATAGACGGGCTGGAGGATGCCGTCGCGGGAGTTCGCGATGAGATTGACGACATACCCGAGAAAGCGCTCCATCGTGCGCGTCGCGCCAAGGCGGTTCAGCGCATTCACGACCATGAAGCCGTCGCGCAGCCAGCAGAACCGGTAGTCCCAGGTGCGGCCGCCAGACGGCGACTCCGGTATCGAGGTGGTCACCGCCGCCACGATGGCCCCGGTATCCTCGACGGCATTGAGCTGCAGCGTGAGCGCGGCGCGAATGACGTCCGGCTGCCACTCGAATGGGATGGCGAGCGACCGCACCCACTCCTGCCAGTGCTGCGACGTCTCGCGCGCGAACTGGTCGCCCACGTCGCGGGCGGAACCCTGGACGCTCTCATCGGGGCCGAGCAGCAGGGTCACCGCATCTTCCAGCACGAAGGCGCGCTCCTCGACGATGGCCGCAATGGAAGCGTCGGTGGTGAGGCGGAGCACCGGGAGTCCGTCGGTGTAGCGCACGTGGTGGCTGCCGGTGGTGATGCCGCGGCGCACCACGCCCGTTCCCGCCGCCGGGCGGACCACGACGCGAATGCGCGGCACGCCGTGCACCCGGCGCACCTGCCGCACCAGCATCATGGGACAGAACGTGCGTCCGTAGTGCATGAAGCGGGGCGCGAAGTCGGTGATCTCGATGCAGCCGCCGTGGCGATCGTACAGCCGCGTGCGCAGCATGGGCGTGTTCTTGAGATACGCCTGCTCGGCGCGCTCCGTGTCCATGAGCTCGATCGCGAAGAAGCCGTAGTCCGCCGGCGTAGTGCGCTCGCGCAGGAGAGAGCAGAAGACGGGGTCGCCGTCGAGCCCGGGAACGCAGTACCAGACGATCTCGCCCTGTCCGTTGACAAGGGCGGCCACGCTGCCGTTGCCGATCAGTCCGAGTTCGAGATTCGTCATGCGTGCTTCCTGCCGTCGGACGCACCGGCGCCGCCCGATACCCCCGCGAGCCATTGGCCCACCGCCGCGACGCCCGGCAGGCGGTACCGGGCGCGCGACACGCCGGCCCCGACCTTCACGGTGTGGCCGCCACACGCCTCCACCGCCGCAAAGCCCGCTTCGTCGGTGACGTCATCGCCAAGGAAGACGGGGAGGCGCCCCTTGAACGGCGGCTCGTCGAGGAAGGCGCGAATGGCCGTCCCCTTGTCAATGCCCGCCGGCAGCAACTCCACCACGCGCTTGCCGAGCTGTACGGCGAAGCGAGGGCCCAGCAGGGTGTGCTGCGCCTGCATCACCTTTCGCGCGTAGGCAGCCATGCGCGGTGCGGCGCGATAGTGCAGGGCGAGCGCGTAGCCCTTGTCCTCCAGCAGCAGTCCTGGGTGCTGGGCGACAGACCCGGCAATGGCGTCGCGCGCCACGCGCATCGCGCGACGCAGGTCGAGCGCGGCATGGTGCATTCGACCCATGGCGTCTCTCCGTTCCGCGCCGTGCTGGCCAGCCGCGGGCAGCGTCTCGCCGAACATGGCATCAATGTCGGCCAGCGCCCGGCCGCTGACGACCGCGACGGCTCCGTCCGTCGCCGCTCGCACGTCGGCGAGGCGTCGGCTCAGCTCTGGCGCGACGCGCGCCGACGCCGGCGTGGCGGCCAACTCCGAGAGCGTCCCGTCAATGTCGAAGAAATACGCCCACTCCGGGCGCGGTGCCGGAGGCGGTGCCTGCATCAGGCGAACCCGGCCGTGCGCTCGAGGAGCGGTTCGCGCCGCCGCAGCTCGGCGGCATCCGTGAGCATGCGCCCGGCCCAGCGATACACATTGAACTCGCGGATGACGCCGCGCATCAGGCGCATCCGGTCCCGCTGCTCGCTGGCGGGCATGGTGAGCGCCAGGTGAAGCGCCAGCGCGCATTGATCCGAGTCATACGGATTCACGACAAACGCCTCCGGAAGTTCGCGCGCCGCCCCGGTGAACCGGCTGAGTACCAGGACACCGCGTTCGTCGTCGCGAGCCGCCACGAACTCCTTCGCCACGAGGTTCATGCCGTCGTGCAGGCTGCTCACGAAACAGACGTTGGCGGCGCGATAGTGCATATACACGTCCGGCGGCTCATGGTGCGCCACCTGCAGGATGATCGCCGGCTGCGCGGCCGCCGCAAACCGGCTGTTGATGCGCTCGGCCAGCGCACGCACCCGCGCCGCGTAGTCCTGGTACTCCTCGATGCTCGAACGCGACGGCGCGGCGAGTTGAATGAAGCTGAACCGCCCCACCCACTCCGGGTGCAGTTCGAGCAGCCGCTCGACGGCACGGAACCGCTCCTCGATGCCCTTGGTGTAGTCCAGCCGGTCCACGCCGACGCCGATGGCGTGGTCCGGCGGCAGGCCGTACCGGCGGCGCACGTCCGCCGCGCACGCCGGCACGGCATCCGCCAGCAGCGCCGGCGGCGTCGGCCACTCGATGGAGATGGGATACCGCTTGACCGCGGTCAGCTCCGAGCGGAACGTCACGGTGAACATCTCGCGATCCACGCGCGCCTCGAGGAGCCGGTCCACCGTATCCACGAAGTTGTTGCAGTGAAACTGCGTGTGAAAGCCGAGGACGGTGCTGCCGAGCAGGCCGTCGAGGAGTTCGCGCCGCCACGGGCAAATGGCGAACGCCTCGGGGTTTGGCCACGGGATGTGCCAGAACATCACGATGGTCGCGCCGGGCAAGCGGTCGCGGATCATGCGCGGCACGAGGGCGAGGTGGAAATCCTGGACGAGCACGATCGGGTTGTCCGAATCAGCCTCGGCCACGACGGCATCGGCGAACCGTTCGTTCACGCGCGTATAGGCCTCCCAGTCGCGCGCCCGGAACGTCGGTCGCACATGGGCAATATGGCAGAGCGGCCAGAGGCCCTCGTTCGCGAAACCGTAGTAGTACCCCTGCTCCTCCGCCGCGGTGAGCCAGAGCCGTCGGATGCGATACGCCGGAGCCCCGGGCGGCACCGCAATGTGCCCGCGCGCATCCACCACCTCGCGGTCCGCCGTGCCGTTGCCGTGCGCGATCCAGGTGCCCGAGCACGCCCGCATGATGGGCTCGAGTGCCGTGACGAGCCCGCTGGCGGGCCGCAGGACGTGGATTTCATCGCCGACATGCTGGTGGATGTATGGCTGCCGGTTCGAGACCACGATCACCTGTTGTCCGCGCAGCGCGCCGCCGAGCATGTCGCGCAGCGACTCCGGCGTCCAGACCACCTGGTCGTCGGCGCGCGACTGGTGCGCCGCCTCGATGTTCCGGATCAGCTCGCGCAGGTCCTTGGCGACGGGCGTGAGACCAGGGGGATCCTCGCCCGATGGGCGCAGGAGGCCCTCGCCGCGCACGAGCGCCCGGAGGCCGTTCACCCACCCACGCCAGCTCAACTGCGCGATGACGACGGTGATCAGCGACACCACGAGGCCCAGCGTGACGAAGAGATAGAAGATGTACTTGCGCGTTTCCGCGCTGCGCCGGTCGATGAAGCTCATGTCGTGCACGAGCACCAGCGTGCCCGTCCCGCCCGAGTCCAGCTCCACCTTGGCCGTGCCGACGTGCAGCGCGCCGTTTGGACTCGGCAGCTGGCGGGCGGCGGGGTCGTCAAACCGTTCGAGCGTCGCACAGGAAATCTCCGGCGGCAGCATCGGTGATGCGATGGGCTTTCCGGTCGGCGCGGCGCAGTAGCCCACCGCGAAGAGGCGCTCGTCATTGGTCAGGCGCGTCAGGAAGGCGCGCAGCTTGCGCACGTCACCGGCCTCGACGAGCTGACGGACCGGTTCCTGGGCCGTGTTGCCGACCAGCGTGGCGCGCATGTCCAGGTCGCGAATGAACCAGCGATGCACCTGGCGCTCGACGAACGGGGTCAGCGCCCAGGCGAACAGCGCGAGCATCACCAACAGCGGCGCGATGAAGCGGAGCGACAGTCTCACGGGCCCTTTCTCCCTCGTGCGGAGGCGCCGCAGCAGCCGGCGGCGGCTGCTTCTGGACAGTATGGAACATCCCTGGCGTCGCGGGCCAACGCAACCGTTTGGTCGTGTCGCTTGGGCGCAGCCGTTCGGTCGCACCGATTGGGCGCACCGTTTGGGCGCAGCGTGTGGGCGCACCGACCCTGGCGCGCGTGCCCGCGGACTTTGCGGGCGCGGATCAAATGCCCCCGGCCTGATTCGAACAGGCGACCTAGCGTTTAGGAAACGCTTGCTCTATCCACCTGAGCTACGGGGGCGACCCGGGAAAGTTATCGGACGGGCGCCGCCGATGCCACGACTCTCATGTTATGAGCGAACGTCCCCACGCTCCCCGACCCCGCGTGCCATGACGCCCCGCCTCGCGCTCGTCCTCTCGGCGATGACCCTCGGCGCGCAGCTCGCCGCCCAGCCGGCGCCGCCCAAGCGCATCCAGCAGGTGATGGAGCGCCCCGAGTTCAGCCACGCCGTGTGGGGCTTGGAGCGGGCGGCGCATCGCGTTTGCGATCTACCTGAACAATTTCGCGGCCAGCGTGCCGGATCCCGCCACCGTGGCCGGCCAGGCGCTTGGCGAGATCGCGTCGATTGCGTGGGAAGTGATCAAGTAGGCGGCTAGGGCAGCGAGTCCAGCACGCGCCGCCGCGCCTCCGGTTCCACCGCGAACGCGACGGCCTTCCCCTTGTAGACCACCGCGCCGCGCACCGTGGCGAGCGCCGTGTAGTAGTCCACGTACGGAAAGTTCGCGATCGCGCCACGCGCAAACTCGTACTTGGACACGGCCGCGCGCCACGCGTCAAGCTGCTCGGACACCTTCACGTACACGTACGGCGTGAAGTTCGTGGCATCCTCCCAGTTGTCGGCATACCAGACCGACCGAATGCCGCGATGCGCGGGATGCGCGAGGTGCACGCCCGGCAGCACGGAGAGCAGCACCGCATCCTGCACGATCGCGCTGGTGATCGCGTGGTCCTTGTGCAGGCTCTCTTTCCAATGGGTGATCACCATCGTGGGCTTTACCTGGCGGATCACGTCGGCCACGTAGCGCCGGGCGGCCTCGTCATTGGGAATTTCGCCGTCCTTGTACGGGCCGAACATCACCTCGGCGCCGAGGTCGGCCGCCACCGCTTCGGCTTCCCGCTTCTTCTGCGCGCCGTACTCCGCCGGACTCAGCTTGGGGTTGCCGCCCTCGCCGAGCGTGAGGTGCAGGAGCACGACGCGGTCGCCGCGCTGGTGCGCGCCGAGCAGCACGGCGCCCGTGGTGAGCTCCAGGTCGCCAGCGTGGGCGCCGATGGCGAGGATCGTGTGGGCCGGTGGCGGCGACGCCTGTGCGGCCATGGAAGAGGCGGCAAGCGAGGCGGCAAGCACAAGGCTGGCCGAGTTGAGCAGTCGGAACGGTGCGTGCATGGTCGGGTATTCTCGATGAATCGTGCGCGGCAAAAAGTAGCGCCAATGGCGTCGCGCCGTCACTTCGGATAGCCTTCTCTCTTCCTTTGCCCTCCTCACCATGCGCCTCAGACTCCTCCCCACCCTGCTCCTCGCGGCGCCGCTCGCGGCCCAGCAACCGGTAGCCGATCGCTACCGCGACGTCGCCAACAAGATCATTGATGCCGCGCTCGCCGACTCCACCGGCGCCTGGAACCGGCTGGCGGAGTTCACGGACTACAGCGGCCCCCGGCTCTCCGGCAGCGCCAATTTGGAACGTGGCATCGATTGGGTGCTGGCCCACATGAAGCAGGACGGGCTGTCCAACGTGCGCGGTGAACCCGTGATGGTGCCGCATTGGGTGCGCGGCCGCGAGTCGCTCACCATGCACCAGCCGCGCGAGGCCGACGTCCCGATGCTCGGGCTTGGCGGCTCGATTGCCACGCCCGCGGCCGGGGTCACGGGCGAGGTGCTCGTGGTTTCGAGCTTCGAGGAGCTGACCAAGCGCGCCGCCGAGGCCAAGGGGAAGATCATCCTGTTCGACGTCCCCTTCACAAACTACGGCCAGACGGTCCAGTACCGCACGAACGGGGCGATCGCCGCGTCGAGGGTCGGCGCCGTGGCGTCGCTGATTCGCGCGGTGGGGCCGTGGGGCCTGCGCACGCCGCACACGGGCGTGATGCGGTACGACTCGACCGTCACGCCCATTCCGGCGGCGGCCATTCCGCTGGAAGACGCCGCCATGTTCCACCGCATGCAGAACCGCGGTGACAAGGTTGTCGTCACCCTCCATATGGAAGCGCAGACGCTGCCTGACTCGCCGTCGCGCAACACGCTGGGCGAACTCACGGGACGAGAGAAGCCCAACGAGATCGTCGCCATCGGCGGCCACATGGACTCATGGGATGTCGGCACCGGGGCGATGGACGATGCCGGCGGTGTGGTCGTCGCATGGGAGGCGGTGCGGCTGCTCAAGAAGCTCGGCTTGACCCCGCGACGCACCATCCGCGTGGTGGGCTGGGTCAACGAGGAGAACGGCACGCGCGGCGGCACCGCGTATCGCGACGCGCATGTCAACGAGCCGCATTCGCTGCTCATCGAGTCGGACGCCGGCGTCTTCGCGCCGCAGGGGTTCGGATTCACGGGCGGTGACTCGGCGCGGGTGCTCGTCAAGCAGATCGGCTCCCTGCTCGGGCGCATCGGCGCCGGGAACATTGGCGCCAACGGCGGCGGCGCCGACATCGGTCCGCTCATGGGCACCGGCGTCCCCGGCATGGGGCTCGACGTGGACGGGACCAGGTACTTTGCCTACCACCACACGCCGGCCGACACGCCGGACAAGCTCAGCCCAGCCGACATGCAGAAGTGCGTCGCCGCCTTTGCGGTGATGGCGTACATCGTCGCCGACCTGCCGGAGCTGCTCCCGCGCAAGTAACGGCAACTGCACACCACGAAGGCACGAAGAGCACGGAGGATGAAATAGGGGGAACTGCAATCGGTCGCAGTTCCCCCGTTGATTCATCGTCGTCCTTCGTGCGCTTCGTGCCTTCGTGGCGTGGAGTGACCGGTTCAGTACTCCACAATCGCGTCCACCGACGACCCGGCGAGCTTCTGCCGCCCGTTGAGGAACGTCAGGTCAATCACGAACGCGAAGGCCACGACCACGCCGCCGGCACGCTCTACGAGTCGGCGGGTGGCGGCCGCCGTCCCGCCCGTAGCGAGGACGTCATCCACCACCAGTACGCGCGCCCCGGCCCCGAGAGCGTCCTCGTGCATCTCGAGCACGTCGGTGCCGTATTCGAGCGCATACTCCTCGCGCACGCGCCGGTGCGGCAGCTTGCCCGGCTTGCGCACCGGGACAAATGGCACGCCGAGCGACTGCGCCACGGGCGCGCCGAAAATGAAGCCGCGGCTTTCGATGGCCACCACGTGTGACACCTGCAGGGCGGCAGCCCCCGCCCCCATGCTCTCCGTCACCCGGGTGAAGAGGGCCGCGTCGGAGAGCACCGGCGTGATGTCCTTGAAGACGATGCCCGGCTTCGGAAAGTCCGGCACGTCGCGTACGGCGGCTCGCACGTCGGCGGCGAGCGCCTCGCGTCCGTCGGGCGGTGGTCTGGTGATCATGGCAGGATCTCGAAAGTGACGGTCGTTGCTGCGGCCTCCGGCACCGGCCGCTCCTCAATCTCCACCGCTTGCACGATCGCTTGCGGCGGACCGCGCCGCAGCGCCTCGAGCAAACGGTCCACCTTTCCGGCCGCCCCCTCGGCGGTCACCTCCACACAGCCGTCCTCGGCGTTGCGCACCCAGCCGCCCAACCCAAGCTCGCTGGCGCGCCGTTCCACGAACCAGCGGAACCCGACATGCTGCACGCGGCCGATCACGCGCACACGCACGCTGCGCCGCTCCTCGCTCACGTGGCGTCCCATCCGTGCTTGCCGACAAGGGGAACGAAGCGCACCTCCGACAGGTTGCGCCGTTCGGTACCCGCCGCCGTGCGTGTGATCTCGACGAGGCGCTGGTCGTCGCGCCCGCCGATCGGGACAATCAGCCGACCGCCTTCAGCGAGCTGCTCGACGAGCGGGCGCGGGATGGACGGCGCGCCTGCCCCCACGAGGATGGCGTCGTACGGCGCAAACTCCGGCCAGCCGAAAGTGCCGTCGCCGCACAGGAGCGACACGTTGGCGACGCCGCAGCTGGTGATGGCGTCGCGCGCCGTCTCGAGCAGCGGCCGGATGCGCTCCACCGAGTACACATGCCGGCAGAGGTGCGCGAGCAGCACGGTCTGATAGCCGGAGCCGGTGCCGATCTCGAGCACTTTCTCGCTCCCCTGCAGCTTCATGGTCTGCAGGTACATTGCGTGCACGAACGGCTGGCTGATGGTCTGCCCGCTTCCGATGGGCAGCGGCGCGTCCTCGTACGCGCGATGGCGCACGCCGGAGGGGACAAACAGGTGACGCGGCGTCAGGTCGAGCGCCCGCAGCACCGCAAGGTCGCTGATCCCCTTGGCGCGGAGCTCATCGAGCAGGCGCCGTCGGGCGCCGGTGAACTGCGGCGTTACAGGGGACGCCACCACTGCTCCGCAGAATCAAGCACCGACCGGTGCGTCAGGTCGAGATGCAAGGGCGTGATGGACACGTAGCCGTCGGCGATCGCCTGAAAGTCGGAGTCTGGCGCGGAGTCCCGCCAGTCCACCGAACCGCCGCCAATCCAGTAGATCGGACGCCCCCACGGGTCCTTCATGCGCGTGAGTGAATCGGAGTAGGCGCGTCGCCCCAGTCGCGTGAGGCGGTACCCCTGCACCTGCGCCGACGCTACGGGCGGAATGTTCACGTTGAACAGCGTGTTCTCGGGAAAGACGGGGAGTTCCACCAGGTGTCGCAGGATCCGCTCGATCGTGCCGACATGATCGTCAAGCAAGGCATCGGTGCGCAGCACCGAGCCGGCGAACGAGAACGCGACCGCCGGCACGCCGAGCGCCAGCCCTTCCATCGCCGCCGCCACGGTGCCGGAGTATAGCACGTCCTCGCCCATGTTGGCGCCGTGGTTCACCCCGCTCAGCACGAAGTCCGGACGCTCGGGCAGCAGCGCCTCGAGCGCCAGCATCACGCAGTCGGTCGGCGTGCCATCCACCTGCCAGCGGTTCTCGGCGATCAGCACCGGACGCAGCGGATGGTGCACGGTCAGCGAGTGGCTCGTGGCACTCTGTTCCCGGTCGGGGGCCACCACGTAGACCTCGCCGAGCCGCTCGGCCGCCCGCTCCAGCGTCACGAGTCCGCGCGCCAGGATACCGTCGTCATTGCTCAGCAGCAGTCGCATCAGCGGTCCGATGGGTCGCGCAGCGAAGCGAGCAGCGCCTGCAGCTCTGCCTCGAGGGCGAGAATGGTCTGAAGATCAAGCCCGGTGCGCGCCGCCGAGCGCACGCCGCCGGCCTTGCGGTACTCGTCCAGCTTCTGGCGCGCACCGTCAATGGTGTACTTCTCGGTGTAGAGCAGGTGCTTGACGAGCATCACCGTCTCCACTTCGCGCCGGGAGTAGACGCGGTTGCCCGACCGGTTCTTCACCGGGCTGAGTCCCTTGAACTGGCTCTCCCAGTAGCGCAGCACGTGCGGCTTGAGCTCCGTCAGCTCGCAGACGTCGCCGATGCTGAAGAACTCCTTGACGGGTTCGGATTGGCTGGCCGCCATCAATCACGCTCCCCGCGCAGTTCGCGCGACATCAGCTCCACGAGGGCCTGCCGAGCCGGCTGGTGCTCGAACAGCACGCGATGCACGGCGCTCACGATGGGCATTTCCACCCCACGCGCGTCGGCCAGCTCGCGCGCGCTCTCGGTTGTCACGACGCCCTCGGCGACCGTCTCACGTCCGGCCAGCACCTCGGGCAGCGTCGCGCCCCTGCCGATTTCGAGTCCCACCTGGCGGTTGCGGCTGAGCGAGCCGGTGCACGTCAGCACGAGATCACCCACGCCGGCGAGTCCGGCAAATGTCTGCGGGTGCGCGCCCATCGCAATGCCGAGGCGCATGATCTCGGCGAGCCCGCGCGTGATGAGCGCCGCCCGGGTGTTGAAGCCGAGGCCCAGCCCGTCGCTCATGCCGGCGGCGACCGCCATGACGTTCTTTAGTGCGCCGCCGAGCTCCACGCCGATGACGTCATCGGTGGAGTAGACGCGAAAGTGGGGGGCGCTGAAGGTCTGCTGCGCGAGCATGGCGGCCCCGGCGCTGGCCGACGCCGCGACAACCGCCGTCGGCTGTCCGTTGGCCACTTCGGCGGCGAAGCTCGGGCCTGAAAGCGCCACCACCGCGTGCCCGTGCAGCTCCTGTTCCACCACCTCGGTCATCAGCGCCGACGAGTGGCGCTCGATGCCCTTGGTCGCCACCACCGCCGTCGCGCCCGGCATCAGCCACGCCCGGGCGTGCGAGACCACCTCGCGCAGCACATGCGACGGCGCGGCGAGCAGCACCAGTTCCGCCCCGTCCAGCGCCGTCGCCTTGTCGGTCGTGCCATGCAGCCCCGCGTTCAGCGCGACCCCGGGCAGAAACCGCGGGTTTGCCGCCGAGTGGTTGATCGCCTCGGCGACGTCAGGTTCCAGGCACCAGATGGTCGTGTCGTGGCCGTTGTTGGCCAGCAGGCTGGCAAGCGCCGTCCCCCAGGCGCCCGCGCCCATCACCGCGCATTTCATGCCCTCTCCCCGGACGCCTTGCGCCCGAAGCGGTGTTCGGTGCCCGCACGCAGCCGCTCGATGTTGGCGCGATGCGACCAGAAAACGAAGACGCAGCTGGCGATCGCGGCAATGGTCGCCGGCGCCTGAAGTCCCGCGAAGGCCAGCGTGCTGAGAACGAGCACGACGGCCGCCGTGAGCGATCCCGCCGACACAAACCCCGTACGCCAGAGCACCAGCACGAAAGCGACCACCGCCAGGACCAGGGGGAGCGGTGCGATTGCCAGGAAGATCCCCGCTGCCGTCGCCACTCCCTTCCCGCCGCCCTTCCAGAGCAGGAAGACGGACTTGGCATGGCCGAGGATGGCCGCCGCGCCGCAGGCAATGGCGAACCACGCCGCGCGGTCTGGCGCCGCCACGGTGCCGAGCGGGAAGACCATCGGCGGGAGGAACAGCACGGGCAGCGTGCCCTTGAACACGTCCACGAGCAACACCACCGCCGCCACCTTGGCGCCGAGCGTGCGATACACGTTCGTCGCGCCCAGGTTGCCCGAGCCCACCGTGCGCAGGTCAATGCCCTTCACCTTCCCGGCGATGTACGCCGAGGGGATCGAGCCCGACAGATACGCCAGGGCGAGCGTCACAACGGCCGTCATCATTCGCGCGTCTTTCCGCTCTTGCGTTTGAAGGTCAGTCGCAGCGGGTTGCCCGAGAAGCCCCAGACTTCACGAAAGCAATTGTGCAGGTAGCGCACGTAATGCTCCTGCAGGAGGTCGGGGTTGTTGCCGAAGATGAGGATCGTCGGCGGCGCCGTCTCCACCTGCGTGGCGTAGTTCAGCTTGATCTCGAAGCCGGCCGCCTGCGGCGGCTGCCGGCGCCCGACGATGGCCTGCAGTGCCTCGTTCACCTGCGACGTGCTGATGCGCTTGTGGCGTTCGGCGTTCACCTCGAGGATGAGGTCGAGCACCCTCGTCACGCGCTGTCCAGTGAGCGCCGACGTGAAGATGAACGGCACGTACTTGAGGAAGGGCGCCTTCTCCCCGGCCTCCTTCTCGAACTTCGCCGACGTCTTGTCGTCCTTCTCCTTCAGGTCCCACTTGTTCACGATGACGATGAGCGCGCGCCCCTGCTCCCAGGCCAGGTTGGCAATCTTGAGGTCCTGGTTGTGCAGGCCCTCCATCGCGTCAATGACGAGGAGGCAGATGTCGGACCGGTCAATGGCGCGGCGCGTGCGCAGCGACGAGTAGAACTCGATGCCGTCGTCCATCTTCGACTGCCGGCGCAGGCCCGCGGTGTCCACGAAGATGATGTCGGTGCCGTGGTACGTGAACGGCGTGTCAATGGAGTCGCGCGTCGTGCCCGCCACGTCGGACACGACGAGCCGGTCCTCGCCGAGCAGGCGGTTGATGAACGACGACTTGCCCGTGTTCGGGCGGCCCACCACCGCCACCCGCAGCGCCTCGGCGTTCTCCTCGCCGGTGGACGCCGGAATGCGCGCCACGATCGCGTCGAGCAGGTCGCCGGAGTTCTTGCCGTTCGCCGCCGACACCGGGAACGGTTCACCCGCCGCCAGCCGATAGAACTCGAAGTAGTCCGTCTCGCGCGGGTCATCCACCTTGTTGGCCACGACCATGAACGGCTTGCCAGACTTGCGCAGGAGCTCGACGACGCGCGCGTCACTTGGATGCACGCCCACCTGCGCGTCGGCGACCATCAGCAGCAGGTCGGCCTCTTCGATGGCCTGCTGCACCTGTCGCCGGATCTCGAGGTCCATGGGGAGGGTCGAGTCCTCACGCAGGCCGCCCGTGTCCACCAGCCAGAACTTGCGGCCGTTCCACTCGGCGAGCGCAAAGTGGCGGTCGCGCGTGGTGCCCGCCTCCTCGCTCACGATCGCCTGGTCGTGCCCGATGACGCGGTTGAAGAGCTTCGACTTGCCCACATTGGGGCGGCCCACGAAAGCGATGACGGGAATGTTCACGAGCGATCTCCGGCGAAGGACGGCGCCGGCTCACCCTGAAGCTCTAGCACGTCAATGAAGTCATACGATGGGAAGGCAGGCATCGGGAGGCGCGACCGCAGCTCCTCGAACACCACGTCGTCGAGGAAAATGCCGTCTTCGTTGATGCTTTCGGCCGGGATGAGCGCGAAGTCCACCCCGCTGCGACCGGCCAGCGCGCGCTCGATGTCGGCGCCGACGAGCAGTCCAGCCGTGGTGACGGTCGGCCCAAAAAGCGAGTTGACCGTCGGACGGAGGTCGAAGGCGGCGCCGGTGCTGCTGGCAAGCTGGTCGAGCAGCGCCGGCATGTGCGGCGCCATCGAGGCGCCCGTGACGACGGCGATGCGCTTGCCGTCGAGTCGCGGCAGCCGCTCGAGTCCGGATTCGAGGCGATGCCGAAGCATCGGCAGCGCCCCAACGCCATTCTCGATCTGCGAAAAATCGCCGTAGTGTTCAAAGGCGGGCAGGTCGCACTCGGCGAGCAGATAGAGCTCATCGGAGCCGTACACCCAGGGGAAGCCGCGCTCGCGCTGGGCGTGCTCGGCCCAGCGCGCGGTGACATCCACCAGCGCGCGAGCCGCGGCACGGTCCATGGAACGGCCGGTGTAGAGATGCGAGAACTGCGTCAACCCCACGGGGACGAGCGCCACCGAGAGGCAGGCATCGCCGAAGTCCCACAGGTCGCCCAGCGACTGCTCCAGCACCTCGCCGTCGTTGAGCCCCGGCACTACCACCATCTGGCCGTGGAACTGGATGCCGCCCTCGACGAGGCGCCACAGCTGCTCCTTGATGTCCGGCACGCGCGGATTGTTCAGGAGCACCTTGCGGGCCTCCCACGGCGTGGCGTGCACCGACACGTACAGCGGCGAGAGGCGGTACTCGATGATCCGCTGCTCGTCCTTCTCCTTCAGGTTCGAGAGCGTGGCGAAGTTTCCGTACGCAAACGACAGGCGGTAGTCGTCGTCGCGGATATACAGGTTCTTGCGGAGCCCCTTCGGCAGCCCCTCGATGAAGCAGAACTCGCACCGGTTGGCGCAGCGGCGGACGGTGGGCGGCTCGAGCTCGACGCCGAGCGGAGTCCCCTCGAGGCGCTCGATGTCGTAGACCACCTCGTCACCGTTCGGAAGCCGGGCCTCGACCTCGAGCATGTCTTCAGCGGTCAGGAACTCCCAGTCGAGGAAGTCGCCGAGCTCGCGCCCGTTGACGGTCAGCAACTCCGTCCCCGGCTCGACACCCAGCTCTGCGGCAATGCTGTTGGACTTGACCCGCGCGACACGAACCATGCGATCCTCGGAAGCCGACGGGGAAAGAGGGACTCAATCCCCCTTTCCCCGTCGAAACAGCGTCCGTCAGAACGCCTAAACCAAGTTAGCAGGCGAAAGGTCGGAAGTCAATAACAAATAACGACTTCCGGGTGTCGCTCAGCGCATGGTGTAGCGCCACGCAACTGGTGAAGCGCCGGTCACTTGGGTGGTGAACTCCTGGCTCGACTTGGCGCCGACATTCTCCGCCACCACGGTCGTCGTGCCAACTCCGGTTCCGGTCTTGTCCACAAGCTCGAAAATCACCGTGAAGCTCGCGGCGACGGCGCCGAGGTTTTCGATGACGCCGCTGATCGTCGCCTTGCCGTCGCGAGCAAGCGTGAACTGGTTCACGAGCACGCGCGCTGGTAGCTTGGCCGCCTTCTCCACGTACGCGATGGTCGAATCCTGCGCCAGCTTCTTGGCCCTGGGATCCGTGGTCTGCTTGCCCCGCTCCTGCCAGACGGCGCCGGTGAGCTTGAGCACATCGGGATTCATGGGATCAATGGCGCGGAGCTTCTCCACCGCCGGGGCCATCTTGTCGGGCTGGTGCAGGGCGAAGTAGACGTTCGCCACGTTGAACAGCGCGTCGCGATAGTTCGGGTTCATCGCCAGCCCCGCCTCGTACAGGGCGGCCGCGTCGGTGAACTTCTTGCCATTCGCCAGCACCACCCCGGCCTCGAAGAGCTGGAGCGCGGTGTATTTGGACGGCGTGGCCAGCATGTCGGCATAGATGCCCGCCACCGCCACGCTGTCGCCCGCATCCTGCAGCGAGCGCGCGTAGGCGGCGCGGGCCGTCGCGGTATTCGGCCCGTCGGGGGCGAGGTCGGCGGCCGTCTTGAACAGCTCCGCGGCGCGGCGCAACCCGGCTGACCGGGCCGCCCCGTCCTGCTTGTTGGCCTGTTCGCTGGTGAGGATGGCGAGGTTGAAATTCGCCTGCGCCCGTCCGGGAACGGACGCGGCGTCGGTGCCCATCGTCGCGATGGCCCGCTGCCAGCTCGCAATGGCGCCCGGAAGATCACCCTTGGCCTGCGAAGCGTTGGCCAGCACCTGATATGCGGCGCCCACCTGCGGCGAGCGTGGGCTCAGCTGCAGCGCGTAGTTCGCATACTCGATGGCCGGATCGAATTGCTTGGCGTTGTAAAAGGCAATGGCGCTGTTGAGCACCTTGCCGAACACCGCATTGCGGTAGCGCATGGTGCTGTCGGCGCACGCCGGCATCTCCCGCTCGACCGCGCTCATCGCCTCGTCCATGGACGCCGGCAGGAAGAACTCGCCCTCGGGGTTCTCGCTGAAGCCCAGGTCCCCGCGCTTCGCCTTGACTGCGGGGGTCCTGCCCTGATCCTGGAACCATCGCACGTAGGCGCCGCCCAGCAGGTAGTTGCGCCCCGCCTCGTTCTTGATGCGCTCCGGATTGTCGGTGAGCACCTTGACGGCCTGCCTGAGCAGCTTGGCGCGGTCGGTGTCGTTCACTTGCTGGTCGTGCTTCTGGATGTACAGCACCGCGCTTGCCAACTGGTACGGCTTGCGCGTCTCGATCTCGCAGGTGCCCTGCGCCATGAGCGGCGCGGCGGTAACGGCCGCGGCCAAGGTCGTGAGCGCGATGCGACGTCGGGTCATCTTGGGGTCCTCGATTCGGGGCTGGCGCGTCGTCGCGCGACGCGGGAAATCTATGCGCTGTTGTACCCCGCCTACAGGAGGGACGTTTCCGCCGCCCGGCGGGCCCGGTCGGACACCTCAGGGGCCGGGCGCCCGAGGGTGCGCGCCGCCGCCTGCACATCCTCCCACTCAGGCTTTACGCGCACCGATCCGTCCGGAAGGGTGACGACCTTCAAGCGAATCGTCTGCCCGTCCACGAGCACCTGCACCTCACGCCGCGGCAGCGCGCGCCGGCTCACCAGCACGCGCCGGACGCCGATTGATGAGCTCTCGGAGAGCAGCAGCGCCTCGAGCCGATCCGCGTCCGCGAGCGCGCAGAGCGCCTCCACGCGCACCCCCGGCCTCCCCTTCTTCATCAGCGTCTGCACCAGCGTCACATCGAGCGCGCCCGCCGCGCGGAGCGCATCGGCCGCGCCCGCCACGAACTCGCCGCCCAGGTCGTCAATGTCGCACGCCAGCAAGGCGAGCGTTTCGGCCCCGGCGGTGTCGGCTGATGCCTCGGCCAGCACGATGCGGAACGTGTTGGCGTACC
>JAJZRK010000026.1 GCA_021802745.1 bacterium
GGGGGGGGGTGGGGGGGGCGGGGGGTGGTGAAGGGTGCAGAGAACGGACGGCGCGGCGCGGACGCCGTTGGCAGGTGGACGAGCGTTGTCTACGGCGCCACCTTTGCCGGCATGCGACTCATTGTTCCGCTCTCGGTGGTGCTCGCCGCGGCGTGCACGCGCATTCCCGCGCCGCAGGCGCCGGCACCTTCGCCCACCTCATCGGCGGCAACGAGCGCCGCGCGCGATTCCGCCGCACTCGAGCGCCTGCGCAACGATTGGGCGGGGCTGCGGCGTTATCGCGCCGCCAACGATTCCCTGGGCGCGCCGGCCGCCGGCGAGCGGCGTGTTGTCTTCTACGGCAATTCGATCACCGACTCATGGGCCCGCTGGTTCCCCGCGATGTTTCCCGGCAAGCCGTACGTGGGGCGCGGCATCAGCGGCCAGACCACGCCGCAGATGCTCGTGCGCTTCCACCAGGACGTCGTCGCGCTGCAGCCCGCGGTGGTCGTCATCCTCGCCGGCACCAACGACATCGCAGGCAACACGGGCCCCGCCACG
The DNA here is from genome assembly GCA_021802745.1 of bacterium. The sequence continues at coordinate 541 of JAJZRK010000026.1, forward strand.
CTCGAGATGATCGAGGACAACCTCAGCGCGATGACCGAGACCGCCACCGCGCACGGCATCCGCGTCGTCCTGTCGTCGGTGCTGCCGGTCTACGACTATCCGTGGAAGCGCGGGCTCGAGCCGGCGCCCAAGATCATCGCACTGAATGCCTGGATGAAGCGATACGCCGCGGCCGCGGGCGCGGTCTACCTGGACTACCACTCGACGATGGTGGACGGGCGCGGCGGGCTGCCGAGCGAGCTATCGGGTGATGGCGTGCACCCCAACGAGGCGGGGTACCGGCTGATGGCGCCGCTGACGGAGGCGGCGATCGCCGCGGCGCTTCACACGAGATAGGGGATGGCCGGAGCGAACAGAGCCGCTCAGCGAAGATACTCCGCCAGCCACTCCTCAATGAGCACGCGCTGGTTGGGCGTCAGGTACCGCGCCCCGCGCACGAGTCCGACACAGAGCGCGCTGTCGCAGTGACAGCGAAACGGCTCCGCCATGTCGTACTCTGTAGTGTTGTAGTTGAACGTGATCGCGTCACCCGGGGCGAGGTCGCGCCGGGCGATCACCGCGCGGTTGCGGATGAGCGTGGCCGGATCGCAGGCGTGATCCATGTACCGCCAGGGATAGCGGCGCACGATCTCATTGGCGTCGGTCAGGTCGTCCTGGTCGAGGTGGAGCGAGGGACCGACCTGCACCGAGAAGCGCGTCGGAATCGGCGTCTCGCGCCCAATGAGCATGAACACCCGCTTGCCCGCACGGATCGGCTTGATGGCGATCAGCTTCCGCCAGTCGTGCGTGACGAGCACGCCCACAAGGTCGGAATTGCAGCGGAGAATGGCGCCCGGCGGATGGTCGGGGAGCGGCGTCGCTTCGTCGAGCGGTCGTGGATCGGTCATGGTCCCAGGCGTCAGCCGACGGCAATGGCAACTGCGCCATCACCCCGGAATGGTCGAGCATTGGCCTGCAGCGCTTCGATTATGAACCCAATCTATACGAATTGACGATTCACGCCATGGTTGATGCTGTACAACTCATTATATGAGGCGAATTCGCTATGGTCGGTTGCCGGGGGCACCCACGCGCACGGGCTGCGTCCACGCCATCAGGCCGTTTGACTCGACGACCCGGGCGCGCACATACCCCTCGTCTCCGCGGAACGTGTAGGTCGCCGGACTGGCGAGTGATTCCTGCAGCAGCTTGCCGCCATTGCCAATGAACTGGATGCGATACTTGCTCCAGCTATTCGGCTTGACGGTGATGGTCATGGCCTTCGCGTCTACCCGATAGTCGGCGAGCTCCACGCCGGTGCTCGCATAGAAGTCGCCACGCTCCATCGCCGCGAGCAGCGCCTTCGCCTCGAGCTGCTCGGCGCGCACCACCACCCACCCCTGCCCCGGCCGCGACGCCGTGCGGTCGTCGGGCCGCTTGAAATGGTGGGCGTCATCCACGGCGATGCCAAAGAGCGTGACGCCGCTCGTGAGGATCGCGTCCCACGCCTCCTCGAGCCCGAGCACGCCGCCGCCGCCGAGGTTGTTCACCATCGGGTGGCCGTTGAAGATCTCGAAGAGCCGCGTGTTCCGGACCTGCTTCAGTTCGTCGGCCGTCACGGCCCAGCCGAAGTTCGGATGGTTGATGCTCGGCACGGCGCCCACGGCGCGGATGGCGTCCACGTCGCGCTGGATGACGTCGAGCACGCTCGTGCCGCCCTGCGGCTCGATCTTCCGCGCCGCGTCGAGCCCGTTCAGGTGCAGCGGCTTGCTCCCGAACCGGTCCGTCACTTCCTCGCCGCGAATCACGGCAAACTGGTCGTCGAGCCCGTAGAGCGCATTCAATCCTCCGACGCTGGTCAGCACGTTGTGGTCGGTGAGCACGAGAAACTGGTAGCCGTGCTCCTTGTACCACTTCACCACGTCATCCGGCGACGAATCGCCGTCGCTGTTGATGGTATGGGTGTGCGTGTTCCCCTTGTACCAGCGCGTGGCCGGCGCGCCCTGCTGGGCAGCGACGGCCAGTGGCGCGAAGAGGCAGGCAAGCGTGGCGAGGCGGCGCATGAACGTTCCCTTGCTGGCGACGCCTGATTCTCGGCGATCGGCGCGCCAGACGCCAGTCCCGCGTGCCGCGACCGCCGGACCGCCGCGGAGGTCGAGTCGCACAGCGTCCGGCGGAGGCTCAGTACCCGTCGCCCGTCCGTTCGACCTTGCCGCGGTGCACCCGGAAGAGCAGCGCCACGTAGCCCACGGCGATCACGAACCCGGCCGGCCACCACCACAGGCCCGTCGCCAGCGCATGATCGCTCGCCGCCGAATTGAACGCGGTGAGCGAGCGCGAGGCGTCGCCGGTCGCGCGGAGCATTGCCGGGTAGATGCTCGCCGCCGTCGCGGCGAGGATTCCCAGCAGGAACGCCCCCGACGACACAAACGCCGCCAGGTCGCGCCCGCGCTGCCGGAAGACGACCGTCCCGACGAGGCCGGCTATTGCCACCGCCGTCGCCAGCCAGGCCAGCGGCCGCGCGGCCAGCGCGGCAGGCAACTCGGGCACGAGCCACGCCGTCGCCACGGTCGTGAGCGCCCAGACCACGACCATCGCCGCGTACAATCGGCGCGCGGCCATCAGGCTCCGGTCGCGCACCGGACCGTCGGTCTTCCACGCGAGGAAGAGCGCGCCATGATGCGCGAGCGCCACGAGCGCCAGCACCCCGGCGAGCACGGTGTACCAGTCGAGGATGCCGAGCGCGCCGGTGGGCGAGAACGACGCGAAGAGCGGGAGCGAGAACCAGCCGTCGGCGTCCAGCGGCACGCCGCGCACCAGGTTGCCAAGCGCCGCGCCGAACAGCACGGGCGCGAGCGTGGAGGCGAGCGCGAACGCACCGTCCCAGAACTGCCGCCACATCGCGTCCGGCAGGTGCGACCGGAACTCCAGCGAGATGCCGCGCAGGATCAGCACCCACAGCACCATCATGATGGCGAGGTAGAACCCCGACAGGCCCGCGCCAAGCACCTTGGGAAACGCGAGCACGAGCACGCCGCCGAGGGCCAGCAGCCACACTTCATTGCCGTCCCAGTACGGGCCGATGGCGCGCAGCACCTGACGGCGCTCGCCGTCGGTGCGCGCCACCCACAGGTGCAGCGTGCCGGCGCCGAAGTCGAAGCCGTCCATCACGACGTAGATCGCGGCCATCACCGCGGCGAGGGCGAACCAGAGCGTCGGCATGGTCAACCCTCCGTCGTTTCTGAAGTCGCGTGCCAGGCGTCGTGCGGTCCGTGCGCCACCTCGCGCGCCACCAGCCCGAGGAAGAGCACGCCGAGCACGAAATAGAGCCCCGCGAAGCCGAGCGTGGTGAACAGCGTCTCGCCCGCGTGCACGGTGGGCGACCCGCCCTCCGCCGTGCGCATCAGCCCGTAGACGAGCCAGGGCTGGCGCCCGAGTTCCGCGCTCATCCACCCCGCCGTCGTCGCGATGAAGGGGAATGGGAAGGCCAGCGCCAGCGCCCACAGCATCCACCGCGACGTCTCCAGCCGCCCGCGCCAGAGCAGCAGCAGCGCCAGCCCCATCAACGGAATGAAGAGCGTGCCGAGCCCCACCATGATGTGGAAGGCGTAGTACAGCAGTTCGATGCTGGTGGGCCAGTCGTGCTCCGGAAAATCGGAAAGGCCGCGCACGTTGGCCGAGAAGTCGCCGTACGCGATCCACGAGAGCATGGCCGGCAGCTGGATGGGGTTGTCGAGCTTGCGCTCCGCCACGTTGGGCTGACCGATCATGGCGAGCGGCGCGCGCGGCCCGCTCTCGAATCGCCCTTCCATGGCCGCCAGCGCCACCGGCTGGTGCTCAGCGACCAGGCGTCCCTGGAGGTGGCCCGTCGGGAAGGCGACCAGTCCGGAGGCGATCAACGCGGCCGGTATGCCGGTGCGCAGCGAGATGCGCGCGGCGTCCTTATGCTCGCCGCGCAGCGTCCAGTACGCCGCCACCGCCGTCATCACGAATGCGCCCGTCACCACCGAGGCCATCTGGTTATGGAAGAACTCGGTGAGGGTCCACGGGCTGAACAGCATCGCCAGGACGCTGGCAATCTGCATGGTGCCGTCCGCGGCAATCTCGTGCCCCACGGGGAACTGCATGAACGCATTGGTGGCAATGATGAACCACCCCGAGAGCCAGCTCCCGGCGAACAGGGCGACCGCCGCCGCGAAATGCAGGCGCGGGCCAAGGCGACGCTCGCCGAACACGAGCAGCGCAAGGAACGACGACTCGAGGAAGAAGGCGAAGATCCCTTCCATCGCCAGCGTCTGGCCAATGACCCCGCCGGTGCGCGCCGCGAACGCCGCCCAGTTCGTCCCGAACTGGAACTCCATCGGGATGCCCGTCACGACGCCCATGGCGAAGGCGAGGCCGAAGACGCGAATCCAGAACCGCGCCGCCGACGCCCACTCCGCGCGTCCCGTGCGCAGGGCCACCGCCTTCATGATCACGATGAGCAGGGCGAGCCCCATCGTGAGCTGCGGAAAGATGTAGTGGAACGTGATGGTGAAGCCGAACTGCAGACGGTGCCAGAAGAGAGGATCGCTCATTCGTCAGCCTTTTCATGTTGAGACGGCGCACGCACCGCCTTGCTGCTAATCTTAGGCGATGGCAGACGGGACGCGAGTCCGGCAGCCGGGCACGATGGCCGGGCACGATGGACTGGCGGACGTCAGTGGGTGACCCGCAATTTTGCGGAGCTTGCGCTGAACCGGCATTCCATGGACCTGACGCCGCGCCCCCACCCACCGGAGATGCAGATGCACCGCCTGCTCGCCCGCACGAGATTCCTCGCCGCCATCGCCTTCGTGCCCGCGCTCGCGCTGGCCCAGGCCAAGCGCCCCATGACGGCCGACGACATCATGCGCCTCAAGGGCGTCGGCGCCGTCGCCATGTCGCCGGCCGGCGACCGCGTGCTTTATACGGTCACGGGATGGGAGCACCCGAACGCGAACGCCGTGAAGGGCGATACCGCGCTCGGCGACCGCCACGATCGGCGCTCGCACGTCTGGGTCGTGCCGGCGGCTGGCGGCGCCGCCCGGCAACTGACGTTCAGCGAGCGCGGCGAGTCGAACCCGCAGTGGGCGCCCGACGGATCGCTCATTGCCTTCACGAGCGCGCGCGGCGCGGCCGGCGGCGAGGATGGTCCGAGGCCGCAGGTATGGATTCTCCCAGCGGACGGCGGTGAGGCGTGGCAACTGACCACCGCCCGCGATGGCATGGGGGCGTACGCCTGGAGCCCCGACGGCAGGCGCATCGCCTTCCTGACCACCGACACGCTGACGCGCGACGCCGAGGCGAAGACCCGCCGGCGCGACGACGCCAAGGTCTATGAAGGAGAGTTTCGTCTGTCGCACATCTGGGTCACCGACCTCGACTCGAAGAAGGCGGTGAAGGTGACGAGCGGCACGTATACGGTGCGCGGCGCGCCGTCGTGGTCCCCCGACGGCACGCAACTCGCCTTTGACGCGTCGCCGACGCCGATGATCCGCGACGAGCGGCGCGACGCTTACGTGGTGGACATCGCGTCGCGCCAGGTGCAGCCCCTCACCACCCAGCACGACGTGGAGAGCGCGCCCCAGTTCTCCCCCGACGGCAAGTCGCTGGCCTTCACCATGAGCCCGCAGGAGTGGCCGCCGCACAAGGACGGCATTCCGCCGCGGACCATTCGCAACGCCACCATTGTCACGTTCGACCTCGCCACACGCACCCTGACGAACCACGGCAGCAAGGCATTCGACGTGAGCGCCGGCGCGGTGCGCTGGTCGCGCGATGGACAGCGCCTGTCGTTCACCGCCAGCGATCGCGTCTACCAGTCGCTGTACGAGTACACGCTGGCGACCAAGTCGTACGCGAAGGTGCTCGGCGACGTTGTGCTCCAGGGCTACTCCACCAGCAAGGACGGGAGCAAGGCGGCGTTGGTGCTCGACACGCCGGGCTGGCCCGCCGAGGTCTATATGCAGGATGCGGGCGGCGCGGCGCCACGGCGCATTACCAACACCAACCCGTGGCTCGCGAACGTCGCCCTCGGTGAATCGGAGGTCGTGAGCTGGAAGAGCAAGGACGGCCAGCCCGTGGAAGGCGTGCTGCTCAAGCCGGTCGGCTACGTGGCCGGCACCAAGGTGCCGCTGCTCGTCTCGGCGCACGGCGGCCCGACCGGCGCGCACACCAGCGGCTTCAAGGGCGGCACCGGCCCGGGCCAGACGTGGGCGGGGCAAGGGTGGGCCATCCTCTATCCGAACCCGCGCGGCAGCACCGGCTACGGCGAAAAGTGGATGCGCGGCAACATCCCCGACTGGGGCGGCGGCGACTATCGCGACATCATGACGGGCGTTGACGCGCTGATCCAGCGCGGCATGGTGGACTCCACCCGGATGGCGTTCGAGGGGTGGAGCTACGGCGGGTACATGACGTCGTGGGTCGTCTCGCAGACGGGGCGCTTCAAGGCGGCGATGATGGGCGCGGGGCTTCCGTCGCTGCTCTCGATGGCCGGCACCACCGACATTCCCGGCTACATCAACACGTTCTTCAACGGCATGCCGCAGTACGACAGCTCGCTGGTGAACCCGAACACCAGGCTCTACATGGAGCGGTCGGCCATCAGCTACAGCGACAAGGTCACGACCCCGCTGCTGATCCTGCACGGCGGCAACGACGAGCGCGTGCCCATTGGCCAGCCGATGGAGTTCTATCGCGCGCTCAAGGACCGCGGCAAGACCGTGGAGCTCGTCTTCTATCCGCGCGAGGGGCATGGCTTCCAGGAGTACTACCACCAGCTCGACCGCATGAAGCGGGAGAACGAGTGGATCACCAGGTACACGCTGGGGCCGAAGGTGATTCCGTAAGGCACGACCACCAGCAACGCCGGCGGGCGATTGACGGAGCACTTCGAGCTCGTGAAGTGGTATCTCGACACCGTCGAACCCGACGGCGCCGCGACCATCGCCTACTGGGCGTCGCTGACGTGGCATGGCGTCCATATCGCGTGGCAGAACGTCACGCGGTACGCGCCCGGCCAGCCGCCGGCGGAGCGCTCGTCGCTGCGCAGCATGCCAGCGCCCGTGCTCGCGGACCGGCAGGTTTCGTGGCACGCGGCGCGCATCGGTCTCGAGACGATGCACGAGGCGACCTCGCCCGGCGTCAGCATCACCCTGCTCGACGACGCCCGCGGACGCATTGTGTGGGAATGCCTCGCGCCGTCGGCTCGTGCGCGATTCACGGACGAAGAGGGCGCGAGGCAGGGCGTCGGCTATGTGGAGCGCATGACGATGACCGTGCCGCCGTGGGAACTGCCGATTGACGAACTGCGCTGGGGGCGCTGGGTGAGCGACGACGCCGCCACGTCGCTGGTGTGGATTGACTGGCGCGGCCCGCTCCCGCGCCGATGGGTGGTGCAGGATGGTGTGGTGTTTACCGATGTCACGGTGCGTGACGACGGCGTGGACGTGAGCGCGGGGCGTCTGGCGCTCGCACCACCGCGCACGTTGCACGACCGCTCCGTGGGCCGGTTCCTGCGCCGCCTCTCCGACCTGGCCCACGTCGCGGCGCGCATCCCCACCTCCTGGCACGAGACGAAGTGGTGCAGCCGAGCCACGTGGACCAGCACCGCCGGGGTGGCCACCGAAGGATGGGCCATCCACGAAGTCGCGAAGTTCACATGAACCCGTCGCGACCGCGAACGATGCTGCTCAAGGTCGCATACGGCGCGCTCTTTGTCGGCGTACTCCCCGTCCTGCTCGCCCTGTGGGCGTGGCGCCTCGACGGTTGGGTCCACCTGCCTGTTCCCACTGCCGCCATCGTTGGGGGTGCGCTGGTCATGGCAGGCGTGGCGCTCATGACAGCCGGCACGATTGCGCTGTGGCGCTACGGCGGCGGCCTGCCCATGAGCGCCTTTCCGCCGGAGCGGCTCGTGGTGCGCGGCGTCTACCGCTACGTCGCCGATCCGTTGTACGTGGGCGCCGTCACCGTGGCGTTCGGGGCGAGCATCGTGTTCGCGTCGCCGGCCGGCCTCTGGATCGTGTCTCCCACCCTGGCGCTCTGCTGCGCGGCCTGGGTGATGGGCTTCGAGCGTGAACTCACCCGCCAGCGCTTTGGCACGGCGGGTGCGCCGGTGCTGCGACTGCCAGACGATGTCGCTGACGCGCCCTCGCCGTGGCAGCGCGCCGCCGTGTACGCGCTCGTCTTCATTCCGTGGCTCGTCATCTACCTCTCCATCGAGTATCTCGGCGCTCCCGCCAACGCCCCGTCGTCGGCGCTGCCGATTGACGATCTCATTCCCGTGACGCCGTGGACCGCGCTTGTCTACGAGTCGGTGTATCCGATGGTCGTGCTCGCCCCGTTGTTCGCGCGCCGCCAGCGCCACCTGCGCACCTTCGCGCGACGCGGGCTCTGGGCCATCGCGTTGATCATCCCGTTCTACCTGCTGGTGCCGGTCGTCTATGAGCCGCGGCCCATTCCCGGCAGCGGGTTCTTTCAGTCGTGGCTCGCCCTCGAGCGCGCCATCAACTCGCCGCTCACGGCCTTACCGGCGTTTCATGTCGTCTGGGCGTGCATCGCCGCCTCCATGTATGCCGCCACTTATCGCCGCGGTTGGCTGATGTGGATTCTTGCCCTCGCCATCGGCGCGAGCTGCGCCACCGTGGGCATCCATGCCGTGGCCGACGTCGCGGCGGCGCTCGTGGTGTTCGTGGGCATTGCGCGCGGTCCGCAGGTGTGGGCCTTCCTTCGCGACGCGTCCGAGCGGGGGGCGAACTCGTGGACGGAGTGGCGCTTCGGGCCGTTCCGCCTGATGAGCCACGGACTGTATCTCGGCCTGTCCGTCCTGCTCTCGTGTCCCGTGAGCATCTGGCTCGGCGGCCCCGACCTGCTCTGGTGGGTCTTCGCAGTCGGGCTGGCGGGCGCCATCACGGCGGCGCTGTGGGCGCAGCTCGTCGAGGGGTCGCCACAGCTGCTGCGCCCCTTCGGCTACTTCGGCGGAATGATCGGCGTTCTCATCATCGTCGTCGCCGCGGCGCTTGTCGGCCTGGACGCGTGGCGCCTGCTGGCCGCTTCCTGCGTCACGCTCGCGTTCGGGCAAGGACTCGGCCGACTTCGGTGCCTCGTGAACGGCTGCTGTCACGGCAAGCCGGCGCGCGCGTCGGTTGGCATCACCTATGTGCATCCGATGCCACGCCCCGCGCGGATCGCCGCGCTCGGCGGCGTCGCCATTCACCCTACGCAGATCTATTCCCTGCTCTGGCTGATGGTCGTGGGCGTCGTGCTCGTGCGGCTGTGGCTCGTGCAGGCGCCGCTCGCCTTCATCGCCGGCATGTACTTTGTGCTCGTCGGCCTCGGACGGTTCGTGGAAGAGCACTACCGCGGCGAGCCACAAACGGCGATCCTGGCGGGCTTCCGGCTGTACCAGTGGCTGACCTTCGCCTTCATCGTCGGCGGTGCCGCGCTGACGACTTTCGATTCTCCCGTGGCGCCGCGGCCGATCTCGCTGACGTGGCCGACGTTTGCCGTCGCGGCGATCACCGCCGTCCTCGGCACCGTGAGCTTCGGGCTCGACGTCCCGGGTTCGAACCGCCGATTCTCCCGGCTCGCGTAGACGGCACCGAACGGCCGCGTGCCAGCGCGCCACGCAGCCGTCGCGTGCACTGCGCGTGCACTGCGCGTGCCGCGCCTACGGCTCCCGCAGAAACGCCTCGACCGCCGGCCACACAACGTCGGGACGCTCGGCGTACGCAAAGTGCGCCGCGTTCGGCACCTTCACCAGCCGCGCGTTGGGGAGTGACGTCACCCATTCCTCCACGAGGTCCATGGGAATGGCCTCGGCCTCGCCATGCACGACGAGCGTCGGCACGCGCAGCGTCCGGAGCTGCGGGCGAATGTCCCAGTCGCCGTACGACGCCATGACCACGCGGTTCGTCGTGCGCAGGCCGTAGGCGATGCCGCGCGGCTCCGACCCGCACAGGTCGCTCTTGATGAGCGGCAGCGTGCGCGCCGGCTCGGCGAGCCGCGGCACCATGGCGGCGCGCCAGTACGCGCGGCAGGCGGCGCGAATGCTGTCGCGCTCGGTGGCGGCCATCAGCCGACGATTGGCATCCCGCAGCTGGCGCTGGAGCGTGCTGTCCATGCGCGCGGCGGAGTTTTCCGCGAAGCGTTTCCAGAAGTCCCCGCGCCGCGGCGGCACCGGGCCCAGCAGGATCATGCGGCGCACCCGGTCGGGGTGCGCAATCGCGTACGTCGCAGCCAGCAGCGGCCCGTACGAGTGCGCAATGAGCGTGGCCCGCTGGATGCCAAACCAGGCGCGCATCGCGTCGAGGTCGGCAATCTGCTGCTGGGCGTTGAGTCGCGACGTGTCGTCGGGAATGCTCGAGCGGCCCGCCCCGCGCTGGTCGTAGAAGATCACGACGTGCCGCTCGCCCAGCGGCGCAAAATCCCCCGCGATGCTCTCGAGGTCCACGCCCGGGCCGCCGTGAATCGCGATCAGCGTGTCGGCGCCGTGCCCGATCACGCGGAAGTAGAGTCCGGCGCCATCCGGAGTCTGCACATACCCCTCGCGCCCGCGTCCTCCGCCTGGCACCTGCTGCGCGGCCAGCGATGCCGCGCCAAGCAGGAGCCCCACCAGCAGGTTGATTCGCCTCATGCTCGCTCCTCGATCATGCCCAAATCGCCGTGCGCGCGCCGCCATCGTCGCCCGCTACGTCAGTCGCGCGGCCCACCGTCCCTGCTCCCGCCCCAGCCAGACCCCGAGCATCAGCCAGACGGCGGCGAGCGGCACCGCGGCGTACGCGATGCCCGACATGCCAAGCCCCAACGCGGCGAGTCCGGCAAAGCCCCACGCCCCAATCTGGTCGCCGGCGCGGTACACGAACGTCTCGATGAAGTTCTTCCCCTTGTACTTGTCCTCGCGCGGAATGACCGTGAACAGGATCTCCATGGCCGGGTTGTTCAGCGCGAAGTTTCCGGCGCGGCGCGCAATGGCGATCGTCGCCACCACCGCGAAGACGGGCCAGGTGCCGAGCGCGGCAAAGCCGACGAGGCTGACGAACGGCAGGAAGGCCAGCGCGAGTGCGAGCCCCATCCACCTTATCAGCCGCCCGGTCAGGAGAATCTGCGTCACGAGCGTGAGCGACTGCACCACCAGCTCGATGCGCGCCATCACCGCGGTGCGCGCCGTGCGGTCGGCGAACGCCTTGCCCACGATGTCCGCCTGCTCGAAGTAGAGGATCGTCGAGCCCATCGTCAGCAGGACCAGAAAGGCCGAGATGCCCAGCAGGTACGGCGAACTCATGACGTGCGTGATCCCCGCCCACAGGCTGCCGCCGATCGGCAGCTCCGCGCGCACCGAGGCCGGCACGTCCGCCGCGTGCTCGCGCGCCGGGTATTGCTGCACGCAGAGCACGGCGAGTTCAATGAGCACCGCCGAGATGAGCAGCAGGTTCGCGGTGCCCACCATCGGCGCCAGCTCCGCCGTCGCCGCCGACCCGAGCACCGAGCCGAGCGTCCCGCCCACCGCGATGAAGCCGAACAGCCGCTTCGCCTGCTCGCTGCGGAACGAGTCGGCCATGAACGCCCAGAAGATGGAGACGACGAACAGGTTGAAGACGCTCGTCCAGACGAAGAACGCGCGCCCGATCCAGACGTCGCCCGCCGACCCTTCCACCGGCGCCACGAACGTCATGAGCGCGTAGAAGATGAGCAGGTTGGCCGCGAAGAACTGGTAGGTGATCGTGATGAACTTCCGCACGGGGAAGCGCACCACGAGCGCCGAGAAGAGCGGATTGGCGATGAGCACCGCGGTGAGCGTGCCGGCAAAGAGGAACGGGAGCTTGTCCACTCCCGTCGCCACTGCCACCGCCTCGCGAATGGGGCGTAGCACGAACCAGCCGCTCAGCACGAAGAAGAAGTAGGCGAACGACACGAGCATCGCCCGCACTTCATTCGGCTGCACGTCCACCATGCGGCGCAGCAGCGTGTGCGCGCGCGGCGCCGTGGCGTCGTTCGCGCGCTCCGGCGTGCCCTCTGGCGCGGGCCCGCTCACTCGCGCCCCTCCGCCTTCAGCTTCGCGTGCCACGCCGCCAGCACTTCGGCCTCGCGCTTCATGTCGAGCCCGTTCACCGCGCCACGGAGCGTGGCGTCCTGCTCGGCCTGCGGCCGCGTGCGGTGCCAGTCGAGCGTCGTCCTGGCCGTGTCGGCAAGCGAGCGGAAGGTCAGCCCGGCGGCAATCGCCTTGGACGCGTTGCGGCGCTGGTAGCCCGCGGTGCGTCCGTAGGGCGGCTGCCAGACCGTCATGTGCCGCCACGGGCGAATCTGCTGCTCCTGCAGGAACTCCCACGGCACCCACGTGAAGCGCCCCGGCGTGGCCGTGATGGACTTCACGCCGTAGAGCATCTCGCCGATCGTCAGCGGCTTCTCCGGACCAATGGCGTTGTACGTCCCGAATGCCCGCGCCTCGGCCAGCCGCACCGAGAACTCCGCGAGATCGCGCACGTCAATGAACTGGCACGGATCGTCGGGCTTGTCGGGGGCGAGAATCTCGCCGCCCGCGTCAATGCGCGCCGGCCAGTAGGTGAAGCGGTCCGTGCGGTCGAGCGGCCCGACAATCAGGCACGGGCGCACCACCGTCCAGAGCCCCGCGTACTGCTTGGCGACTTCCTTTTCGGCGAGCACCTTGAGCGCGCCGTAGTAGCGTGACGCATGCTGCCGGTCGAGCGTGTACGGGTCAACGTCCGGCGGCAGTACGGCCACCGGGCTGTTCTCGTCGAGCCCGATGATGCTCTGGTCGCTGTAGACCGACGTCGTGGACTGGAAGATGTAGTGCTTGACGTTGCCCGAGAGCTGGCGCGCCGCATTGCGCACCCAGGCCGGCAAGGTCGTCGGGTTGTCGAGCACCACGTCGAACGACTTGCCCTGCAGCGCGCTGGTGTCGTTGTTGAGGTCGCCGACAAGCTCCTCCGCCACCTTGCCCTTGAAGTAGCCCGGGCGCGTCTTGTTGCGGTTGAAGAGCGTGACGCGATGCCCGCGTGCAATTGCGTATTCCACCTGCTCGGGGCCGGTGAAGCCCGTGCCGCCAAGAATGAGGATGTTGAGCGACGTCGGCGCCTTGGTGACGCGCTGCGGGAGCAGGAACGGATCGGGCTGGCCGAGCATCGTCTTCGGCATCAGGCCCAGCGCACCGCCGATGGCGGCGCTGGTCTGCAGGAACGCGCGGCGGCTAGTCATTGTCTGTCCCTCCCGTCGTCTGCTTGGCCTTCCAGGCCGCAATCACCTCGGCTTCCTTGGCCGGCGCGATGCCCGAGATGGCGCCCTCTGCGGTCGCCTTCTGCTCCGCCTCCGGGCGCGTCTTGTGCCAGGCAAGCGTCTCCGACGCCGTCACCGCGAGCGGGCGGAAGGTGAGCCCTGCCTTCACGGCGCGGTCGTTGTTGCGCCGCAGGAAGCCCGCGGTGGGGCCGATGGGCGGCAGCCAGACCGGCATGTGGCGCCACCCGCGCACTCCCTGCGCGGTGAGGAACTCGGCGGGCACCCACGTGAACTGCGCCCCCGCCGTCGACACCGCCTTGATGCCGTAGAGCAGCTCCGACATCGGGCGCACGGAGCCCACCGCGTTGAACGTGCCAATCACCTTCTGCTCGGCCAGCCGGATCATCCACTCGGCGAGGTCACGCGAGTCAATCCACTGCGTCGGATCGTCGGGCGTGCCCGGCGCGAGCACGTCGCCGCCCTTGTCAATGCGCGCCGGCCACCAGGTGAAGCGGTCGCTGCGGTCGAGCGGCCCCACAATGAGCCCCGGGCGCACGACGGTCACCTTGCCCGGGTACTGCCGTTCCGCCTCCTGCTCGGCGAAGGTCTTGAGCGCGCCGTAGTACTTGCCGGCGTTCTCGCGCACCGTGGTGTACGGGTCCAGGTCGGCCGGCATGGGCGTGGTGCCATCCGTCTCGTCCATGTTGGGCCGGCTGTTGTCCGGGTAGACCGACTCGGTGGAGATGAAGATGTAGTGCCCGACATTCCCCTTGAGCTGGCTGGCCGCGTTGCGCACCCAGGCCGGAAAGGTGGTCGGGTTGTCGAGCACGACGTCGAACTTCTTCCCCGCCAGCGCGCTCACGTCGTCGTTCAGGTCGCCGATGAGCTGGTCCACCTTGCCCTTGAAGAAATCCGGACGCGTGCGATTGCGGTTGAAGAGCGTGACCTTGTGGCCGCGTGCGAGGGCATACTCCACCTGCTCGGGGCCGGTGAAGCCGGTGCCGCCGAGGATGAGGATGTTGAGCGGCATCGGGATGCGGCTCCGCTGGGGAGGGGTCTGGGGGCGGGCGACCGGGTAAGTCTATCGTCTGGCGCTACGCGGTGCAAAACGAAGCCAAGCACGCAACGCAGATATCTGCTATTAGTTGACGCTGAACTTTGCTCCACTTCCGAGACTAGTGCCTTCATTCTCCTGTCTCTGGGCCACGAGTCCAACGAGGGAGTCTCGTTGTCCTCGAAGCGAGGAAGTCGAGTAGAACCGACGAAGGTGCTGGATCTGCCACGACGATTCGCTCAAACCGCGGCGTCCACGATAACAGCGACTCAAACTCCATGGCGTCGGCCTCAAGCATGCTGAACCCCACCACTGCCAGCGTGTCAGCCGAATAGGTGAGTCGCCGGAAGCACGCGGTGGCACGCTTCATCCACCGCAGTTCCTGGCCGAAGGGGTTTGACTCTCCTGGCAGAACGATGTCTGCGACATCACGCACTCGAAGCTGGAGGGCGGGAAGGTCTGCGAGAAGCGGCATTTGCAAGTCCTGTGTCTGGGAGACTTCCGGGGTGTTCGCTAGAGTTTTACTGACGCCATTCACTGCTGATTCTTCATCTTCCAATCGAGTGGCGGCGCGTTCACGCCCGTTCCCAGCCGGTCAGCGCTCTTTTCGTTTCTCTTGGTTATATATTCTATAACATAAATAACACCTTTGCGAGATATTTCTTCTTTAGGCACTATTTATCTTGACTTTCAGTTATACTTTCTATAAGATATATATTCACACTATCGACCGTATTTTTCCCTTAGCATACTTATTAGGTGACTTTCGATGGGACGACGCACAGCACCAGTACTCGACCGAATGCGCCTTCCGTCGCCGGACACGGCGCGCCGCGGCCTCTGCGTCGTAAGCCCTGCAGACGTCGGAGACGTGGTGCGGCTGGTCCGTGCACAGCAGCTCGGACGCCAAGATGAAGCGGCACGGCGCCTCGGCGTGAGCGTCACCATGTTAGGGGACCTGGAGAGAGGCACCGGCGGTTCCCAACTGAATCTGACCCTCGGCGTACTGGCAGACCTTGGATTCGACGTGGTCCTCGTACCGCGCGACCCCACGCGTTCCCTGCAGCAGTACCTCCAGAGCGCCGACCGTTGACAACGCTTGTCGTGTGGCGCGACGACCATCGCGTGGGTGTGCTCGATACCGCCCCGAACGGTGACGTTCGGTTTACGTATGATGCCGACGTCGTTGCCGAGGGAGACCGCCGGTATGCCGTGGGTGTGCGATGTCCAGTGCGACAGCGCCCGTACCTCGGCCTGGAGGCTGAAGCGGTATTCGAGAACCTGCTGCCTGAGGGGAACCTCAGACGAACGCTCGGACAGGCCACCAAACTCGACGTTAGCGACACGGTCGGGCTGCTCGGAGTAGTCGCCGGGGACTGTACCGGCGCGCTGCACCTGTGGCCAGCAGGGATGGAGCCGCCTGAGAAGGCCGCATACGAACCCTGTGTTGCAGAGACGATGCACACCGTGTTCACCGGAGCGGCCGGTCAACTCCGACAAGCCGTCGGTCGTGCATCACTCTCGGGCGCGCAACCGAAACTCGCCCTGTGGAGGATGCCCCCAGTGGGAGGACTCGCCCCCGAGTACAAGCTGCCGAAGAACGGTGCGCCAACAACCGTTGTCGTCAAACGCGCCGACCACAGCGTCCCAGGCGTGCTGGAAGCGGAATTCGTCGGCATGCGACTCATGCAGGCGGCCGGCGTCCCGACCGCGAGCAGCGCGCGTTGTGCGATAGCGAGTGACTGCCATGAGTCTGCTCGATTTGACCGCGAGGTTCGCGAGGACGGACAGGTACGTCGTTTGCACGCAGAGGATGGCTGTCAGGTCACCGGGCGCGCGTCACGCGCGAAGTACGCGGGGATGGGAGCGCCAACGTATCAAGATCTCGTCGCGGTCCTGCAACGTTGGAGCGCCAATCCGCTGGAGGATCGCGAGAACCTCTACCGGTGGGCCGTCGCGAACGCCGCCATGGGAAACTACGACGGTCACGCCAAGAATCTGAGCGTCGTCTACGTTGCACCCGACCAGGTGCGGCTCGCTCCCGCATACGATGTGGTCGTGACGGCCGTCTACGAACACCTCGACCAAAGCTTCGCGCTCTCGTTCGGCGGCACCACGCTGCCGCAAGCGCTCACCAACGCGAGCTTGGCAGCGGCGGCGAGGGAGTTTCGCCTGCCCAGAGATCGGGCGGCCGAACTCGCGTCCAGCGTCGTGACCAACGTCCGCGAGGCGCTGGCCGACGTTCTCTCCTCGGTTCGCGCAGACGGCGGAGATCAGCAGATGCTCGAGCGCTGCGACGAGTCTGTTCAGCGGACGTCTGCCGAGCTCACAGGCCGTTTGGGACTTTAGCGATTGAATTCTCCTGCTCCTTTCGGAGCCGCAGTCGGACGCATGTCGGCCCAGCCTGTAGGCTCAGCGTGTAGGCTCAGCCCGCAGAAACACGAAACCGACACCGTGTCTAGGAGAACTACCTGGCACGGTGTCGGTCTTGTACGTAGACCTTATTGTCGATCGATCGGGACGGCGGGATTCGAACCCGCGACCCCCTGAACCCCATTCAGGTGCGCTACCGGACTGCGCTACGTCCCGTCCGCCGCATGACATCGTTCTCTGCGGACAGTCGTGAAAAATACCCCCGGCGCTCCCCCCAGACAAGCGCCAACCCGCTAACGCCACCGCGCAAACGCCACGCGCAAACTCGTCGCCGCGGGCGCGCCGCCGTGCCTCAGAACCGCGGATTCACGACGTTGTTATAAATGGACCCGAACGTGTAGCTCACGCCGAGCCGCATGTTGTACTGGAAGCCGCTGAGCAGCGCCCGGCGCCGCAGCAGCACGTCCACCGCGTCCTGCCCCTCGCGCGGCAGGTACACCTGGTCGCGAATCCACTCGTACCCGCCGTTGACGTTCACGCTGAACCCGCGGAACAGCCGCACGCTCAACCCGGCGTGAATCTCGGTGCTGCGCTTGGACGCGTCGGTGAGAAAGTTCCGATGCTGGGCGCTCACGTTCGCGCTCCCCCACGGCTCGCGTGTGCGGTACTGGACCTCCAGCGTATGGCGCGGCAGCGACTCGCGAATCTTGTCGAAGATCGTCGTGTCTGCGTACCAGTAGCTCGCCATCCCGATGCCGTAGCGCACCACCAGCTCCCGCCGCGTTGTTTGCGAGTACGGAAACAGGTTGTACTCCACGGCGGCGTTGCCCTCCACGCGCAGGTCCTGGTTGCGGTACACCTGCGACGCCACCTCGACGTTCCCGCCCAGCGACCAGTGGTCGGAGATGCTCTTCACCTGCAGCCATTCGGCCGACCAGTCGCGCAGCAGGTTCACGTACGTCTCTTCGAGCGACACCGCCCCCGTGCTGTCGAACTCCTGCACCGTCACCCGGTTGTTCCGGTACGAATACGAGTAGTCGAGGTTCGTCTTCCAGGCCTCGGTCACCCGGTCGGCCGAGAGGTGCCCGTTGATGTTCTGGCTCTTGTAGTAGCGCTCGCCGTCGGTGGAACCGCTCACGTTGACCGAAAAGACCCACGCGTTCCACCGATCGCCCTTCGGCGTCAGGCGCGCCGCCGCCGCACCCGCCGTGTCGGCGCGGCAGATGCGCAGCGACTGGGCGTCGGGGGTCCGCGCCACGAACTGCACGAGCCCCAGCGCGAGCATCCGTGTGACGCCGCGCCGCAGTTCGTCGCTCGTGGCGGTCGGGTTGGTCGTGAACGTCAGCGTGTCGCCGCGCCCGGCGAAGCGCCGCACGCCGAGGAAGGCCGCGGTGAACTGCTCGCCGCCGGCGCCGGCGCGCTGGCCGGTGAGCAGCACGTGAACGTCGGCCACCTCGCGGTCGCGCACCCAGTCCACATACGTGATCTCGGTGCGGATGAGGTTGAAATCGCAGCTGGCCCGGCAGTCGAGGTAGACGGCCACGGGGCCCTGTACCGGCGGCGGGTCCTGCGCGAGAAGGGCGCGCGCCCCCACCAGCAGGAGGGGAAGCCCCCGGCGCACCGTGCACCACAGCGCGCGAAGCGTATTTGGAGCAGCCTTGGGTTTCATGAACTGAGCGAAGGGCGGGCAGCGCAGTGCCGGTGGCGGACTCCCGAGGCCGGGCGCTCCTCATCTACGCGCGATCGCCCCCGAACGTTACCGATGCGCCAGGTGCGTGTCGTACATCTCCGCCGCCGACGCGGGACGGCCGACGGCCGGCCCCTGCGCGCGCCGGATGGACGCCCGCGCCAGGCGCCCGAGCATCGCCGCGTCCTCCACGCCGTGCACGCCGATCTCCGCGCTCATGCGCGACGCAAACTCGTAGACGCGTTCCATGGCGGCAGGCGCCTCGGCGAGCCAGCGCGCGGGGCAGGTGATGACGCTGCACGCCGCCAGGGCGTTCAGCGCGCGCACCTCGTCCGGTTCCTGCACGCGCACGACGAGGAAGTAGCCGTCCATCATGGCGCGTGCCACCGCGAAGGCGCCGCGCGCCGGATCCCGGGCGAAGAGCGCGCCGTCCACCGTCACGGCCAGCGTGCCATTGGCGCCGTGCGTGCGCACCGTGTCGGACATCCAGTCCCAGAAGCCTCCGTCGCGAATCGCGGCCAGCCCCGCCGGCATGGTGACCACGCCATTCCATCCCATCTGCTGCCAGAGGCCGCCGGCATTGAGCGCCGCCGTCACGATGCTGCGCATCACCGCCGGCGCCGCCGGCATGTCAAAAATGTCCCCCAGCGCGGCATCGCCGGACACCACCCCGCGGTCCGGGGACTCCCAGCGTGGCACGACTTCCGTGGCCACCGTGCGCATGAAGGCAACATCGAGCACGGGCGCATACCACGCCCGGAACTGGCCGAGTTCGGCCGCGCGCTCCACCGTGAGCGAGTCGAGCGTGCTGGTGGCGGGTGACGCCCCGGGGACCGGGGGATTCCGGTGGACGAACAGCATGCCGTCCAAGGCGTCCTTGCGCAGCGGCTTTTCCAGCGCGCCCAGCACCCGGATGCCCGACGCCACCGCCATCGCCTCGACCGCCCGCAGCACCCCGGGGGCGAGCCCGGACGCGATGATCACGGAGTCGGCCAGGTGCTCCTGCGCCAGGTGGCCGATGAAGGTCATGCCATCCATGCCCGGCATGTTGAGGTCGGTGATGACGATGTCGGGCCGCTGGATCCGCGCACTCGCGAGCGCCTCCACGCCGTCACGCGCCTCGGCGATGGTCGTCGCGCCCAACTCGGTCAGGACGCGCTTGTGCAGCGACCGCGTGAAGTCGTGGTCGTCCACGAGCAGAATGTGCAGAGGATCCATGCGGATTTCCGATTGGAGAACGGGGTGGTATAACTTCCACAATGGTCAACCCACTTGTCCAGCACATGCGCCTGCTTCTTTCCCTCGTCGTGGCCCTTCCCGTCGCGGCCGCCGCCCAGGCGAGCGAGGCCATCTGGTACGTGCGCAACAGCGAGGCGGGCATCGCGAGCTTCGCCGCCAACGCCCCGCGCATCAGCGCCATCGCGCCACAGGTGTATAGCATGGACAGCACGGGGGCGATCCGCGGCGGGATGGACCCGCGCATCGTCGCCATCGCCCGCGCACAGGCGGTGAAACTGGTGCCGCTCGTGATGAACCCCGGCTTCAGCGTGAGCGTGCTGCACCAGATCGCGACGATCCCCAGCGTGCGCACCAATGCGGCGCGCAGCCTTGCCGCCCTCTGCCGCACCGAGCGGGTGCACGGCATCCAGCTGGACTTCGAGAACCTCCACGTGGGCGACCGCGACGCCTTCACCGCGCTCGCGCGCGAGGCGGCCGACTCGGTGCACCGCGCCGGATGCGAACTGTCGGCCGCGGTGGTGCCGCGCACCGACGACGATCGCGGCCCGCTGCCGTATCACCAGTACATGTACGACTTCTGGCGCGGCGCGTACGACTTCAAGGCGCTCGCCGACACGCTCGACTTCATTTCGTACATGACGTACGCGCAGCACACCGGCGGCTCGACCCCCGGCCCGGTGGCCGGCTACGAATGGATGCGCTCGTCCGTCCAGTACGTGCTCGCCGCGGGCGTGCCGCCGTCGAAGATCTCACTCGGGCTGCCGTCATACTCCGACTACTGGACCACCAGCTACGACCCCGCCACCGGCTCCCGCCCGCGCGCCCGCGACATCGCGTATCCGGAACTGATGCGGATCATCGCCGCCGCCGGGGCCAAGCCCCGCTGGGACAAGCGGCAGAAGTCCTGGGTCGCCATGTGGGAGGACCACGGCGTGTTCGAGCACGCCTGGATCGAGGACGCCCGCGCCTTCAAGGCAAAGCTCGCCCTCGTGAAGCAGCACGGCTTTCGCGGCTACTCCGTCTGGCTGCTAGGCACCGAAGACCCGAAGGTGTGGGACGTGGTGGGCCAAGTGCGGCGGTAAACACGCTCTCCCCCGCCCCCCGCACCACACCC
>JAJZRK010000279.1 GCA_021802745.1 bacterium
CCATGGGTAATATATACATGCCGCCGTCGCGTCACGCAAGCCCAGCCAGTCCGTCCCTTTTCGCTGTGACAGACAGCCACACGAGCCCGATCATACCAGCGATTGGGAACGACGCGTTGTATATACCATCGGATGCACCACGGACACGATACGGCGCCAGCGGGGAAACCGCCCCGCTGGCACCGCTGATTCGATCGAGCTACCCGCTATTGCGGGAAACTCGCGCTAGTGCTGCCCGTGCGCCGGCAGCGCCTCGCCCGACGGATGCTTGTACTTGAACATGAAGGGGAAGGTGACGCCGAGGACGAGCGCGTACGCGGCGAACGCGAACCAGATGCTGCGCCAGTCCTTGACGCCGTCCACCGTGTAGTAGTCCACCACCCATCCGCTCGCGGTGCCGCCGATGAAGGCGCCAAGGCCGTTCGTCATGATCATGAACAGCCCCTGCGCACTCGCCCGGATGCTGCTGTCGGCCTCGCGGTCCACGTACAACGAGCCCGAGATGTTGAAGAAGTCGAAGGCCATGCCGTAGATGATCATGCTGAGCACGAGCATCCAGAGGCCGGCACCCGGATCGCCCACCGCGAACAGGCCGAACCGGAAGACCCAGGCGAAGATGCTGATCAGCATCACCGTCTTGATGCCGAACCGCCGCAGGAAGAACGGGATCGTCAGGATGAACAGCGTTTCGGAGATCTGCGAGATCGAGAGCAGCAGGTTCGGGTGCAGCACGCCAAACGTGCCAGGGAACTTCACCTTGAAGTCGTCGAGGAAGGCGCCGCCGAACGCGTTGGTGATCTGCAGCGCCGCGCCCAGCAGCATGGCGAAAATGAAGAAGACGGCCGTCTGCGCGCGCTTGAGCAGGACAAACGCGTCGAGCCCCAGCGCCGAGATAAACGACCGCGTGCCGCCGGTCCTGGCCGTCGGCGGGCAGGCCGGCATGGTGAACGCGTACAGCCCGAGGAAGAGCGCGGAGCCGGCGCTGATGTAGAGCTGCAGCGGGCTCTTGGTCCAGCCGGCGAAGTCCACCATCCACATGGCGGCGATGAAGCCCACCGTGCCCCAGACGCGGATGGGTGGGAAGTTGACAATGACGTCGAGCCCCTTCTGCTCGAGCACCTTGTACGAGACGGTGTTGCCCAGCGCGATGGTGGGCATGTACACCATGGCGTTGAACAGCATGATCATGTACAGCGTCTGGTAATCCTTGACCGTGGAGGCCCAGAGCAGCAGGCCGGCGCCGATGATGTGGCAGAGGCCGTAGACACGCTCCGCATTCAGCCAGCGATCGGCGACGATGCCGAGGAGCCCCGGCATGAAGAGCGACGCAATGCCCATGGTCGCGTAGACGCTTCCCACCTCGCCGCCCGTGAAGCCGAGGGTGACGATCATGTACCCGCCCAGGGAGATGAGCCACGCTCCCCAGACGAAGAACTGGAGGAAGTTCATGACCGTGAGGCGCAGCTTGATGCTCATGGGCGAGATCCTGGTCGCGGGTCGGAAGTTTCGGGAATATAGTGCGGGCTGGCGGCGCCGCGAGGCATCGGCGCCAGGCGGCGCTTCAACGCCGCGCCGACGCCGGTCGTACCTCGTTGGTGCCGGCTCGCGCGGCGATGCGCGTCCGGTGCATCATTGCACACATCGCCGCCCCGGGCGGCGCGCTCCCTCCACTTTCGCGAGGCAACCCACGATGCGTCTACTTCCCGCGCTGTTGCTGCTGTCGGCTCCCCTGCTTGCCCAGGGCGGCCCGCCGGGCGCGGCCCGTGGCGGGGCGCGCACAGGCGGCGCGCCCGGCGCACCGACGGCGGCGGCAGCGCCGGGCGCGCGCGCCGATTCGGCACCCGCACGCGCCATGGCACCGGCGCGACGCGCCGAGGAGGAGGCGCCGGCGGTCACGCACCACATGCTGCGCGGCGTCGGCGACTTCCGCTACACGGCCACCGCGGCCATGATGCCGATCCGCAGTCCGCAGGGCGGCGAGACGGAAGGCAACATCTTCTACGTCGCCTACACCAAGGACGGCGCCGATGCAGCCACGCGCCCCATCGCCTTCATCTTCAATGGCGGCCCGGGGTCGGCCACGGTCTGGCTGCACATGGGCGCGTTCGGACCGAAGATGGTGAAGCTGAACGCGGACGGCACCAACCCGCCGCCGCCGGCGAGCTACGTGGACAACCCGAACACCTTGCTCGACCAGGCCGACCTCGTCTTCCTCGATCCGGTCGGGACGGGGTACAGCCGCGCCACCTCGGCGGCGAACGGCCCCAAGTTCTGGGGCCTCGACGAGGACATGCGCGCGGTGGCGGAGTTCATCCGCATGTACCTCACGCGCAACGAACGCTGGACGAGCCCCAAGTTCATCGCCGGCGAGAGCTACGGCACCACGCGCGCGGCGCACCTGTCGGGCTACCTCACCGACAACGGCATCGCGCTCAACGGCGTGATCCTGCTGAGCGCCGTGCTCAACTTCGAGAACTCGCGGCCGAGCCGCGGCAACGACATCGCGTACGTGGGCTTCTTCCCGTCGTTCGCGATGACCGCGTACTACCACAAGAAGGCGGCCCCCGACCTGCTGAAGCTCCCGCTCAAGGAATTCGCGCGGCAGGCCGAGCAGTTTGCGAGCGGCGAGTACGCCGCCGCCCTCATGAAGGGCGAGGCGCTGCCGGCCGCCGAGCGGCAGGCGATCGTGACGAAGATCGCACGCTTCACCGGCATGCCCGAACAGCTGGTGAACGACGCCGACCTGCGCCTCGAACTCGGCCGCTTCAGCGTCGAACTGCTGCGCGACCAGCGCCGCATGAGCGGGCGCCTCGACAGCCGGCTCACCGCGTACATGCAGGATCCGCTGGGCGGCCGCACCAACTTCGACCCGAGCGACGCGAGCATCCGCAACTCGTTCACGCCGGTGCTCAACGACTACGTGCGCCGCGAACTCGGCTACAAGAACGACGACCTCTACTACATCCTTGGCGGCGGCATCGGCCGCTGGCGGTACGACGAGGGACAGTTCCCGAACGTCGTCCCGAGCCTCGAGCGCGCGTTCGCCAAGAACCCCGACATGCACCTGTACGTGGCGATGGGCTACTACGACATGGCGACGCCGTACTGGGCGGTGCAGTACACGCTCGATCACATGGCGCTCTCGCCCGGCATCCGCAAGGATCGCATCACGACGGACCACTTCACCGCCGGACACATGATGTACATTGACGCCGCTTCGATGAAGAAGCTGCGCGCCGACCTGCGGAAGTTCATGGATGACGCGGTGCCGGGGCGGTAGCGCCGCCCCTACACGAGGCCTTTCAGCACCACGACCACGCCGGCGACGGCGGACGTGACGAGCACGACGGCGCGCGTCTGGCGGCGGTCGAGTCGCGTCGCCGTCCAGGCGGAGAGGACGAAGCCGAGGAGGACGCCGGGGAGGAGCAGCCCGGCGAGCCGCACCTCGATCCAGCCGAACCGGCCGACGCTGAACAGCCCGATAAGGGAGAGCACAACCCCGAGCGAGAAGAACGCGGCGAGGGTGCCGCGCAGCCGCGCCCCTTCCTCGTGCTGGTACAACAGCGCCATGGGCGGCCCGCCCATGGAGGTGATCGTGGACATCACGCCGGCCAACGTGCCCGCGCCGAAGAGGCTGCGGCGGCCGACGCGCACGCGCGGCCCGATCATGGTCATCGTGACGGCCGCGAGCATGAAGAGCCCCATCGTGAATTGGAGGCGCGCCGACGGGACGGCCTTGAGAATCCAGACGGCGAGCACCGTGCCAAGCAGGCGCCCGGGCACCGACCA
>JAJZRK010000280.1 GCA_021802745.1 bacterium
GGATGGGGAGGGGTGCAGGGGCTTGGTGTGGGGGGACGAGTGGAGAGAGGGGCGATGAGGGACGAGGAGAGAACCCCGGTCCTTCAATCTCGTTCCCACACCCCTCGATCCGCACCAGGCTCCCGCACCTGGCGCACCGCATCTGGCGCACCGCATCTGGCGCACCGCACGCGTTCCCCTTGCTTCTAACCTCGCTCCCCACCTAAGTTTATAGGCTATTGCATTCCTTGTCCGGCGCGCAATCGCCACGAAGGGGGGAGAACGTAATTGTCGGAAGTCATCATCCACGACGATGAGAACTTTGAGCGTGCGCTCAAGCGCTTCAAGAAGAAGTGCGAGAAGGCCGGTATCCTCTCGGATCTGCGCAAGCATCGTCACTATGAGAAGCCGAGCGAACGCCGCAAGCGCAAGATGAACGCGGCGATGCGCAAGAATCGTCGCACACGCTCGAACTGATGCCCCCGTTGCAGGATCGCCTCGCCGCGGAGCTGAACGCCGCGCGCAAGGCCCAGGACAAGCCGCTGACGCTGCTCCTGGGAACGATCCTCGCCGACACACGGAACCGCGAGATCGAGCTCAGGCAGGCGCTCACCGATGACGACGTCATCGAGGTGCTCCGCAAGGGCGTGAAGAAGCGCAAGGAATCCGTGACGGCGTACGAACAGGCGGGACGCGCCGAACTCGCGGCGCAGGAAGCGGCGGAAGTGGTGGCGCTGGAGCGCTACCTCCCCGCCACGGCCAGCGAGGACGAGGTGCGGGAGGCGGTCCGAGCGGCCATCGCGGCGGGCGCCAAGGGCGTCGGGCCGGTGATGGGAGCGGTGATGCCCCGGTTCAAGGGGCGCGCCGACGGCGGAATGATCAACCGCGTGGTCCGCGAGGAGCTCAGCAAGGCGGAGTGATACCCCCCAATGTGGTACCCGAACAAGCCCGAACAGGCGATCACGATCGCCCGGTCGGGTTTTTTCGTCCGCATGCGCTGACGGTCCTCGAGTTTCCGCGCGTGCTGGAAGTCGTGGCGGGGTACGCGCACACGGCGCTGGGCGCGGAGCGCGTGAAGTCGCTCGCGCCGTCGCTGGACCTCGACCTCGTGCGCCGCGAGCATGCGCGCGTCGAGGCGATGCGCACGCTCGTGAGTTCAGAGGATGGGTGGCAGGGGGAGGAAGTGCCCGACGTGCGCGCGGCGCTCGAGCGGCTGCGCGTGGCGGGGACGACGCTCGACGGACTCTCGCTGCGCGATGCGGGGCGCCTGCTCGGCTCGGCACGCCGCACGCGCGACGCGATCTACGCCGACCGCGTGAGCCCGATGACGCGCGCCCTGCTGGTGGAGTACGCCGACGTCATGGCCCGCGACGCCGACCTCGAGCGGCGCCTCGAGAAGGCGCTCGACGACGACGGCACCATGCGCGACGACGCGTCGCCGGCGCTGCGGCGCATCCGCCGCGAGATGGCGGGGGCCGAGGGCGAACTGGTGCGCCTGCTCGAGCGACTGATGGCGAAGCTCGATCCGCATCATCAGGTGAGCGATGCGTCGGTGACGGTGCGCAACGGCCGGTATGTGATTCCGGTACGACGGGAGGGGGCGCGGAGTACGGGGGGGATTGTTCACGACACCAGCGCCAGCGGCGCCACGCTGTTCATCGAACCGCCGGCGGCGGTGGAAGCGGGCAACCGCATTCGCGAACTCGCGGTCGAGGAACAGCGCGAGATCGAACGCATCTTGCGCGAGCTGAGCGACGCGCTGCGGCCGCATCACGCGGCGCTGGTCTTGTCGCTCGAGGCGCTCGTCGCGCTCGACGCGCTGTCGGCGCGGGCGCGCTACGCGGTGGCGTCGCGCTGCACGCCGGCCCCGCTGGGCGCGCCGGCCGACGGGTTCGCGATCTCCAATGGCCGGCACCCGCTGCTGCTCGCCCGCGGCGACGCGGTGGTGCCGTTCGACCTGGAGATGCTGCCCGGCGAGCGCACGCTGCTGGTGTCGGGGCCGAACACGGGGGGCAAGACCGTCCTGCTCAAGGCGCTCGGGCTGCTCTCGCTGATGGCGCAGAGCGGAATTCCCGCACCAGTGGGGCCCGAGAGCCGCCTCGCCGCCTTCGATGGCGTCTTCGCCGACATCGGCGACGAGCAGAGCATCGAAGCGTCGCTCTCGACGTTCAGCGCGCACCTCAAGAACCTGATCGAGATCGTGAAGGACGCCACGGCCGATTCGCTGGTGCTCGTGGACGAGCTGGGGTCGGGGACCGATCCGCTCGAGGGGGCGGCGCTCGGCGGCGCGATCCTCGAGTCGCTGACGGCGCGCGGCACGCTGACCATCGTCACCACGCACCTGGGCGCGCTCAAGGAGCTGGCGCAGGAAGTGCCGGGGGTGGTGAACGCGTCGCTGCAGTTCGACGCGGTGGCGCTGGCGCCGACGTATCGCCTGATCAAGGGCATCCCGGGGCGGTCGTACGGCCTGAGCATCGCGCGGCGGCTCGACATGCCCGTCGACGTGATTGCGCGCGCCGAGGAGCGCGTGCCCACGGTCGAGCGCGACGTGCATCGCCTGCTCGAGGCGCTCGAGGTGCGCGACCGCGAGAGTGCGGTGCTGTTGAAGCACCTGCAAGCCGACACCGACGAGGTGCATGAGCGCGGGCGGCGGCTCGCCGAGCGCGAGGTGGAGATCCGGCGCAAGGAACGCGAGCTGGAGCGCGCCTCGCGGCATGAGGCGCGGCGCTACCTGCTCGACGCGCGCGCCGACCTCGAGCGGGTGATCGCCTCGCTCAAGGACGCGGGGGCGGCGAGCGTCGAAGAGGCGGCCGCGGCCGCGCGGCGGGCGCTGGAACAGCGGGCCGCGCAGGAGCGCGAGGCGCTGGAGCGCCTCGAGGTCCAGGAGCAGGCCGACGCGATGTCGGACGCCGAGCGGCGGCAGCGCGAGTCGCGCGCCGCCAGCGACCGCGACCGTCCACTCGCCGTGGGCGACGCGGTGGCCGTCTCCACGCTTGGCGGCAAGGCGGGCAAGCTGCTCGAGCGGCGCGGTGACGACGCGCTGGTGATGGTCGGTGCGCTCAAGCTGACGGTTCCCGTGAAGACGCTCACGCGCATCTCGGTGAAGGCGCTGCGGGGGCAGGAGACGGCCGTGGCCTACATCGGCGAGGTGCCGGAGGTGGCGGCCACGCACGAAATTGACGTGCGCGGCATGCGCATTGGCGAAGTGGAGGACGCGGTGCTGCAGGCGATTGACAGCGCCGTGCGCGCCGACCTCGCCGAGCTGCGGATCATCCACGGCAAGGGAACGGGGGCGCTGCGCGAGAAGGTAGGACAGATGGTCAAGGACGACCCGCGGGTGAAGGCATCGCGGCTCGGCGCGTGGAA
Organism: bacterium; assembly: GCA_021802745.1. The sequence continues at coordinate 3,346 of JAJZRK010000280.1, forward strand.
TGAGGGAGGGGCAGGGGTCACCGTGGTGCAACTGGCATGATTCCCGACGAGGACGTCGAACGAGTCCGGGAGGGCGCGGACATCGTGGCGATCATCTCCGAACACGTGCGACTCAAGCGCGTGGGCTCGGTGTATCGCGGACCGTGCCCGTTTCATCAGGGGACCAACAACAACTTCTCGGTGATGCCCAAGGGCGGGTACACCTGCTTTGTATGCGGCGAGAAGGGCAATGTCTTCACCTTCGTGCAGAAACGGCTCGGCCTCACCTTTGCGGAAGCGGTGAAGTACGTGGGCGAGAAGGCCGGCATCGAGGTGCGCGAGGTCACGAAGCAGCGCGAGGGGCCCGACCCGCGCGAGCCGCTGTGGGAGATCAACGCGACGGCGGCGGCGTGGTTCCGCGCGCGGCTGTGGGACGACGAGCGCGGCGCGCCGGCGCGCGAGT
>JAJZRK010000281.1 GCA_021802745.1 bacterium
GGGCACAACGCCGCCGCCGAGCACAAAGTCGAACTCGGCGAGCCCGGTGCGCAGGCGGTGACTCTCCGTGCCAACCACCTCGCGCAGCCGCGGCGTGTCGAGCACGGTGCCGCCGTGCGCGAAGCCGGCGGCGCCCTTGCCGCGACGGTCGCCCGTCTTCTTCACCGGAGCGGCGACGAGTTCCTCGACGAGCGTGTTCCACGCCCCGCAGGCGTCGCACTTGCCCTGCCACTTGGCATGATCGGCGCCGCACTCCGTGCAGCGATACGAAGTCCGGGTCTTGGCGGCCATCACGCCACCGGGCGCGACGTGTAGCTCTCGAACCGCGTGAACTGCTTGCGGAAGTTCAGCCGCGCCATGCCGGTGGGGCCGTTACGGTGCTTCGAGATGATGACTTCCGCGAGGCCGTCGAGCGGGATGTTCGTGTCCTTCATCATCTTGGCGACGCCCTGTTCGTCGTACGCGCCCTCGTAGTACTCCGGACGGTAGATGAACATCACGACGTCGGCGTCCTGCTCGATGGAACCCGACTCGCGCAGGTCGGAAAGCAGCGGCCGCTTGTCGGTGCGTTGCTCGACGCTGCGCGAGAGCTGCGAGAGCGCGAGCACCGGCACGTCGAGTTCCTTGGCGAGCATCTTGAGCGCGCGCGAGATCTGCGAGATTTCCTGGGTGCGGTTCTCGCTGCCGGGCGGCGGCTGGATGAGCTGCAGGTAATCCACGACGACCATCCCGATGTCGGCCGTCGCCTTGAGGCGCCGCGCGCGGGAGCGGATGTCGTAGATGCTGAGCCCCGGCGAGTCGTCCACCCAGATAGGGGCGTTGCCGAGGAAGCCGGCGGCGCGCGCGAGCTGCGCGTCGTCGTCCTGGGTGAGCTTGCCACTGCGAATGCGCTGTGCGTCCACGCGACCCTCCGAAGCGAGCATACGGAGCAACAGCTGCTCTCTACTCATTTCGAGGGAGAAGACCGCAACCGGAACATTGCGGTCGATGGCCGCGTTTTGCGCAATGTTCAGCACCAGCGCGGTCTTGCCCATGGAGGGACGGGCCGCCACCACCACGAGATCGGAGCGCTGGAAGCCCAGCGTCATCTTGTCGAGGTCGGGGAATCCGCTCGGCACGCCGGTGACGTCGCCGCCCGCGGCGCGCAGCACGTCAATGCGCTCCATCGCCTGCCAGAGCAGGTTCTTGATGCGGACGAAGCCCTCGGCGCCGCGTTCCTTGCCGACCTCCATGATCTGGTGCTCGGCCATGTCCACGAGATCGTGGGCCATCTGCTGCCCTTCGTACGCCTCGGTGACAATGCCGGTGGCCACCTCGATGAGGCGGCGGCGCAGCGCCTTCTCGCGCACGATCTTGCAGTGGTGCTCGACATTGGCCGTGGTCGGCACGATGTCAATGAGCGTCGCCAGGTAATCCTTGCCGCCGACGACGTCGAGCGAGCCCACGCGCTCGAGCTCGTTGGAGAGCGTGAGCGGGTCCACCACCGAGTTGTCGCGGTGCAGCGCCAGCATCGCCTTGAAGATCCGGCGGTGCGGCTCGCGATAGAACATCGTCTCATCCACCAGTTCCGAGGCGCGCGACACGGCGTCGGCGTCGAGGAGCATGGCCGAGAGCACGGCCTGCTCCGCCTCCTCCGAATACGGAGGACGCCGGTCGCGGAACGGGTCAGCCTTGGGCTGCGGAATCGAAAATTCGGCGGGCGAGCTGGACATCTTCCCACGTCGGGCGCTTCCATGCGGGGTTCCGCAGGAGCGCGGCTGGATGGTAGGTGACGATCAGGGGGACCCCGTGATACCGGTGCACGAGGCCTCGTAACTTACCGATCGGCTGGTTGGTCTGCAGCAGTGTTTGCGACGCAAACGTGCCGAGCGCAAGGATCACCTTGGGCTGCAGCAGTTCGAGCTGGCGCAGGAGATAGGGACTGCACGCCTTGATCTCATCAGGGGCCGGGTTGCGGTTGCCCGGCGGGCGGTGCTTGAGGACGTTGCAGATGAAGACGTCCTCGCGCTTGAGCTGGATGGCCTCGAGAATCTTGGTCAGCAGGTCGCCGGCGCGTCCGACAAACGGCCGTCCGAGTTCGTCTTCCGTCTGCCCGGGCGCCTCGCCGACGCAGACGAACCCGGCGCGGGGATTCCCTTCGCCCGGCACGTGGTTCTTGGCCGTCTTGTAGAGTTCGCACCCACGACACGAGGCGACGTGCCGCGCCACCTCGTCGAGCGAGGCGAGGTTGGACAGCGGGCCGGGAAGGAGTTCTCCCATCGGGCTCCCAACGACGAGTCCGGAGCCCGGCATCGGCGGCGGCGACGCCGTGCTGTAAGCACCGAAAGCACTCGGCGGTGCGGCAACGGGCGCCGGCACACGCGGCGCCGCTTCGGGCGCCGGCAGGCCCGGCGCGGGCTTGGGAGGCACTGCACGGCGCGACGCCGTGGGCGCTTCCGCACCAATGGACGTGAGGGCATCACGCCAACTGGTGGCGGCGGGTGGCGCGTTGTCGCGTCCCGAGGGGGTGCTGTCGCGCCCCGCAGTCGCCCTCCCGCCCGGAGCGGCGTTCCGGTCGCCCAGCAGGCGCAGCACGTCCTCCACAGGGAGCGCATCGAGCACGAACTCGCTCTCCCCCATCTCACGACGCTGCTCCAGGTACAACCGCAGGCGGTCCCTAGCGTCCATCGAGGAGCCCCGCCACGCGGTCCAGGATGGCGTCGGCCACTTCGGTCTTGTCCAGCAACGGGAGCGCTTCACTCGCGCCGTCCCGCGTAAACAACGTGACCTTGTTGGTGTCGGTGCCGAAGCCGGCGCCTTCCTCCACGCGGTTGGCCACGATCAGGGCGCATTCCTTGGCGGTGAGCTTGGCCCGAGCGTTTGCCTCGAGGTCCTGCGTCTCGAGGGCGAAACCGACCACCACGCACCCCGGGCGCCGCGCCTCGCGCGTGGACTTCAGGATGTCCGTCGTGAACGCCAGCGCGAGCGTCGGCGCGGCGCCTCCCTTCTTCAGCTTCTGGTCGGAGACGTCACGCGCGCGAAAATCGGCAGGGGCCGCAGCCATGATCAAGGCGTCGGCCGTGCCGAGCGCCGCGCGGACGGCGTCGGCCATCTGCTCGGTGCTCTCGACCCGAATGAGGCGGGAACCGGTCGGCGGCTCTACGGTAATCGGGCCCGCCACGAGGGTGACGGTGGCGCCGCGGCGCCACGCCGCCGACGCCAGGGCAACGCCCATCTTGCCCGACGAGTGATTGCTGAGGAAGCGCACGGGGTCCAGCGCCTCGCGCGTCGGCCCGGCCGAGACGACGACGTGCCTGCCCGTCAGCGAGGACGCCGGCTCGAGAAGGCGCGCGATATGCGCCTTGATGGCGACCGGCTCGGGCATACGTCCCGGCCCGCTCCCTTCTTCGCGGCTCGCCAGCGGCCCGGTGTCGGGGTCGAGCAGGTTGTATCCGATCTCGCGCAGGCGCGCCACGTTCTGCCGGGTCTGCGGGTGCGACCACATGCGGTCGTTCATTGCGGGGACGATGAGCACCGGCGTCGGCCCCGCCGCCAGAAGCGATGCCGCGAGCAGGTCGTCGGCGCGCCCAGCCGCCGCACGCGCAATGAAGTCCGCCGTGGCCGGCGCGACCACGATCACGTCGGCGTCGCGCGGCAACCGGATGTGGTCGAGGGCATGGCCGGCCGCGATAAGTTGGTCGTGCACGGGACGTCCCGTGAGCGCCTCGAAGGTGATGGCGCCCACGAATTCCCGAGCGGAGCGCGTGAGCACGACATCCACCGCGGCGCCGGCGAGGGTGAGGTCCCG
>JAJZRK010000282.1 GCA_021802745.1 bacterium
GGGCCTCGCATTTTGACAGCCGGGCGGATCGGGGCCAGACTCCTGAGGAGGGAAAGCCCCGATGCGGAAGAGCAAGTACAGTCCGGAGCAGATTCTCCAAGCCCTGCGACAGGCCGAGGCCGGCACGGTCGTGGGCGAGATCTGCCGCAAGCTCGGCATCACCGAAGCGACATTTTACCGCTGGAAGAAGACCTACGCGGGGCTGGATCTGGGCGAGTTGCGCGAGCTCCGGCAGCTCCGCGAGGAGAATCGTCGCCTGAAGGGCGTGGTGGCCGATTTGACGCTCGACAAGACGATCCTCCGTGAGGCACTCGGAAAAAAATGGTGAGCTCAGCTCAGCGACGGGCGATGGTGAGCTGGGCGCAGACGGCGTATCGCCTGAGTCAGCGGCGTGCGTGCCAGGCGCTGGTGATCGAGCGGACCGGCGTGCGCTATCAGTCGCGCAAGCCAGACGACACCGCGCTGCGACGACGCCTGCGGGAGCTGGCGCACGCGCGGCCGGCGTTCGGCCACAAGCGCCTGCACGTGTTGCTACGCCGTGATGGACTCGTGATTAATCGCAAGAAGAGCCACCGCCTCTACAAGGCGGAGGGGCTGCAGTTGCGGCCGCGTCGTCCCCGCCGGCGACGCGCAGTGGTGCAGCGGCAGGGCGGCCCGATCGTGACGGCGCCGAATCAGCGGTGGGCGATGGACTTCATGTACGACACGATGACCGGCGGCGGGACGATGCGGGTCTTCACGCTCGTGGACGTGTGCACGCGCGAGTGTGTGGCGCTGCACGTCGCGAAGCAGTTCCGCGGGACGGACGTCGCGCGGCTGCTCAGCGATGCCGGTCAAGCGCGCGGCACCTTGCCCAGTGTGATCCAGTGCGACTGCGGCACCGAGTTCACCTCCGTCGCGCTCGATCACTGGGCCTACTGGAACAAGGTGCAACTCGACTTCAGCCGGCCCGGCAAACCCGTGGATAATTGCGTGTGCGAGGCCTTCAACGGCAGCTTGAGACGAGAGTGTCTCTCGCAACATTGGTTTGCCTCACTCGCTGAAGCCGCCACGGTGCTCGACATGTGGCGGCACGACTACAACGATCACCGGCCCCACACAACCCTGGGGCTACAACCGCCGACCGTCTACAAACGTGCCGGCATCTTCGAACCCCGATCCGTTCGGGCGATCAATTGACGCGTCAAACTGGATGAAAAATGGGGGACCAGGCCCCACGGCCCGGTTGTCTGCTTAGGAATGGTCAACGGACGGGGGGACCCTCAGTCCCGGGACTCCAGCATCTCGCCAGCGATCGAACTCGCGTTCAACCGACCGACGGCGGCCTACTTCAAGTCCATGAGAGCGATTGACTCTTTGATCGACCTCTACGATCGCGCCACAACTTCGATCACCTGCGACATGAGGTTTCCATGACACGGTATGTGCACGCCGGGTTGTCTCTGCTACTTTGCTGTGCGGGCATCAGCTCAAGATCCTACGCGCAAGGAAACAGTCAGACGACCATTCAGAACTGCGACGTAGCAGCCCGGTTCGTGCGCAACGGGGTGCCATCGCACAAGCAGCTGCCCGCCTTGGAGTATCTCGCACGATGCGGAGAAGCGGGCGCCCGAGTCTTGGCTGAGACAATCCTCCAGACACGCAGTGAGGACGATGTCGGCGCCCTCAATGCGTTTTACCAACGAGTTCAAGTGTGGCGCGACTCATCCGTCATGGAAGCGGCGTCGCACGTCGCCAGAGATCCGACGGCGGTTGTTCCCTCGCGCATTTTCGCGATCGGCTATCTCCTCTGGCTCGTCAACCCAGGATACCAGTATCCGTACGGGAAGCTGGCGGAGGGTATCGCGGTTCCGCACCTGCCGTGTGTCGCCGGTTACACCTCGGAGCATCCCAGCACTGCGTCGGCCGGTTCTCCTCTGCCTCAGAATTATGCCGCACGGATCGGGACGACGCTTCATCAGCTGAGTATCGACCCGACGTCGCCGCGTCCGGTAAGGAACGCGGCCTCATGTATCGACTTCTAGGACTGGAAGCGCTGGAGAGATTCACGCGCAGCTGCGCGAAAGCCGCCACCCGAATCGCCGCTCTGCGGGCGTACTCGCTCTTGGCCGCGGTGGGGATTGCGATCGCAAGTGTGTTGGCACAGCGGGCCACGCATCCGACACTCCGCGTTGCGGTCGCCATGGACACACTCGGGCGAACCGGCACCACCCGAGTGGCCGGCCTGCGCATTGCTGTCGCTGCGAGCAGCGCCCAATCACTTCTGTCCTTCTACCTTGATGCACCGGTGCCTGTCGTCGTCGACACAGCGCATCTCGTCTTCGCAGGGATCAGCGGTCACTGGATGGTGATGACACGCTTCGCCGACCGACGCGTGACATCGTGGACAAATGCCAGGCGTCCGACACCCGCAGGCGAGACCACGCCCCGATTCCTGATCTCGGGCCAAGGGGTGTTCGGCCTGGTGCGGTACTGGACCGCGTTTCCGGAAGACCCGGCCGAACCGGACAGCATGCCAGCCGAAAGGCCGGACTCGATTCCAACGATCGACACGATCGTTCGCACGAATGGCCCGACGGGATGGACTGTCGGCATCGTCGCGCCGCCGCCGGTCGAGTCTGCGATAGCTGCGACAGATCGACTACGCAGCTCGGTCAGCACGTTGTGTGACCTCGATTTGATTTCTCCAGTTGGAGTCTGCACGAGCTTGCAGGCGAACCTTGCCTCGCCGACGCCGAGACTCGATGCCATCGCACAAGAGCTGGAGGCGCAACGCGGCAAGCACATCAGCGAAGGCGCCTATTGGATTCTCGTGGATAGGCTTGACCACCTGCGGCAATCGATCCGGCCGTGACGTAGGGGGCAGTCGTGGATCGCCGCGCCGCCGAGCCGCGAGCCCGTGATTGCACCTGCCTTCAGTGGTCACGTGCCACGCGGCCGTCCGCTCGAGCGATTCAGGTTGGAGGGGAGTCCGGTGCAAACGAAGCGACCAGAGATCATGTCGGTATCACCGCGCACGCGCACGTGCCGTGGTCTCGCCATGGCGTTGCTGCTCTTTGCAGGCATTCCCGACGCCGTATCCGCTCAGCGCACGAGAGAGGCCACGGATGCCGCCCTGCGAGGTAATTGTCGCCTCGCGGCTCACACGCTCGAGAACGGACATCCCGCACCAAAGAGCGACTGGGCACTCCAGCTGATCCCGCGATGCACCGAATCCGGCGGTCCCGCACTCAAGGCAGTGTGGAGAACTCCGCCGACGGACAGTGTGTCGCTTGAGCAACTCGTCGAGGCGAGTGCGCGACTGCTGGACGAGCGGGTCTTCGATGCCGTGCTTTCGACAGCTCGAGACATTTCCGCAGCTCGCGTCGCGCGACTCGCCGCATTACGCGTTCTCGCCGCGTACATTGACCCGAGCGCGGTAGTCTCCCCCGACGTCTTCGCGAAGCTTGCGGCCAACGCGGCCATTATTCCGCTGTTCGCGCACACCAGTCATGGAATTCACCAAACGACAGGTTCGGTCCCACTGCCGCCCGGCGCACGAGATGCGACTCGCGTCGCTTTCGAACTGCTATCGCGAACGGACAGTGATCCCGTCATCCGGCGCGCGGGCAAAGTCTTGCTCGCCAACCTGTTCTAGCGAGCTCCCGCGTCACCGACTTTCGCGAGGGGTCCGGCGCAAACCCCGCCGACGCGACAGCGTTCCGGTCGCGACCCGCCGCGCCCTCCCCTCAGCTCGTGCGCTCCGTCCAGCTATTCGCCGCCGCGAACGCC
>JAJZRK010000027.1 GCA_021802745.1 bacterium
CCGCGCCCATCCGCGCAATCCGCGGCAAGGCAGTGGCAGTAAGATCGTCCCTTCGCCAATCCCAGCCCATGCGATAGAATCAGGAATGCCCTACGTCCACCCCAGCGCCGTCATCATCGGCGATGTCACGCTCGGCCGCGATGCGTCGGTCTGGCCCACGGCGGTGCTGCGCGGCGACAGCGACGCGATCGTCATCGGCGACGAGACCAACGTGCAGGACGGCGCGGTCGTTCATGTGGACCCCGGCTTCCCCGTGCGCGTTGGCCATCGCGTGACCATCGGCCACCGCGCGGTGATCCACGGCTGCACCATCGAGGACGACTGCCTCATCGGCATCGGCGCGATCATCTTGAACGGCGCGGTCATCGGCACCGGCTCGGTGATCGGCGCCGGGGCCGTGGTGCGCGAAGGGATGATCGTCCCGCCCGGCTCGCTCGTACTCGGCGTCCCCGGCAAGGTGGTGCGCGCGGTGGACGACGAACTGCGCGGCCGCATCGTGCGCGGGGCGAAGGCGTACGTGGAGCGGTTGCGGGCGCTCGGAGCGTCCGGGCGCTGACGGGATCGTGCCGCCCTAACGCCCGCCCCGTCGCCTCGTCCCACTCATCGTGAAGCCACTCATCATCCTCGCCGCGCTCGCGGCCGCCTGCGGCGGCTCCGGCAGCGCACCCTCGGTTCCGACGCCCATCGTGCGCGAACGCCTCGACGTGCACTACGCGAACACGTCCAACGCCCAGCGCCTCGACCTGTACCTTCCCGTCATCGGCGATGGCCCGTTCCCGCTGATTGTCTGGATCCACGGCGGCGCGTTTTCGGGGGGCAGCAAGGCGCTCGCCGCCAACTCGGCCGCGCGGCAAATGACGTCACGGGGATTCGCCATTGCTTCACTCGAATACCGGCTCAGCGGCGAAGCGCTCTTTCCCGCGGGCGTGCTCGACCTCAAGGCGGCCATTCGTCACCTGCGCGCCAATGCAACCGCGTATCGCATCGCCCCCGACAAGATCGGTGCGTGGGGGAGTTCGGCGGGCGGGCACCTCGCCGCCTTCCTCGGCGTCACCGGTGGCGTGGCCGAGTTCGACGACGCCACGCTCGGCAACGCGTCGCAGTCGTCGCGCGTGCAGGCCGTGGTTGATTGGTACGGACCGGCCGACATGCTGCAGATGGAACCCGACGCCGTGGCGCAAGGGTGCCCCAAATTCGGCGGCACCGGGCACGACGATGCGCGCTCGCCCGAAGGGCTCTGGCTCGGCGGCAAACCGTCGAGCATTCCCGACGTCGCGATGAAGGCCAGCCCCGTGACGTGGGTGAGCGCCGATGACCCGCCATTCATCATCCAGCACGGCGGCGTGGACTGCACCGTCCCCACCAACCAGGGGCGCCGCATGCGCGACGCGCTTCTTCCGTTGCTCGGCGCGTCGCGCGTGAGTTGGAGCGAGTTTCCGACGGACGGGCACGGTGGCCCGAGCTTCGGGGCGGCGGCGAACCTCGATACCATCGCCGCCTTCTTCGATCGCTGGCTGCGCTAGGCGCTCTATCGCGAAGCGCAGCCAGCATGAAATCGTCGGTGCAGCCGGCAAGCGCCGGTCAGCGCCGCCAACATCCGACCGTCAGCGCCGCACGACGCGCGCCTTCATGGCGGCGCGCTGTTCCTCGCTGATGAGCGGCGAGTCGAGCAGCGGCACGAGCGTCCGGTAGCGCTCGACGCTCAGGTCGGTGCGGCCATGTTGCTGATAGAGCAGTCCCGCCTCGAGCACGGCGCGCGCCTGCCAGTCGGGGCGGCCGTACCGCACCGCCGCGTCGGCGAGCGCGTCGAGCCATTGGGCGGCCCGCACCTCGCGCCCTCGGCTGAACTCGAGCGTGGCGAGCGCCCACAGCGGCTCGCCCGGAAACTCGCCCACCGAGTCGCTGTACGCGATCAGCGAGCGATACACCGCGCGGGCGCCGCCGACGTCGCCCATTGCGAGACGCCGGTCGATTTCGCGATTCATCAAGATCGAGCGCGATGTCGTGTCGCGATGCAGCACGACCGGGCGGGGGAGCGTGGCGAACGTCGAGTTCACCGGCTTGGTTGGGACGTCGCCGCGCAGGGCGAGCGACGCGACGAGCAACACGAGGGGCTGGATCATGGCGAGCTCCGAAAAGGGGATTGAATGAGCGGTGGGGGAGCGCTGTCGAGCGCTCTACCAAGCAATCCCCGCAACGTCACTGTTCCACTGGCCCTCGGTCTCGGTCGGGTACCGGGCCGGTATCGTCCGTACAGCGGTCTCGCCGCCTGCCGTCAGCCCTTCGCCGTAACCTCTTGCTTGTGCGCCGCGAAATGCTTCGCCGAGTGCGGGTGGTCTCTGCGCAAGACGTAATCCGGCTGCAGGAGTCACTGCGTGTCGGAAACTACCGACGCTGACCGATGAGTCACCGAACGGTAGCAGCTATGAGTGGCTGGCGCGATGGGAGACGTTGCCAATCGCCATCGAAGACAGGTCGCGAGTGGCATATGCCACCGTGCGTCGTGATATCACGGTACCTTCAGGGGCGCTAGGGCGACCTGCTGAACAGACCCGGCGTAGGCCGGGCCTTTCCAGTTGATCCGAGATCGGTGAGGTGACGATCGCCTCGCGATGGCGGACGGTCGCCCGCGAACGGCCCTACCGTTTCGGCGGGCGGAGCTCCGGGTGTCGCAAACGGAACATCGAGTCTGCCACGCGGTTCGCCTCCTTCAGCTTCATTGCGCGCACTGCAGTACGCACCAGAACAGCTCGCTGAGGAGACGCCATTTCACGTCGCTTACCGTCGAGCAGCCAGACCGTGTCTGGGAGAGCCAAGAGACGCATCTCACGCGATCCAGCCGTGCGCGCGTTGACGATAACCGTGTCGCCGCGAACCACGAGCGGCGCCGGTGCATTCGGGCGCTGCGAGCCGGCACTCGGTGCCTGCGCGCACACGACGCGGGGCAAGAAAAGCAACACACCGAGTAGCACGAACCGCGCGCGCACGATCATTCCCAGCACCCGTTTGCGCTGTACATGGTCGCAAGTATGTCCAGTGAAACTCGAATCTCACTGGAGTATACCGTTTCATTCTCCCACACCGCAACGGCGACTGCTGCTTGGGCGACGTTCTCCGTGGTCGGTTCCACGATTGCCGCTGCCAGCGCGAGCTCCATCTCGACCGTCAATCCCGCGACCAACTCCTGTTGTGCGTTGTATTGTTGCGTCGTCGAGTAGATCGCGAGCGAGATGTCGGTGCACGCCTCGGCTTGATTCTCATGCATCAGACGACCCGAGAAGAGCGAGATAGCCGAGCTGGCGAAGCCTTTCGACTGCATTCGTATCGGTATTGATGCCGACGTGCGGGATTGCGCGATGAAACGGAGCACTTCAGATCGAGTCATGAGACGCCGTCCCGCGTGCAGTGCGCCTGCGACACGGTTGATGCTTGTTGCGGATTGCGCAAACCGAATCGTGATTGCGTGAACGGCCCGGTCATTCTCGCGGATCCGCTCCCTCCCATTCGCCACACGCGTGGCGAGGTCTGCGAGCGACGGCACGGCCTTCAACCGAATTTCAATGGCGTCTTGCGGCAGTCGCTGGCTGAGCTGCGTTGTTGCCACGACCCCCTCCAGTTGCCTTCGAATGGCAAGCGCCTCGGGTACGGCGTGCTCCCTGGTCTCCGTTGGTGCTTCGTCGCAGGCCGTTGCCAGCGCGATCACGCGACACTTCTGACCACCTTCAGTGCGCTGAGCCTCATCTTCGCTGCTCCCTGAATAGGTGACATGGGCCCCGAACACGGGGCGGGAGCCGCGAAGATAGCATCAGCTGGCGTGTCGCGCTATTACATTATGTAACGACATGCAACAAGTCGCAGCGGATCCCGCATGCGCTGTTGCGCTATCCTTCTGTGATTCAAGGAGTTGGCTTCCGAGTTGGCCGGGTCTCCTGTCGTAGTCCGCTTTCGAAATCGACCGCGAGATCGCTCGTCGCCCGCCGACCGCGTCGATCGTCGCAACCGACGGCAAACTCGATCCCAGTCGAGCGAGGATACCGAAGGACCGACCGCTGCACATGCGACGATAGCCGCAAATGTCTCCCCCGCCAGCACGGGCTCCTCATCCTCTCCGTCAGCGACAGCGATCCTCTAATCAACGCGCAATCACCCGCTCATACACCGTGAACTGCCACCCCGAATGAAAGCGCTCGCCGCGCGCTTCGTAGCCGTGCCGCTCGTAGAACCGTCGCAGCGGCACGTTGGCCTGCAGCACATCGCAGCGCACCGCCGTCACCCCCTCGGCCGCGCATTGCTCGGCGGCCCGTTCCAGGCACCACCGGCCGATGCCGCGCCCCTGATGATCCGGGTGCACCGCGAGCCGGTTGAGGTAGCGCGCCCGCGCCGACGGATCGGCGAACGCGATGCCGACATACGGATGCACCGGCAGCGGCCGCAGAAAATACGTCGCCACAACTACCCCGGCCCCCCGCCCGCCGTCCCTCACGGTAAACACAATCCCGTCACTCACATTCTCGACCACCCGCTCACGCGGGTACGCCGGCAGCCAGTTGGGAAAGCCGCGCGCGGCCAGCCGGTCGCCCGCCGCCGAGAGCAGGGCGTGCACGGCATCAACGTCGTCAGCCGAGGCGAGTGAAGCGAGGAGGATTGTCACGAGGAGGTAAGAAGGCGCGGGTTTGGCACCACGAGATGTAACCTGCCGTAGGGTCGCTCGTCGCTAATACGGCCCGTGCTTGCAGGCAAGAGCTGGCGCCGGGCATCTGAGAGCGGTACTATGAGCGCCCGCCTACGGGGCGCTTCGTTTTCGGTCTGGGCGACTCGGCGGTGCAGTGTCAGTATCAGGCGATGCTGTAACAGTTTACGACATCGGTTACATATGCGCGCTTCGGTGTCGTTCTACTGTCGTAATCGGTGCCCTTCTGTCGTTATCAGTGTCACTGTGGGAAAGAGCAATTATCCACAGGCTGCCAGTAGGAAAGTGACTCTGGTTCGCAAAGTTGCTATTTCATAAGGGGTTACAGCGTTCTTGCGCGGACTCACGAACCGCGTAGCTTGACGCCCCTGCGCTTGATCGGTTCGGTTTGCCTCCCTGGCTCCATTTCGATCAAGTCATTCAGGACTGATTTCATACTGCGGAGAAGTTCAATGCCACTGCCCGTCAATCCTCCGGCGTCGCCCGACACGCTGTCCGCCAACGCGCGCACCGTTCTCGAGAAGCGGTACCTCGTGAAGGACAAGTCAGGGAAGCCGACCGAGACACCGGAGGACATGTTCTGGCGCGTGGCGACTGTCGTGGCCGATGCCGATCGCCGCTACGGCGCGTCGGAGCAGCAGGTGTACGACACCGCGGTGCAGTTCTATGAATTGATGACCCAGCGCCGGTTCGAGCCCAACTCGCCGACGCTCATGAACGCCGGCCGTCCGCTCGGCCAGCTCTCCGCCTGCTTCGTGCTGCCGGTGGCCGACGCGCTGAGCAACGGCAAGGACGGCATCTACGACACGCTGACGTCCATGGCGCTCATCCACCAGAGCGGCGGCGGCACGGGCTTCAGCTTCTCGCGCCTGCGGCCGAGCGGCTCGATGGTGCGCAGCACCACCGGCGTGGCCAGCGGTCCCGTGAGCTTCATGAAGCTGTATGACGCCTCCACCGAGGCCGTGAAGCAGGGCGGCACGCGCCGCGGCGCCAACATGGGCATTTTGCGCGTGGATCACCCCGACGTGCTCGACTTCATCGCCTGCAAGGAAGACCTCACGCAGGTGGTGAACTTCAACATCTCCGTGGGCGTCACGCGCAAGTTCATGGACGCGCTCAAGGCCGACGGCGAGTACGAGCTGATCCACCCCGTCTCCAAGCTGGCCGTCGGCAAGCTGAAGGCCAAGGACGTTTGGGACAAGATGATCATGGGCGCCTGGAGGACGGGCGAGCCGGGCGTCTTCTTCATTGACGAAGCCAACAAGTACAACCCGGTGCCGCACCTCGGCGCCTACGAGGCGACTAACCCGTGTGGTGAACAGCCGCTTCTCGCGTACGACGTGTGCAACCTCGGCTCGGTGAACATCGGCATCTACGCCGAGGGTGGCTCGATGAACTGGGATGCGCTGCGCGCCGACATCCGACTGAGCACGCACTTCCTCGACAACATCATTGACGTCAACAAGTACCCGCTTCCCGAGATTGACGCGCTGAGCAAGAAGATTCGCCGCATCGGTCTTGGCGTGATGGGCTTCGCCGACGCGCTCATCAAGCTCGGCATCCGCTACGACTCGCCCGAGGGCGTCGAGTTCGGCCGCCGCGTGATGGAGTTCCTCGATGTCGAGGGGAAGGCGCAGAGCGAGCTGATGGCCAAGCAGCGCGGCGCCTTCCCCGAGTGGGCCAAGTCCATCTGGGGTCCGGACGAGACGTGCGCGCGCGACGAGGAAGGGAACCGCATTCGTCCCATGCAGCTGCTCCGCAACTGCAACGTGACGACGGTGGCGCCGACGGGGACCATCTCGATCATCGCCGGCTGCTCGTCGGGGCTGGAGCCGCTGTTTGCCGTGGCGTTCATGCGCAACCAGGCCGGCGTGATGATGCCCGACGTGAACGAGGACTTCGTGGCGATGGCCAAGGCCGGTGGCTGGTACAGCGACGAGCTGATGGAGCGCATCGCGAAGACCGGCACCATCAACCATCCCGAAGTGCCCGCGAAGGTCAAGGAGATCTTCCGCACGGCCAACGAGATTCCCGCCGAGTGGCATATCCGGATGCAGGCCGCCTTCCAGCAGCACTGCGACTCCGCGATTTCAAAGACGACGAACTTCGCGCACACCGCGACGCAGGACGACGTGCGCACCATCTATGAGTTGGCGTACGAGCTCAACTGCAAGGGCGTGACCGTGTATCGCGACGGGTCGCGCGACGGTCAGGTGCTTTCGACGGGCGCGACGGCCGATGCCGCGGCGAAGCGCAAGGGCGACAACGCCGCCGACACCAGCGAGCTGGTGGAGCTCAAGGAGCATGTCGCCGAGGTCGAGACCGAGAACGAGCGGCTCAAGAAGCTGCTGTTCGAGAGTGAAGCCGAGAACCTGAACCGGCGCATGAAGCGCGCGCGTCCTGGGAAGCTGCGCGGGACGACGATCCGCAAGGAGACGCCGCTCGGCGTGATGTTCGTGAACGTCACGGAAGACGAGAAGGGTCAGCCGTTCGAGGTGTTCATCAACCTCGGCAAGGCCGGCGGCAGCGCGATGGCCGACGCCGAGGCGCTCGGGCGCATGCTGAGCTTGGCGCTGCGCAGCGGGATTCCGCTGATGGAGATCCACAAGCAGTTGCGCGGCATCTCGAGCGATCGCGTGGTGGGGCTTGGCCCCAACAAGGTGATGAGCATGCCCGACGCGGTGGGCCAGGCGCTGTACGAGTGGTGGCAGGACAAGCAGGGGGTGCAGCAGGACCTCCTGTCGCCGCCCATCACGTCGCAGTCGTCGTCCGCGCCGATCCTTCAGATTCCCGTGCCGGTGCCTGTGTCAGCGTTCGCCGTACAGGAGCAGATGGAGCGGAACGTGCGCGACACGGGGGAGTTCATTGGGTCATGTCCGGATTGCGGGAGCCAGCTCGAATACGCTGAGGGGTGTGTGAAGTGTCACACTTGTGGGTTTTCGGAGTGCGGGTGACGTAGCGTAACAATCGTACTCTTGCGTATCAGGGCGCCCCTCTCGACCTTTGGTTGAGGGGGGCGCGGTGTATATGGCGTCACGGTAATGAGGCGTCGATCCGGAATGCCGCTCGTTCCCCGGTTCATGGATGCTCGCTGACGGCTCCTCATTCTCCTCAATCCGAAGCTGCAAATGGCGGGTGGCACTCTTGACCACGAGTCTCTCGACCGGCTGATCAGTGAAGCCTGTGAGGGTGCGCCGTTGCCGTTTCTACGGCAGTTCCTGCGCGAACAGCGCGGGCGCGGAAGGCGCATAGGCATCGGCGCTGCCGCAAAGCAGGCACGGGAGAACCTGCGCGACGCGATCGCGGCGAAGTTGATCGGGACCTCTGAGGTGGTAGTGCACAGTACAGATCGTGGGCATATCGCGTCACCGACTCGAAGGCGTGCGACCTAAACCGCCGCTTAAGGGACACCAAGTGGCGCGCGCGAACGAGCTCGTCGACCGAGCGGACTCCGTCTCGGTGGCGGCGTCTTTCGCGATGGAGATCGCGCGCTCAATCAGAACTGCTTTCCGTCGCATCACTGGAAGGCCAGGCCGCTACCACCGGGCATCGCCCGGCGGCTCGAGCGCCGGAAGCCGTTGCCGCCGGCGATCGCGACGCGCATGGCGCCGCCGGACCTGATCGCCATCGGGCCGCGCCCTGAGCGGGCCGTCGAGATCGCCGTGGTCGGCCATACGGGGATTGCGATGTGCGCGGGGGTGGCGATCAAAATCGGCGCCGAGGTGATCCGGTCGCGCGACGGTACGGAGTGACGTATATTGTCGGTGCATCTATACGTCGCTTCCTATGCAGACCAAGCTTACCCTCCGTCTCGACGCGAGCCTCATTCGCCGCGCCAAAGCGTACGCCAAGCGTTCGGGGAAGTCGGTCTCCGCCGTCGTGGCCGACTACTTCGCCGCGCTCGACGCCACCGGTGCGCCGGGGTCCAGCTATGGTCCGAAGGTCCGCTCGTTGCTCGGCGTGGTCCGCGAGTCGCGCGTCGACGAGACGGACTACCGTCGTCATATTGAGCGCAAGCACCGGTGAAGGCGCTGCTCGACACCAACGTCGTACTCGACGTCCTCCTCGATCGTGCACCCCACGCCGTCGCGTCGTCCGCCGTGCTCAGCCTGGTGGAGTCGGGAGCCGTCCGCGGCTCGTTGTGCGCGACGAGCGTCACGACCGTCCACTACTTGCTGGCGAAGGCGCTCGGGCAGCGGGTGGCGCGCCGACATCTCGAAACGCTGCTCTCGCTCTGTGACGTCGCGCCAGTCACGGAGGACGTGCTGCGTGACGCCTTGTCGGCAGGGTTCGCGGACTACGAGGATGCCGTAGTGCATGCGGCGGCGCTTCGGTCGCACGCGGCGGTGATTGTCAGCCGAGATGCAACCGGCTTCAAGTCCGCCAAGATTCCGGTGGTGTCCCCCGCCGAGCTGTTGGCGACGTTGCGCAGGAACCTCAATCCGAGCAAGCCATGAGCTACGAGACGCATTTCTGGGGGCAGTTCGAAATCGCTCCCGCGTTGCCGAGCGACGTGGTCGCGGAACTGTCGAGTCGCATCGCCACCGATTGGGGGCACGCCGCATCGCAGTCGATCTCCGGGCGTCCAGATGCGCCGTGCCACTGGGAACCGGCACCTGACGGACGCGCCCTGCGGTGGGACGAATGTGCGAAGTTCTACGACTACGAGCGGTGGTTGCGGGTGCTGATCGACGAGTTCTTCGCCCCACGCGGTCATGTGCTGAACGGCTCAGTCCGTTACTCGGGAGAGGGCGACGCGGATGAGGGCATCATCCGCGTCGAAGCTAATCGCGTCATGCTCGCCGAACTGCCCCCGACTTGGTAACGGATGCCCAGTCGCCGAGCCACTGCTGCGGAAGCCGGGAGTCCTTGGACCCGCCAAGAGGTCGAGGCGTTGGTTGAGGACTACCTGCAGATGCTCGCCCTGGAGCTCGAGGGCAGGCGCTATAACAAGGCGGAGCACAACCGCCTCCTGCAGCGGCGCCTGCCGGCGCGCCGGCGGCAAGCGATTGAGTTCAAACACGCGAACGTCAGCGCCGTCCTCATTGAGCTCGGACTTCGCTACGTAGACGGCTACCAGCCTCGTGCGAATATCCAGGAGATGCTCCGCGAGGTCGTGTCGGCCCGCGTGCTGACGCAACCGAAGCTTGCCGAGCGCATGGTTGAGGCGGCTGATCGTATGGCGTCCCCGACAGTTGCTGGGTCGCCGGCGCTGAAACTCGTGGCGGTGCCGAAGTTCGAGGTCCCCCGCGCGCGGGTGTCGGAACATCGAGTGAGAATGTCGGCCGCTCGGCCCACCGACTACGTGCGCCGAGAAGCGGCGAACCGTTCGCTCGGCCTCGCCGGCGAGCAGGCGGTGCTCGCATTCGAACACCGCCGACTGTGGACTGCTGGCCGGCGCAAGCTCGCCGGCTTCATCGAGCACGTCGCGCACACGAAGGGCGACGGTCTGGGGTACGACATTCACTCGTTCGACGAGAACGGGGCGGATCGGCTGATCGAGGTCAAGACGACGCGCGGGGGTGAGTTCATGCCATTCTTCGTCACGCGCAACGAGTACGACACGTCCACGCAGCACGACGCATGCTATCATTTGTACCGGGTATTCGACTTCGACCGCGCGCGCAGGTTGTTCACGCTCCGCGGTGCGCTGCAGAGCACCTGCGCGCTGGAGCCGGAGGTCTATCGGGGGCGGTCGCGTTGACGCGGGCTCGGGTGGTATTGCGTTCTGCGCCGCCGCGCGCTGGAAGCCGGAGCCTATCAAAGAACGTCACGGAAGCTCGTGAACGGCAACGTGAACCTGTTGGCGGCCAGCGTCCGCAGCGCCTCGTCCGCATGCTCAATCGTGATCGCCCCGGCGCGAATGCACGCCACGAACACGTCCGCAGTCGTCACGATGTGGCCCGCGCCGAGGCGCGCTGTCGCCTCGCGGCGAAACACCCGCTTTTCGTCCGAGGCAATGGCAAACCCGCGATGCTCGGCGAGCGCAAGGGCGGCCGCCTCACCTTGACCTATGATCCGGCGAAGCGCGGCGTATGTGGCCAATTCGGCGGTCGTCTCGAACGCGACGACCGATAGCGCACCGTTGGCGATGCTCGCGTGCACGCCAGCTGATTGCGCAGAATCCGTCAGTTCGCCAAGGACGTCAGCACACACCACAAAGCGTAAGTCCGGTACCTGCGCCAGCAACGGCAACGCATCCGCAATCGCGAGATTGATGAGGACGTTCGTGTCCGCGATGACGATGCGGGGCAAACGCCGGCGCTCTTACACTGACGCGGCGTCGGCCGCCAATTCGGCGTCCTCGACGATGGCATCGATGTCGGCGCCATTCAACGACACCATGGCGAGCAGTTCGCGCAGCTTCGACTTCGAGATCCGCTCACGACGATACGCCTCCAGCGAGAGCACCACGAAGCGCTGCGAGTGCCCCGGCAACTCCGAGGGTCGCACATCGTCGGGGGTCGCAATGCCGAACGACCGCGCGAGTGCCTGAACACCCTGCGAGGCACTCGCCTCCTTCAACGCGTCCAACTCGGGCTCCGTGATCAGCTTCAGATTGCGCAGGCGATACGCCATCGCCATCAGGCTGGTGCCGAACTTCACGGCCAGTTGCAGTGCATCGTAAAGCTGGATGTCCTGCGAGTGCGGTGCCGCCCGATGCTCAGCGCGGATGGCATCCTGTTCGTCGAAGACGGCCGCCGCCATGCGCGACGACTGACCCTTGCCCAGGCTTTCCACGTTGGCCCTGAGGCCCTCCTCCGGCATCAGAAATGCCGCCGCGAAGGCATTGCCGCGGACCTCCCGAAGGTCGTCGCGTTCCGATGAACGACTGATGCTGCCGCTCAAGTTGCGATCGAGCAGCACGTGGCAGTATTCGTGCGCGAGAGAGAAGCGCCGACGCGCCGACGCGTGCGTGCTGTTGACCGCCACAAATGGGGCGACGTCGCCGGAGCCGATGGTCAGCCCCGAGATGTCATCCGGAAGCTCCACGAGCGCCGCCCGCACGCCCCAGGAGTCAAGCTGGCTCGCGAGGTCGGCGATGGGTGCGCTGCCGAGTCCGAGGCGCCGCCGCTCCGCCTCCGCCACGTGCTCGCCTTGCTGCACGGCGGTCCAGCGCGTGCCCGGCGGATCCATATCGTACGTGGCACCGGCACGCGGATTGCGCGGGACGTCAAGCAGCAGCTCGAGCGCCTGCAGCTCCCGGGCAACCGCCAGGCACTTCCGGAGCTCACTCGCGCTCGTCGCACCCGATGCAACATCGGCAGGGGCGCGGAACAGCGCGTGAATGAGATCATCCTCGCGGAACTCCGGCGCCAGGAAATCCGTCAGCTCGCGCCCCACGTGGTACGCGATACGCTCCAGCTCGATGCCCGAGACCGCCCGATTCCCGGCCTCGATCTCGGAGAGCGCCGAGCGAGAGACGCCGATGGCGTCGGCAAACGACTGCTGACTCTGCCCGGAACTCTCCCGCGCTCGCTTGATGCGTCGCGCGAGCTCGGCCTTGCTGGTGGCTTCGAATGGGGGCATCGGAAGGTCTCGGAAAAAGGCACTGGGCCGCCTTGGGCCTGCGGACGCAATTTGGGGCAATCGCTTCAATTTGTCAAAAAATGGATCAACTGATTGCAATTCCAGCAGCAACACCGTCATTCACCGACGAACGGAAACGCGAGATGGGAAGGCCTGAATACGTCGCAGCCTGTTTGGATGCTCGTTCCATGAAGCGGGTTCTCGAAGTTGCACGAAGACGCTCGTGGGCTTCAGTCCACGGGCTTTCCTTCTCGCCAGCGCGCGTGGCGAATCGTTGACATTTATGCATATCTGTCTACATTTAGCCACATGCCAACCGCCGATGCCGCCAAGTGCCTTCTGCGCCTTGCCCGCCGCCGAGGTTCGATCAGCCGGCGGGAAGTGGTAGAAGCAGGAATCCACACACACACGCTGAGCCGCCTGGTCCGCTCGGGCGCTCTCGAGCGCGTTGCGCCGGGCCGGTACCGCCTGCCGGGCGCGCCGATCACCGAGCATCACAGCCTCGCCATCGTCGCCGCAGTCGCTCCCAAGGCGGTCGTGTGTCTGCTTTCCGCGCTGAGCTTCCATGACATCGGCACGCAGCTTCCCCACCAGGTGTGGATCGCTGTCGATCGGCGTAGCCGCGCGCCGGCGCTCGCATGGCCTCGGCTGCGCGTCCTTCGCTTCAGCGGCGCGGCGCTCACCGAGGGCATCGAAACACATCGCATCGAGGGTGAGCATGTCCGCGTGTACGGCGTGCCCAAGACCCTCGCCGACATCTTCAAGTACCGCAACAAGGTCGGGCTCGATGTCGCCCTCGAAGCGCTCCGCGAAAGCTGGCGCGCCAGGCGATTCACGATGGACGAAATGCACCGCTACGCGCGCGTCTGCCGAGTGGAGCGTGTCATGCGCCCCTTTCTCGAGGCGCTCGTGGGATGACGCGCGCGCACGAGGGGCTCCCGGTGTCGATCCAGGTGTGGCTCGCGCGCCACGCCCGGGAACTCGGCATGGACCCGAACCGGGTGCTCACGCGGTTCGCCGATGCGGTGTCGCCCGAGCCGGTCTGGCTCGAGTACCCCGCGCTCCTCGATTTCCCGAGACCGCGGTTGCGCGCCTACCGTCGAGAGACCGCTATCGCCGAGAAGCTGCATGCGATGGTCGTGCTCGGCGAAGCCAATAGTCGCATGCGCGATTTCTTCGACATCCATGCGTTGGCACAGCATGGGTGATTCGAGGGCGACGTTCTCGCGCGCGCTCTGAGCGCGACGTTCGAACGCCGGCGAACGCCGATTCCCGAATCGCTGCCGCTCGCGCTGACCCCCGCGTTCGCGGCCATTCGCGGGAAACAGGTCCAGTGGCAGGGGTTCCTGCGCAGGAACGGCGTGCTGGTCGCGCCGCAGGAACTCGCATCCGTCGTCGCGGGAACGGCGGCCTTCCTCGAACGTGTCATTGAGGCGACACGGCACGGGAGCGCGCTGCACGCGACGTGGTTGGCGGGAGGGCCGTAGTCGCGCGCGGACGCTGCCGAGGAGCCGGTGTTGTGAGCGCCGCGCGCGCTCAGCGCGAGCATCTCCAGGAGACTCACATAAGTTGAATTTCTCAGTCAGGATCGTACCTCACGCAAAACCCCATGGACACCAAACTCACCCTCCGCCTGGACGCCCAGCTCATTCGTCGCGCCAAGGCCTATGCCAAGCGCTCAGGCAAGTCGGTCTCGGCCGTCGTCGCCGATTACTTCGCTGCGCTCGAGGCTGAGGATGCGGAAGGCACGAGGCTCGGACCCAAGGTGCGCTCGCTCATCGGCGTTCTGCGCGAACGTCCGGTTGAAGAACAGGCGTATCGTCGGCACCTGGAGAAGAAGCACCGGTGACGGGCCCGCGCGCAGGGCGTGGTGACGCGCGACGAGGCGGGCTTCAGGCACGCGGTCCTGCCGGTCTATTCGCCCGAGGAGTTCCTTGCGATGCTGCGTCAGCGGCGCTGACGCGACGCGGGGCAGCTGCGGGAGTGGAACGGGCTGACGACCCACGCACCGCTCGGACGCTCGACGGGTGAGGTGAACAGCGCGCCGAGCGTCCACACAACCCAGATGTCCTTCTCGAGGATGAACGGGGCAGGGGCGCCGCCCTCCTCGACACGCAAGACGGCTCGCTGGTCGTCCGGCGACAGGTCGAAGAACGCCTCAGCCATTGGTGAAGGCTCCTGCGATCGCCCCGCGGAGCCACTCGGGGGCCATCATGCTCACGTAGCGCAACTGCTGTCGCTCCTCCGCCGACAGGCGCGCGCCCACGAGCGCGAGTGCCTCGCGGACCTGCGATGGGCCCAGCCATGCCAGGGCACGCACGACCTCTCCCACCCTCGTATGCGGCGCGACCAGCATCCACTGGGGAGCCTTGCGAAGGACCACCGTCTCTGGCCCGAGCTGAAACGTGCGTGTTGCGCCGGAGGTGAGGTACCCCAATTGCATGGGTACCTGCGTCGTCAGCTTCAACTTGTTGGCGGCCACCGCTCCGTTGGGGACAATGGTCTCCGCACTGATCTGGCGAAGCTGCTCGACCACGCGCTCCGCGTACGGCGTGCGCTTGCCGAATCGCGATGCCACGAGTGCGACGTACTCGCCACGCCCGATGCGCACCAGCCGTCGTTGCTTGGCCAGTCGGGAGAGCGCCTGATCGACGGCAGGTCGCGAGCCCAGACGCGCGAACGACGCTGCCCGGACGGGCGAGCCTTCCGGGAGCGTGGTGACATGCTTCTCGATCCTGGCGGCGACGGAATAGCGACCCATGATTCCTCCTGTCATGATTATAGCAGACTATCTGACAGAATACAAGTAACATGTTATTAAACATAACGTTACGACGAATATACCATGACCAGCAATCCATAACACACTGCGACTACGATACTTGGCGCATCGGTTGCTCGGCCCGGGGCAGCCGGCGAGCCGAATCCACCAAGGCACCAGCCGCCATGCCCCCCCCTTGCTCCCCACCACTTCATCCCCTATACTGAACCACATGGTTCAGTTTACCCGCGCCAACTTCGATGCCGCGTTCGGGGCACTCTCCGACGCCACCCGGCGCGGGGTGCTGGAGCAGCTCGGGCGGTCGGACGCTTCCATCACCGTCCTTGCCCAGCGGTTCCACATGACCCTCACGGGCATGAAGAAGCATGTCCACGTGCTGGAGCAGGCGGGGCTCGTCACCACGGAGAAGGTCGGACGCGTGCGCACCTGCCGGCTGGGCCAACGCGGTCTGCAGGAAGAGGCGGAGTGGATCGAATGGTACCGCCAGCTCTGGAGCGAACGCTTCGACGAGCTGGACAAGGTGGTCGAGAACCTGAAACGAAAGGAGCGAGCCGATGGACGCAAGAAGCGCAGGTGAAGCCGCCGCAAACAAGAACCAGACGACGGTGGAACGGACGTCCGATCGCGAACTCGTCGTCACGCGAACCGTCAATGGTCCGGCGCGCCTCGTGTTCCAGGCGTTCACCAAGGCCGATCTGTTCAGGCAGTGGTGGGTGCCAAGATCGTACGGCCTGAACCTGCTCTCCTGCGAGATTGATGCTCGTGTTGGCGGCGGCTACCGTTTGGTCTTCAAGCACGAGGACTCGACCATGGAGTTCTTCGGCAAGTACCTGGAAGTGACACCCCCTTCGCGTCTCGTCTGGACCAACGAGGAAGGCGACGGCGGCATCACCGTCTCCACGGTGACCCTCGAGGAAACCGCCGGCAAAACGCTGGTCGTGCTCCGCGATCTCTATCCCTCCAAGGAAGCGCTCGACGCCAACTCCGGATCCACCGGTGCGATGCCTGAGGCGTTCGACCAACTCGACGAACTCCTCGCCAGCCTGGGATCATCCTTGTAGGACGCCCGCCGATACCACTCGCCGTTCATTGACAACCATCAGGCACGGGCGGAACGATGACAGACAGGAACCAGCTCTTCGACACCGCGCGCTCGCCGCGCCGGCGCATCATGCCGGTGGACGTGGACACCGCGCGGTGCCGCACGGTGACCTCCGAGGTGCGCGCCACTGGGCGCGTCGAAGCGCTCAACGCGGTGGAACTGAAGCCCGACGAGTCCGGGCGCGTGGTGGCGCTGTTGTTCCGCGAAGGGCAGCAGGTTGATTCGGGCACGCCGCTCGTGCGCATTGACGCTGATCTGCTGCGCGCGCTGCACACCATGGATCCGCAGCGCGCCGTCATCGAGGTGCCCGAGCGGTACGCCGGCGAGCTCCACATCGGTCAGCCGATTGCCTTCACGGTTGCGGCGCACGAAGGGCGCACGTTCCACGCGAAGGTCGAGTTCATTGACCCGGTGGTGCCGCGGCCGCGGGCGGTGGCGCAATGAAAGCCAAGAACACCATCTGTCTCTGGTACAATGGCGACGCAGAGGAGGCGGCGCGGTTCTACGCCGAGACCTTTCCCGATTCGTCCGTCCACGCGGTGCACCGCGCCCCGGGCGACAATCCGTCGGGGAAGCAGGGCGACGTCCTGACCGTCGAGTTCACGGTGATGGGCATTCCGTGCCTCGGCCTCAACGGCGGCCCGAAATACAAGCACAGCGAGGCGTTTTCATTTCAGGTTTCCACCGCGGACCAGGCCGAAACCGACCGGTACTGGAATGCCATCATCGAGAATGGGGGAGAGCCGAGCCAGTGCGGCTGGTGCCGCGACAAGTGGGGCCTGTCGTGGCAGATCACGCCGGCCGCGCTGATGGAGGCGTTCACCGACCCCGATCGCGCCGCCGCCAAGCGCGCGTTCGAGGCGATGATGCAGATGAGCAAGATTGACATCGCGGCCATCGAGGCGGCGCGGCGCGGCTGAGGCAGTGAACTGCGTCGCGCATGACCGTCGAGCGCCGGGCTGTGGTTCAGCGCACGGCTTCGGGCATGCGCCTCACAGCACCCTCCACCACGGAACCGCAACGACGCGATCGTGAAAGGCGATCGTGCGCTCGCCCTCGTGCAGCAGCACGCCCTTGGCACGATCGCCGGCGTACTCTGAGACAAACTCGACGAGGTGACGCGCGTCGCGCGGCGTGGGCGTGGCGCCGGATTTGACCTCCACCGCCAGCAGGCCGCGCGGCGGCGCTTCCACCACAAAGTCAATCTCGCGGCCGTCGGCCGTGCGCCACGTCGAGACGCTCACCGGGCGCAGCTGCGCATCACGCCAGGTGGCAAGATCGGCAAACACCAGATTCTCGAAGTCCGCGCCGGATGGCGCATGTCGTTCGGTGAGCCGCATCGCGACGCCGGTGTCGTTCCAGTAGAGCTTCGGCGACTTGATGAGGCGTGTCGTGGCATTTCGCCCGAACGCGGGGACTCGCGTCAGCAGATAAGACGTCTCCATGAGCGCCAGCCACCGGTGCACCTGTGCCTGCCCGAGCCGCGCGTCGCGGCCGAGTTCCGTCTGGTTGAGCAGGTTGCCGACGCGCGCCGCCGCCACCTGCATTAGCAGATGATACCGCAGCGGATCCTCGACCGTGGCAAGCTCCCGCAGGTCGCGATCAATGTGCGTGCGCACATACGAGTCGAGCCAGCGCGTCCGGTCGTCCTGATCGGCCACATGAAGGCGCGGCCACGGAAAGCCACCGGTGCGCGCGTCGGCGCGCCAGTCGCCTTCGGGAAGCGCGAGTGCGTCGAGCCGCTCGCTCCATGACTCGACCGGGTGATTCACGAGGATGTCCCAGGCGCCAGCGGCGCCGTGGCCAAGCGCCTCGCGCCGGGTGAGGCCGTGCAGGCGAACGTAACTGGCCCGGCCCGTGAGGCTGTCGGCGACCTGCCGCATGGTCAGCGGATTCGCCGAGCCGGTGACGAGGAAATCCCCGGCGCGCTCTGCCTCACCCCGCCGGCGCGCCGCCCGTGCTGCGCGCCGCGTCCACGTCGCGCGGCCACGCGCCGTCGCTCCGCCATCGCACTCGGCCACCACCAGTACTGGCGCAACGCCCGCGTTCGTTGAATACTAGGTGACTTGGCGTGATAGGGCGGCGAGCCTGCTCCGCCGCCCGCGCACGTCGCAGGCATTCACGCAGCTCGGGAGGATCACGCAGATGCCGGACACCCTCGGTACGCTCGCGTCGCTCGCCCTCGCCGGCAGTCTGGCCGTGGAGCGGCTGGTGACCATCGTCAAATCCCTCATTCCCTCGCTCAGCGAGGCGGTCCGCCCGGGATGGGGGGAGTCGGATGCGCGCGCCGACAAGGATCGCCGCCTGCGCGTCCTGCTCGTCACGATCTTCGCGAGCCAGCTCACGGCCTTCGTGGTCGCGTCGGGCGACGGAGCCTACGGCGGCACGGTGAAGGTGGGCCCCACCCTGGAGATCCCGTTTCCGCTCTTCGGCCTCCTCATCAGCGGTGGATCGGCCTTCTGGACGAGCATCATCGCCTACGCGAGCGCCCTGAAGGACGTGCAGAAGGGCGAGGCGAAGCGCGTCGAGCAGGCGGAGCAGCGCAACTGGACGGGATCACGCGCGCCGGGTGCACCGCCGGCCAGCGTGGTCAAGGTGCTCTGACCCATGCCCACTCTCGTCTATCTCGTCCATGGCATGGGCTGCGGGGCGGCCGCCAACGGCGGCGCCTCGTGGTCGGCCGATGTGAAGCAGGCGATGACCAGCATTCAGAAGGCCTTCGGTTTCGCCGCGCTGGAGTGGATGGATCCGATTCCGGACAAGGTGCCGAAGGGGAGTGAGAAGAAGACCTGGGTGATCCCGGTCAGCTACTACGACGCGTTCGACCAGTTTCGCGCGGGGGCGCAGGATCGCGCGGCTGCACTCAAGGACATTGCCGGCGGTGCGCTCAGCGATGCGCGCATCGCCGACCTGGCGGGCGAGCCCTTCCTCTGGAACAACTGCCTCGATGTCCTGCTCTGGTGGTCGGACAAGGCGCAGGCGCGGCCGCAGGCGACGGCGGCCATCAACACGGCAATCACGCGTGCCGATGCGCTCGCCCGCAAGCTCAACGACAAGACGCGGCGCATCGTCGTTGCCCACTCGCTCGGCACGGCCGCGACCACGTATGCGCTGCGGTATCTCGCCGGCAGCGGCCCGTGGCAGGTGACCGGGGGCATTGACGCCTTCGTCACGCTCGCCAACGTGGCGCCCTTTCTCATTGATGAAAGCGATGTGTATTCGCCGCCGCTCGTTCCGGGAAGCTCGCCCACGCTCGTGCAGAGTTTCGTGAATGTGCGACAGGAACTCGATCCCATTCCGTGGCTGCTGCCGTGGCGGCGTCATGAAGCCGCGCATGCGCTCGCGTGGGCGCCGGACTGGGCGACGGCGGAGGCCACGGGTCTGGCGGGGTTGGTCACTTCGCTGGGCGTAGTGGCGCCGCCGGGCGGGAAGCCGGAGATCACGCACGTGCATGGCTTCGCCAACTACCTGCTCGCGCGTCAGGTGGCACCGCTGATCGCGGGCATGATCCGGGGTGCGAGGTATACGGCGGCCGAGCAGCAGACCATTGACTGGCCGGCGCAGTGGGCGAAGCTGCCGCAGCTGGCCTGCCCGAATACCGCGGCCATGACGCAACTGCGCGCGGCGATGGCGACGTTCAGGTCGCATGTCGCCCCGGGAGGAGACCGCCCCGAGGACGGATGGTTCGAACGATTGCTCACCGGCGCCGAGATGCTGATGGCGGCGAAGAAGGCCTGCCCATGACGATCAGTCAATTGCGAAATGCACTGCTGTTGGCGGCGCTGCCGTGCGCCGCGCTCGCCCGCGCGCTGCCGGCGCAGGACACGAAAGCGCAGGCGGAGTGCACCACCTATCATCCGGCGTATCGCGCCACCGACCCGTCGGCACTCGGCGTTGCGCTACGGCGTGCAACCTGGCCGACCGCCGAGTTCGACAAGCTGCTCGTGGACAGCGGCCCGGCGGCCACACTGCGCAGGGTGCGCGTGCGCGGCACTGAACTGGTGGAGCAGGCGCATGGCGGAACGCCGGAGCGGAACGCCACCTGGCTCGCCGTGGACAGCGTGCTGCAACGGGTGATCGGCGGCCTCGAGAAGGGGCGGGGAAGCACCATTGCCGCGGTCGATGTTCCCGACATGGGTTCGCTGCGCACGGTGCTGCCGCCATTCGGGAGCGGCCTGCTCATTGCCGGCAAGCCGCTCGCGTTTCAGGACAGCGATCGCGTGGCCTCGGTGGCCATCTGCGCCGTGGCGAGCAGCGCGTACGCCCTGCTCGAGTTTCTGCTGAAGGCCGAACTCGATCGCACGGCCGCCACGTACGCGGCCATCGGCGAGCGCTGGAAGCTGTTTGCGTCGAGCAGCTACTCGATGACTTTTGTGGAGCGCCTGGCGGCCAGCTGCCGACTCTCCGTCGTCGGCTTCGTGCTGAGCCCGACGAGCCAGTGCTGGCGAGGGAAGCGCGAGCACTGGACGCTCGCGGAGCTCAAGCCGCCGCGATGGCGCACCGTCTTCGCGCACCCCACGGCCGGTTTCGAGCCGATCCTCAAGGCCGACAGCGCGTATCGCACGGCAACGCTCGCCGAGTGGTACGGCATTCTGCGTCTCGAGTACAAGGGGGACGCGATACGCACGTGGGGGCTCAGCGCCGCCACCGTGCACTTCACGTCCGACCGGTACGCCGCCGGGGGCGTGCTGCACACGCCGCTCGGGCGCGTGGGCGTCTTTGATGGGCGGGGCGGGCGAACGGTGGTGATGCTGTCCGGCGACCTGCTGCGCTGGAGCCCGCAGGCGCGCACGGCACTGGAGGGGCTGAAGACGCGGACCCTCAACACGATTCGGAAGTCGCTGCGGTGAGAGGGAGACTGCCGATCAGGATTTTCTGCTCGACCGTGCTGATGCAACCCGAATTCCGTCTTGCCGGGCACGCGCCGCGGTTGCTGAACTGACCCCCCACCGGAATCACAGCATGCGCCTTCTTCTCCTCGCAATGCTCGCCGGCACCGTCTCCAG